>DATCOF010000170.1:0-3569 GCA_036564845.1 Chitinophagaceae bacterium | reverse complement strand
ACTAAAAACAGTCATCGTCTTTTATATAGTTTCTCAGTGTTAAGATAAATGGTTAAGATTTTTGATTAGTCCCGGGCTTCTTTTTAGTAGCCCGGCTTTTTATTTATAATTGAGGATTGCATTAATAAATTTCTTTTCTGTCGCCAGCATCAACAACTGTAACTTTTAAAATCCTGTCTTCGATTTCATAGATAATTCTGTAATTACCCACTCTTATTCTATATGCTTCTCTTCCCTTTAATTTTTTACAACCAAAAGGCCTTGGATTAGACTCTAAAGAAAGCATTGCTGATTCTATCTTATTAGAAAGTTTATCAGGAAATTTTTTAAGATACTTTTGCACCGATTGGGTAATAACCACAGTGTACTTAGGCATGTGAAAGCTTTTCTTTCTTTCTTAATTTAATTGCATCTCTTAGAAGAATTGTTTTTTCTTTTCTTTTCTTTACTTTATCATAAGCTTTAATATCTTCCAATTCTTCTAACTCTTCCATTAATTTTTTATAATCTTTCATGGAAAGAAATACACCTGTTTTTTTTCCTTTAATGTCTGTAAGAAATTGTGGTGCCATAATAAAATAGTATAAACGAATTTACAACAATTTAAAATTGTTATTAAACAAAAAGTAAATGCTTAGAGTTTTTAATTTCGTGTCCGGCTTTTTTATTTTGAGATGTCAATATACCTGCGTCATTGAAGTTTAAAAACCTTTCTAAAAATATTTGCCTTAAATTAATATATTCATATTCTTAAACTACGCTTGTGATACAGGCCACATCAATTGATGAAGTAATTACTGAGCTTAATAAAATTATTGAGTGGAGTAAATTACACCAAAGCCGTATTGGATATTTCACTTCGCTATATCGCAGTATTTTTCCTGCCCAGGTGTATGCGTTGGCGGGTGACCGACCAAATAATGAGAACTACCTCGTTCAATTATTCTTTGTTCTATTCGCAAACTCCCTGCGGATAATATTTAAAGCTCCACCTGCTTTAAACCATTCAATCTGTTGTTCATTATAGGTATGATTTACGAGGAATGTTTCCTGTGTGCCATCTTTGTGATGAAGATGAACGATAAGCGGTTTATTTACACTGAATGAAGTTAATCCATCTATATCAATAAGATCATCTTCCTGTATCTTATCATAGTCTTCTTTGTTGGCAAATGTTATTCCCAGCATTCCTTGTTTCTTCAAATTTGTTTCGTGAATTCTTGCAAAAGATTTTACAAGCACGGCTCTTACACCTAAATGTCTTGGTTCCATTGCAGCATGTTCTCTTGATGAACCTTCACCATAGTTTTCATCACCAACAATTATAGATACTACTCCTGCGGCCTTGTAAGCCCTTTGTGTATCAGGTAAAGCGCCGTACTCACCTGTGAGTTGGTTTTTTACAAGATTTGTTTTTTCATTAAAATAATTTACTGCTCCTATCAAAAGATTGTTGCTGATGTTATCTAAATGTCCCCTGTATTTTAACCATGGTCCTGCCATAGAAATATGATCTGTTGTGCATTTGCCTTTTGCTTTTATCAATAAACGCAAATCTTTAAGATCTGTTCCTTCCCATGCTGAGAAAGGATCCAGCAATTGAAGACGATCACTATCAGGAGAAACTTTTACTTCCACTTTACTGCCATCTTCCGCCGGTTGTTGATAGCCTGCATCTTCAACAGCAAAACCTTTTATTGGCATTTCAATCCCTTCAGGTTCTTTAAATTTTATTTTTTCTCCTTTATCGTTGGTTAAATAATCTGTTATCGGATTAAATGTAAGAGAACCTGCAATTGCCAAGGCAGTTGTTATTTCAGGCGATGCAACAAACGCATGTGTGTTTGGATTGCCATCATTTCTTTTTGCGAAGTTGCGGTTGTAAGAAGTGAGGATAGAATTTTTTTGATTCGGATCTGTTGTGTGACGGGCCCATTGACCAATGCAAGGTCCGCAGGCATTTGCTAAAACTACACCACCCATTTTTTCAAAGATGCCTAAATAGCCATCACGATCAACTGTATATCTAACCTGTTCTGATCCCGGGGTTATCGTAAATTCTGATTTAGCGAGCAATCCATTATCAGTAGCCTGCTTTGCAATAGATGCTGCTCTTGTAATATCTTCATAAGAAGAGTTAGTGCATGAGCCAATTAAACCGACTTCCAGTTTTTCAGGCCAGCCATTTTCTTTTACTGCATCTGCAAATTTAGAAAGCGGCCATGCAAGATCCGGTGTGAATGGTCCGTTGATATGTGGTTCCAGTTCGGATAAATTTATTTCAATAACCTGGTCAAAATATAAAGATGGATCAGCGTAAACTTCTTCATCGCCTGTAAGATGTTGTGCAACTTCATCAGCTGCTGAGGCTACTTCTGCTCTTCCTGTTCCTCTAAGGTATTCAGCCATTTTTTCATCGTAACCAAAAATAGAAGTGGTTGCCCCTATCTCTGCTCCCATGTTACAGATGGTTCCTTTGCCTGTGCATGAAAGTGATTTTGCGCCTTCTCCGAAATATTCAAGAATGGCGCCTGTACCACCTTTTACGGTAAGAATGCCTGCAACTTTTAAAATAATATCTTTTGATGCTGTCCAGCCGTTTAATTTTCCTGTGAGTTTAACGCCTATCAATTTTGGAAATTTTAATTCCCATGGTAAGCCTGCCATCACATCACATGCATCGGCGCCACCAACACCAATTGCAATTATTCCTAAGCCTCCTGCATTTACAGTATGCGAATCTGTTCCTATCATCATGCCTCCGGGGAATGCATAATTTTCCAACACAACCTGGTGAATAATACCTGCACCGGGTTTCCAAAAACCAATCCCATATTTATTAGAAACAGAAGCCAGAAAATCATACACTTCTTTATTTTGATCTTTTGCTTTTGCAAGATCAGCAGTGGCGCCAACCTCAGCCTGTATCAGGTGATCGCAATGCACAGTAGAAGGAACTGCAACTTTTATTCTGCCGGCCTGCATAAATTGTAGCAGGGCCATTTGTGCCGTAGCATCCTGCATGGCAACCCTGTCCGGCGCAAAATCAACATAACTTTTTCCTCTTTCAAAAGCCTCCGTAGCATCGCCTTGCCAAAGATGGGTGTATAATATTTTTTCCGTTAAGGTTAATGGTCTTTTAACGGCTTTACGTGCCGCTAAAATTTTTGTTCCCATTTCGGAATAAACTTTTTTAATCATTTCAATATCAAATACCATAGCTACTATTTTAAATTAACAGGATATAAAAGGTACTCTTCAAATTTTTGATTACTTTGAAGGGTAAATTTTAGTGAATGCAAATTTACAAAAATCGACTCACGAAATAAACTTAACTTTTATTAAACTCCTTGTTACAAAAAATAATATTTTTAAATTTGCGGTATGAATAAGATCAGGAATTTTATTGAGTGGCATGTGTTTGGCGTGTGTACAGCAATTGGCGAAAAAATGGGTATTGCTACTTCTGTGATAAGAAAGTATTTTATTTATATTTCCTTTCTAACTTTTGGCTCACCTGTTATATTTTATTTGTTTATTGCTTTTTGGATGAATATTAAAAATTATAT
>DATCOF010000169.1:0-2102 GCA_036564845.1 Chitinophagaceae bacterium | reverse complement strand
TGCTTCTTTAAATTGTTGTAAACTTTTCGGGGGCTTCACCATGATCCAGTCAATAGAAGTTTTTAATTTTTTCTTATCAGGCTGCCGCAATGATTCATTGATAATAAATTTTTGTTCAAGAAATTTTAATGTAGGCTTGTTGTAAATAGAACTTGCTTTAATCGGAACGCCGATCTTATTTCCTTTTTCATCCAATACTCTGTAAACCAATCCACGCTTTTTATAAATTATTCCCTGCTCACTTCCCCTGTCTGCAATAACATTATAAAGTTTTAGAATTGCATTTAATTCTGCAAGGGAAGTGTATTTATATTTGCTGATAATTTCATTCAAAACATTCGTAATACCCTGTTTGGTTTCTGCCTTTCCGTACAACACTTTTTGCAGCGATAGTGGCCTGATTTCTTCGTGTTTTTTTTGCTTATGATTTTCCGCTTTTACCAATTGATAAATGTTTTCGATTTCTTTTCTGGCCTGTGTAGATTGATTACGTCCTATGTTGTGAATTGAAATTCTTTTACCATCTTTCTTAATGTTTGTAGAAATAATATGTATGTGTGGATGTCCTGCATCTTTATGCTCGTAAACTAAAAAAGGTTGCTCACCAAAACCAATTTTCTGCATGTAGAGAACGGCAATTTCTGTAAGCTTTTCTTTTTCTAATTTTTCAGTAATATCAAAGTTCAAAGAGATGTGTATAGTGTTAGTATTTACCCGGTCATTTAAACTGATTAATTGCTGAAACCCTTGCAGTTTTTCATAATAATTTAATAGCCCGGCATCCTTTAAGTAATTGTGTGCATGAATGCATTCAGCCTTCCCTTCCTTCATCTTTTTTTCGTTATAATTTAATGCTCTTGTAATACTATGGGGCACTGTTATTTTTGCAACCATTGCTGATATATTTGGTTTGTCTTTTCTTTGATCTCTTCTATTTTTTTGACCAGTAATTGCCTGCCGGATTCAGTCATAATTATCCATGATTTAAACTCAGGCAAATGATCAAGTGTGTGCAGTTTTTTTACTGTTTGATTGAAGTTATTGCCGATAGCATTCAACTCATTTTTTAGCTGAATCATCTCGGACAAAAAATCATCTGCTGACTGATTGCGGTAAGTAATAACGATTGGTTTGCCAAGTGATGCTTTGCGGATATACTCACTTATTTTGGTGCAGGTGGAATTTTTAAATGCCTTGTTAACCTGTTTTAATTCTTCCGGTTTGTATCGTACCGTTACCCTGCAGGTGTGCCTTGATAATTTATCTCTCTTCATAATTCACTCTTCACATTATCAGTTTCCAATTAAAAAAATCTGATGCATTCCCCCGAAACGACTCCGGAGTGAAAGGGCAAGATTTCAATTGTTGTCAGACAATTGTACATCTTGCCGGTTGCAGATTTAGCAACCTAAAGTTTTCCAAATTTCATAATGCGAAGCTCCTGAGAAATAAAATATCAAACAAGATGTTCGATATTCAAACGGGTTAAAATTATGCTCTGAAATAAAAAAGGGCTAGATTAGCCCTTCATCAGCGAAGCTGTAATAGCCTTCACCGGTAACAATTATGTGATCAAGAAGTTTGATGTCCAGGAACAAACCAGCCTGTTTAATTTTCAGTGTTAAGTCTTCATCAGGTTTACTTGGTTTCAAATTCCCGGATGGGTGATTATGACTTATTAAAATTCCGGTACAATTCATTTTTAGTGCAGCAACAAATATCAGCCTGGGGTCTGCAACAGTTCCGGTAATGCCTCCGGTCGACACTTCAAAAATCCCCAAAACTTTGTTGGCTCTGTTTAAAAATAATACTTTGAATTGTTCTACAAAATCAATTTTATCTTCACTCCATAAATGTCTTAAAAGATCTGCGGCATCTTTGGAAGTTTTGATCTGCGGTCTTTCAGAAGCTTTCACTTTTGACCGGTAAATCAAATCAATTTCTGAGACCTGATTCCATGTTGGTTGATTCATTAAAGTTTCCATAATTTGATCATTTAAATGTTTAAAAATTTATTATGGAACTCTCACCGACTTTTGTCAACCAAGGCAAGGAAGCAACGGAATAAATTGTATCTGAAAAAATGTGGTAAGCTTTTTTTT
>DATCOF010000168.1:0-2829 GCA_036564845.1 Chitinophagaceae bacterium | reverse complement strand
AAGCTCGATCTTAAAGTAGGAACAATTTTATCTGCAGAAAAAGTTGAGAAAGCCGATAAGCTTTTAAAGCTTGAAGTGGATATGGGTTTTGAAAAAAGAATTGTTGTTTCAGGAATTGCATTGCATTTTAAGCCTGAAGATATCGTAGGCAAACAGGTTGTTGTTGTTGCTAATCTTGCGCCAAGAAAAATGCGTGGGATAGAAAGCAATGGTATGATCTTAATGGCGGAAGATAAAGAGGGCAAACTTTATTTTGTAAGCCCTGATACATTGATTGATGCAGGAAGTGGCGTAAGTTAATAGCCGGTAAAATATTTTAAAGCACGGGGGTTTTTCAGTGCTTTTTTACTTTAAGCTACCTAAATAATTCTTACTTTCACAGTTCAATAGTTGTTTAACTAACTAATTTAAAAATATGTTTAACCGTAAAATAAAAAAAGTTGCAGTGTTAGGAAGTGGAGTAATGGGAAGCCGCATTGCGTGTCACTTTGCTGGTATCGGGCTTCAGGTTTTATTATTGGATATTGCCCCCAAAGATGCTACTGATGCAAAGGGTAATAATAAAATTGTGAATGATGCTTTGGCTGCTGCTTTAAAAAGTAATCCTTCTCCGGTTTTTACAAAAGATGTTGTAAAAAATATTAAGACAGGCAACTTTACAGATAACATGAAAGACATTGCCGATTGTGATTGGGTGATAGAAGTTGTGATAGAAAGATTGGATATCAAACAATCTGTTTTTACTGAGGTTGAAAAATACAGAAAACCCGGAACGCTTATCACTTCAAATACTTCAGGCATTCCCATCCACATGATGGCGGAAGGCAGAAGTGATGATTTTAAAAAACATTTTTGCGGTACACATTTTTTTAATCCGCCGAGATATTTGCGCCTGCTCGAAATAATTCCTACAAAATATACTGATCCTGATGTGGTTGATTTTTTAATGCACTATGGTGATCTCTATTTAGGAAAAACTACTGTGCTTGCAAAAGATACGCCTGCCTTTATAGCCAATCGTATCGGGGTTTTCAGCATCATGTCTATTTTTAATTTAATGGATAAGATCGGGTTAAATGTTGATGAAGTTGATGCATTGACTGGTCCAATAATTGGCCGCCCTAAATCTGCCACATTTCGTACTGCTGATGTTGTAGGAATTGATACGCTGGTAAAAGTTGCCAGAGGTGTTGCTGATAATTGTCCGAATGATGAAGCGAAAGCAGCTTTTAGCCTTCCTAATTGGTTAGGAGACATTGTTGAAAAAAACTGGCTGGGAGATAAAACAGGGCAGGGGTTTTTTATCAAGAAGAAAAGTGATAAAGGTGAAAAAGAAATTCATGTTCTTGATCTGAAGACCATGGAATATGGCCCGAGAAGTAAACCGAAATTTGCAACTGTTGAAGCGGCAAAACCTATTGAAGATCTTAAACAAAGAATAAAAACATTATCAGCAGGACAGGATAAAGCAGGAGAATTTTATCGCCAATTCCATTATAGTTTATTCTCTTATATCTCCAATAGAATCCCTGAAATAAGTGATGAGGTGTACCGCATTGATGATGCGATGAAAGCAGGTTTCGGCTGGGAGATAGGTGCCTTTGAAACATGGGATGTTCTTGGCGTTGCCAAAACTGTAGAAGCTATGAAGGCCGCAGGTTTTACTGTAGCAAAATGGGTAAAAGATATGCTGGCAAATGGTTCCACTTCTTTCTATAAAATTGAGAATGGGAAAAAATTGTATTACGATATTCCTTCTCAAACTTATAAAGCAACTCCGGGTGGTGAAGCATTTATTGTTATGAGCAATAATGCAGACAAGATCGTTTGGCAGAATAGTGCCTGCAAATTGTATGATCTTGGAAATGATGTTTTAGGATTAGAGTGGTACACAAAAATGGGAAGCATCGGCGGTGAAGTTTTGGAAGGAATTAATAAATCAATTTCTCTTGCAGAAGAAAAATATAAAGGATTGGTAATTGCGAATGAAGGCCCGCAATTTAGCGCAGGTGCCAATGTGGGAATGATATTTATGCTTGCTGCCGAACAGGAATATGATGAACTTGATATGGCGATCCGCATGTTTCAAAATACAATGATGAGGGTAAGATATTCTTCTATCCCTGTTGTTGTTGCTCCCCACGGATTAACATTAGGTGGCGCATGTGAAATGAGTTTGCACAGCGATAAAGTTCATGCAGCTGCAGAAAGTTACATCGGGCTTGTAGAGTTAGGCGTTGGGCTTATTCCAGGCGGCGGCGGAACAAAAGAATTCGCATTAAGAGCCGCTGATGAAATGCATCCCGGTGAACCGGAAACGATCACTTTGCAAAATCGGTTTCTTACAATCGGCACAGCAAAAGTTTCCACATCTGCATTTGAAGCATACGATCTTGGTATTTTAAGAAAAGGCCATGATGAAGTAAGCATGAACCAGGACAGGAGAATTGCTGATGCAAAACAAAGTGTTATTGAAATGTATGATGCAGGCTATACAATGCCTGTTCAACGAACTGACATAAAAGTTTTAGGCCAGTCAGGATTAGGAATGTTGTATGCAGGCATCAACGGAATGTGGCGTGGCAACTACATTACAGAGCATGACGTAAAAATTGCAAAGAAGCTTGCGTACGTAATGTGTGGCGGCGATCTTAGTGAACCAACAGTGGTAAGTGAGCAATATCTTCTTGATCTTGAAAGAGCAGCTTTTTTAAGTTTGTGTGGTGAAAAGAAAACGCTTGAAAGAATTCAAAGTGTTTTGAAAGGTGGAAAGCCGGTGAGAAATTAATATTCCAATAATATTTATATAAGCCTCCTTCTTCGGAGGCT
>DATCOF010000167.1:0-6375 GCA_036564845.1 Chitinophagaceae bacterium | reverse complement strand
AAAAAAAGCAGGAGAGAAATTAGATTTCTATATTCAACAATTTAAATTGATACTGAATCCTAAAACCGGTGCCTATAAAGGGCTTGGAGGTTTTAAAGCAATGGCATCCATCTTCCCGAAAAATGAATGGAACTGGGAAGTATTCTGGAATATCACTGCATTCTTTTCAATTGTACTTGCCTTTATGAATATGTTACCGATTCCTGCGTTGGACGGAGGTCATGTTCTTTTTACATTGATCGAAATGATAACAGGCCGCAAACCAAGCGATAAATTTTTAGAGTATGCGCAAATTGCCGGCATGGTACTTTTATTTTCATTATTGATCTTTGCAAACGGGAACGATTGGTTTGGATGGGGCAGGGGACATTAAAAGTTGTAAGTCATAAATTGTATGTTTTAAGTTAAGAGATTTTTTACTTAAAACTTATAACGTAAAACTTACAAATCTATTCCGATCTTCCTCATTAATATAGATGCATTCAAACTTGTGCACACACCGGGTTTCAGGCGGTAATCAAAAAACAATTCATCATTGCTTACCTGCACATCAAAATGATAATTAAGAATATTTCCGGGAAACTTATCTTTTAATTTTGCAAGTTCAAGATCATGCGTTGCTATTATTGCAGCGGCATGATGTTTTATTAGTTGCTTTACTAAAGCCACAGAACCTGTGTGTCGGTCAAGTGAATTTGTTCCTCTTAATATCTCATCCAATAAAATAAAAACCTTTTCTTTATTATTTACTTTTTCAATAATGGTTTTTAATTTTTTTAGTTCAGCATAAAATGTGGATGTACTTTCAGCAAGATTATCTGTGATACGCATGCTGCTGATAATTTGCACATGTGAAACTTTAAAAGTTTTTGCGCAAACAGGTGCGCCTGCCATTGCTAAAACAACATTTACACCTATGCTGCGCAAGTAAGTGCTTTTGCCGGCCATGTTACTACCGGTTACCAGCATAAGTTCCCCGTCATGTGTAATTTCAATATCATTATTTACACGTTTCACTTTTGATATAAGCGGATGCCCGATCTCCTTTCCTTCTATAAAAAAATATCCAGGAACTATAGTTGGAAAAACCCATTGCGGTTCATTAAAATGAAGCACAGCTAAACTGTTTAACGCTTCCATTTGTGCTAAGGTGTCAAACCATGTATTGATATTTTTTTGTTGATCACTTTTCCATTTTTCAAGGTCGAGCATTTGTTGAAGGTTCCAAAGCAGCAGGATATTTAAGGGCGCAGATAGAACAATATTATATCTCAGGTCAAGCCTGTCAAGTAATTTTCTCAGCCTGATAATATCCTGTGATACATTTTTATTCTGAACACGAAAAGCTGATTGCAATTCTTTCAGAAGATCACTTTCAAATACTGCGCTCTCAATATGTACAACGCTATTGGAAAGTATGGTAAGTTCTTCAGTGATCTTTGACAATCTTTCATGAATAGGTGCAACAACTCTGTTGATTTGAAATGCTATCACAGCAAATAGTAATAATGAAGAATAAAATATTGGTGATGATACATGGTCAAAAATATACAGCGTAACAACACTGACGATAATTGCGGGTAATAAATAACGCAGCCATTTCCAAGATTTAAATTTTGAAAAAATAAGAGGCTCTGATATCCAGTTCTCCAATCTTTTTTTTGTGGAAAAAGTAATTCCTTTTTCTTTTCCTTTCGCCTGCAGATCCTGTATCCATTCAATTTTTTTTGACAATTCTTTTATGGCTGTTTGTCTTTGCAAAATAATATCCGGCGCTGCAGGCGTTTGTAAATATTCAGCCAGTTTACTGCTGCCCATTTCAGAAGTTGTGCGGTTGATGTATTGAAATAAAGAAGCCTTACCAAAAATATCCAGGTCATTTGCATACAAATGATCTTCAGGAATATGTTCGTTGCCATCAGGAAAACCATGATAATCTCCTGAAAGAATTTTTATTTCATCAGTATTGATCTTTAATAAATAACCGGTGTGAGCAATAGCTGATTTATTTTTAAGATCAGCAAGAAGGAGTCTTGTAAAAATTATTAATAACACAACACTTACGATGATAACATACAAGATGCCCAATGAGTATAAAAAATAAAATGCTGCAATTATCCCTGCGATGGAACCAAAGCGCAACCAACCAAAGGCAGATTTTTTTTGTTGAAGTTTTTTTAATTGTTGTTGTAAACTATCAATTCTTATTTGGTAAAATTCAAATGGCTCCATGTAATTTTTATGGTATGAATTAGTAAAAATAAATACAAAAAAAAGGGACAATCATTTGAAAGTCCCTCTGTTGTGGAGCCGCAGGGAGTCGAACCCTGGTCCAAACATATCCGCCATAAGCTTTCTACATGTTTATTTTTGCATTGTTTGTAGGGAAAAGGCAGGAGCAAAACTAACCAACCAGATCCTTAGCTGAATATTCTTAAGTAACCATCACAGCCTTTGGTTACAGCATCCCGTTTTTGTTTTGAGTCGGCGGAAGAGCATGGCAACAGGCAAGCCCGCTCATCGGCCCTAATGGTTACTAGTCTATCGACTAAGCAGCCATGGCATACTGAGTATTGCCATTTGAAGTTTTCGTATTAAGATTTAAGTGCTGACTACGCAACGCACTACATGCTTACACTTACAAAGAACTATGCTGTCAAAACCGGTCGGCCCCGTGTTAAAAATAAATTTTAACCAACAGCAAATTTACTAAAATTATATGGGAGTGTAATTAAGATTTACTTCTATTACTTTAATCATTCCCCTTGCATTCAAACCAGGTAAAGTTTGCTTTTGATGCACTTGCTTTTTCATTGGATGTTGCATACAACGCATACATACTTCCCACAAAACCTCCGGCAACTTTGGTGCTTAAAAATTTTGCATCAAGATTTGCATGTAACAATTTCCATTTTCCATTTTCAGAATAATAAAAAGAATAAGTATTTCCGTTCGCCTCAATTTTTAAATTGAGATTGTGATTGGCTGATATTTTTTGTGATATGATCAATTCCAGTTTTCCAATGCTGTCTGCAACTGATCTGTATAATTGTACAACAGGTTTATTGTCTTCCACTGATTTGCATAAAAAATAAAAATGGTCTTCATTTTGAAAAATCAACATGCCTGCTTTTTCATTTGATGCTGCTGCGGAAAAATTTAGAAAAGTACTTGCATAACCTTTAAGATGTTGCTGGCGATGGCCGAGAAATGCAGGGTTACTTTTGCCTGAACAGGTTTGTGGTAAAACCTGCATCATTAAACCATTTTGTTTAGAAAGGTTGTACCATTTTTCTTTTGGAGTTCGTAAAAATTCCCATTCATGATCAAGCTTGTTATTTTTAAAATCATCGCGATATAAAAAATTACTTGTGTATCGCGGAGTATAATTTTTTGTTGATGAAGGAAAAGGATAATGATGTTGAACTTCTTTAAATCCCGGGTTGATCAATGGCCATCCATCTTTCCACTCAACCGGCGTCATAAAAGTTTCTCTCCCGGTATTGTAATAATTTTCTTCGTAAGGCCTGCATGCAAGAAACACAGCGTACCACTTTCCTTCATTTGTTTGTACAAGATCTGCATGGCCAGTAGTTGTAATTGGATTTGATCTTTTAATGTCAAGATCTCTTTGCGTAAGAATAGGATTTTTTTCAAATGAAATATATGGACCTAAAACATTTGTACTTCTGAAAACAACTTCGGAATGATTATCGCCGGTTCCACCTTCAGCACAGATCAAATAATAGTATCCATCTTTTTTTAAAATGTGCGGAGCTTCAATCCAAACAGGTTTTTTTGAAATATCTGTTCCACCATTAATCAATAATTTTTCTTCTCTAACAGGTTTCATATCAGTGTAATTAAATTCTCTTATCCTGATCGTTCTGTGACCGTCATACAAAGATTTGTTGTTGGGCGGAATGCTGTTGTAAACGATATAACCTTTATTATCATCATCATCAAAAAATATAGAAGGATCTATGCCATCAATTTCTTTTATCCATGTTGGGCTGCTCCATGGTCCTGCAGGGGCTTTTGCAGTGATAATAAAGTTGCCGCCTTTATCAATTAGTGTGCAAACAATGTAATAAAGCCCTTTGTGAAAACGAATGGTAGGTGCAAACAATCCTCTTGAAACACCAGCGCCTTCAAGATCAAGTTGCTCAGGACGATCCATTGCAGATCCAATCTGCTGCCAGTTTACAAGGTCTTTGCTGTGAAAGATTGGAAGCCCCGGAAAGTATGCAAATGTTGAAGTAACCAAATAATAATCATCACCGGTTTTGCAAATACTGGGATCAGGATAGAAGCCTGCAAGAATTGGATTTGTGTATTCACTTTTGTGTTGACTAAAAGCACTCAGAGTAAAAAGCAATTGTATTGCAAAGAAAATTTTCTTCATAAGTATTTAGCTCCATTAATAATGTCCACGAATAGCAGGTTTTATTTTTTCATCATACAACTCACGCAATTTTGTATGAACATCATTTGATAAAGAAGGAAGATCAGAAGCTTCAACATTACTTTCAACCTGTGAAATTTTTGAAGCGCCGGGAATAACTGTTGTTATTTCAGGATGATCCAATATCCATCGGATGGACCATTGCGCAATTCGTTCATCAGGTAATAGTTTTGCAATCTCATGAGAGAATCCGACACCTTTGTTAAACTCAATGCCAGAGAAGGTTTCACCGCTGTTAAAAGCTTCTCCATTCGCATTGTAATTTCTGTGATCATTTGCTGCGAAAGTTGTTTGCTCATTAAATTTTCCTGTGAGTAATCCGCTTGCAAGCGGTACACGAACAATAATTGCTACATCTTTTTCTTTTGCTTTTGCAAAGATTTCGTCAGCCACATGCTGGCGAAAAAGATTAAAAATCATTTGTAACGAAGCAATGCCTTCCTGTTCCAGGCAGATCAAAGCTTCTTCACTTGTTTCAACACTTACACCCCAATGCCTTATTAATTTTTCATCCTGTAGTTTTCTTAAATGATCAAACACTTCACCATTTTTTAATTCCTGGATAGGAATGCAATGAAGCTGTTCTAAAAATAATTCTGAAACATCAAGGTTTCTTAAAGTGCTTACAACCTGCTTATGCATTGCCAGGTAGGTAAAGTTTTGTGGCCAGCCAAATTTGCCATCACTTCTTCTTCCCAGTTTTGATGCGACATAAATTTCTTTTGGCTCTGTTTTTAAAAATCTGCCAATTGCTTTTTCGCTATTTCCCATTCCATACACATCGGCAGTGTCAATAAAATTTCCGCCAACTTCTGTATAGGCATTTAAAATGTTGAATGCATCTTCGTCTGAAACGTTGCCCCAGTCAGCGCTACCCAGTTGCCATGTACCTAATCCAACTTCAGAAATCTCTGTTCCTTTAAATGAGCGGTATTTCATATCTCTCTTTCTTTTTGTAAATCTAATTTAAAAATCCTTGTACCGTTTTTTTAGCTGTAATACTTTTTTCATCCGGTTGAGAACCGCCAACACTAATTAATATTTTCCCGGGAAGAAGTTTTGGCTTACCTGAATCATCCATTGTTGAAAGATCATCCAGCGTTAATTTAAATTCAACAATTTTACTTTCACCGGCTTTTAAAAATATTCTTTTAAAACCTTTTAATGATCTTATTGGTGCTTGAATATTTTTATTTTGTGAAGACACATATAATTCAATTACTTCTTCACCATCTATTTTTCCTGTGTTGGTAACTCTTATACTTACAGGAAGAGTTTGTTCTGGATGAGCCATAGTAGGCAGTTTCAACTGATCGTATTTAAAATTTGTGTAACTCAATCCATACCCAAAACCATATTGAGCTTCGCCTTTAAAATAGCGATAGGTGCGGTTCGCCATTGAATAATCATTAAAATCAGGAATGTCTGTATCACTCTTATAAAATGTTACCGGCAAACGACCGGCAGGATTATAATCTCCGAACAAAACATCCGCCAATGCTGTGCCTGCTGATTGCCCGCCGTACCATGCGTTCACAATTGCAGGAACATTTTTTACTTCCCATGGCATTGCAATTGCACTGCCGGTCATCATCACAAACACAACAGGTTTGCCCGTTGATTGTAATGCTTTCATTAATTCTGTTTGAACAGCCGGTAATAAAATAGAAGTTCGGTCTCCGCCATTAAATCCGGGAAAGTTCACTTTCATTTCTTCACCTTCCAGTTGCGGTGAAATGCCGCCTACGAAAATAATTGCATCTGCATCTTTTACACGATTAATAAGTGCATTAAAATCCGTCTTTTGAAAATTTCCTGCTCTCAATCTTACATTGGATTTTCCTTCTCCCTGCCAATACTCTACAACCAATTTATAAACACTGTCTTTTTTTGTTTGCAATGTGTAGATA
>DATCOF010000166.1:0-2146 GCA_036564845.1 Chitinophagaceae bacterium | reverse complement strand
GAAGTTTGCGTAATTGGCCAATGCTTTCTTCTATTTTTATTTGTTTTGGCGATGACATATAGTGATATATTATTTAGTCCAAAGATAGACAAAAAAATCCAATAAACAAATATTGGACTAATTATTTATTCATATTGGTATAATAAAGCAACTATTGAAATCCATATAAGATATACAACCCACAGCCTGAAACCAAAGCCCTGTAAAGGATTAACGGGTCCGCCTTTTAAAATATCATTCATCGAAAAACCACTAAGCATTGCAGCAATAACAGAAGCAATATGGATCAAATAAAAATGAAGAATGTAATAAAACATCGGCACCTTGCCATAGATCACAATAATATTCCCCAATCTGCGTAAAGGCTTTTCTGTAAACGCAAGAAAAAGCATTGCGGGCCCAATCGTCATTAAAATGTATAATAACGATGGCGGATATTTAGTTGTATTTATAAAAGATAGAAATGTAAAAATGGGAATTTGTTGTTTTCCCCAATTACTTGCATCGCCATACCAATTGGTGAACCTGATAATTATAAAAAGAAGAATACATACCGAGCCGAGTGTGATCAGGATCTTCTTTCTTTTTTCAATGGTAAACCTTGTATATAATTCACCAAAGCAATAACCTGCAGCCATCACTCCTGTCCATGGTAAAACAGGGTAAAGAACAAATATCTGAATAGGATGAAAAGGAAAAAAATGTGGCTCATGCAGCATTGACCATCCTAATGCTTCTATGCCGTTTCCCGGCACATGAACAGTATCTAATAAATTATGACATCCAATAATGAGTAAGGATAACACAAGCAATATTCGTTTTGGAAAAAAAATTAAAAAAGATAATACCATCATGCTGATACCCAATGCCCATATAGTTTGCAGGCCGATGACACTAAAATGTATGTCAAATGAAAATGCAAAATTGATTACTATTATTTCAACAAACAAAAGCCACAAGCCACGGGTAAATAAAAATTTAGACAATACTTTTTTACCCTTTCTAACTCCCGTTAACCATGCAGAAGTACCTGCAAGAAAAACAAAAACAGGAGCACAATAATGTGTTATCCATCTTGTAAGAAATATAGGAGTGCTTGTATGAGAGAAATCGAGCGGATCGTATAATTGTGCAGAAGAATGAAAAAAATCACGGGTATGATCCAGCGCCATGATGATCATTACTAAACCTCTCAACAGATCAATAGATTGAATCCTGTAATTTTTTTGCAGTGATTGAACTGTTACAGTTTGCATAGCTGTGTTTTTGGTAATGGTTATACAACTTAAAAAATATTCTTTATACAGACTAATTTTTGCTACTTAAAATTCATTTTTTTATATGGTCATAAATTTTTAGGTTTGTCTAAATTTATTTTTAGGTATTATGAACTTGTCTACCAGCGAAGAAAATTATATAAAGAGTATTTATCATCTCCAGTTGGCGGCTGATACTTCGGCCGGTTCTGTAGTAAATACCAATGCACTTGCAAAGCAGTTGAACACAAAAGCAGCATCAGTAACTGATATGCTTAAAAAATTAAAGACGAAAAAACTTATTCAATATGAGCGGTACTATGGCTTTAAGTTAAATGAGAAAGGAACGCAGACTGCATTAAGCATTATCCGCCGCCATCGCCTTTGGGAATTTTTTTTAGTATCCAAGCTTGGCTTCGACTGGGACAAAGTGCACATCATTGCTGAAGAACTGGAACATGTAAGCAGCATGGAGTTAATAAAAAAATTAGATACTTATTTAGGCAACCCAAAAATAGATCCTCACGGCGATCCTATCCCGGATGTAAATGGAAAAATCCCTATCATCAAACAAATAAATTTATTTAAGCTGCCCTTAAAAAAAACCAGCATTGTAAGTTCAGTAGGAAATCAATCTCCCCAAATGCTTGAAATGCTTAAGCACTACGGCATTGGCATCGGGTCTCAAATAAAAATTAATAAGGTATTCAGCTTTGATAATTCATTAGAAATAAAATTAGCTAAGCAATCTGCCTGCATCATCAGTGAGCAGGTGGCAAAAAATATATTTGTATATCATGATTAACAGAACACCAAATGATACATCGCTAAGTGAAGTTCACGAAAGTATAGACACTAAAAAACTCATCGGCTGGAGAAGGATATTTTCT
>DATCOF010000165.1:0-11471 GCA_036564845.1 Chitinophagaceae bacterium | reverse complement strand
TCCTAAATACACGTCGCCATTTAAAGAAGGACAATATTATTATTATTATAAAAATGACGGATTACAAAACCAAAGTATTCTCTATCGCCAGGTGGGATTGAATGGAACGCCGGAAGTTTTTATTGATCCAAACACAATGAGCAAAGATGGTACTGCTGCAGTAAGTACGCCTTCATTTACAAAAAGTAAAAAATATGCAGCGTATATGATAGCGCAGGCCGGCAGCGACTGGCAGGAAGCTTATGTAATGGATATTGTAACAAAAAAATTATTGAATGATAAAATTCAATGGATAAAATTCAGTGGCCTGTCATGGAAGGGTGACGATGGTTTTTATTACAGCCGTTATCCGCAGGCAGATGAATCAAAAAAGATGATGAATCAAAACGAGGATCAAAAATTATTTTATCATAAACTGGGAACGCCGCAAAGTGATGACGTTTTAATTTATGAAGATAAAGAGCATCCATTAAGAAGTGTTGGTGGCGGACTTACTGAAGATGAAAGATTTCTTATCATACACCAGTCAGAAGGTACAAGCGGTTCGCAGATATGGGTAAAGGATATGAAAAATCCGAACAGTAATTTTATTCTTTTGGTAAAAGGATTTGATACAAACGCCAACACAATTGATAATGATGGCGACAGGATGTTAGTGCGAACAAATGATGATGCGCCAAATTATAAAGTTATTTCGATCGACCTTAAAAATCCATCAAAAGAAAACTGGCAAACCATCATACCAACAAGAACAAAGTTGTTGCAGAATGTTGGCAACGCAGGTGGAAAATTATTTCTGACTTACCTTGAAGACGCCAGCAGCAGGGTATATCAAACCAATTACAAAGGCGTTCTTGAAAGAGAGATCAAATTGCCGGGGATAGGCACTGCAGGCGGGTTTGACGGTAATCATGAAGACAATGAATTATTTTACAGCTATGCTTCTTTTAATTATCCGCCCGCTATTTTTCATTACACCATCAGCAGCGGAGAAACTGAATTATTCCGCAGGGCCGAAGCAAAAATAAATGCTGATAATTATATCACCGTGCAATCATTTTTTACCAGTAAGGACGGAGCCAAAGTGCCCATGTTCATCACTTACAAAAAGGGATTGAAACTGGATGGCAATAACCCCACCTTAGTTACAGGTTATGGGGGATTTAATATTCCGTCAACGCCGGGCTTTAGTATTTCCAATGCATTTTTTTTAGAGCAGGGTGGAGTATATGTGTTGGTAAATCTTCGTGGTGGAAATGAATATGGCGAAGCATGGCATAAAGCAGGTATGCTGCAAAACAAACAAAATGTTTTTAATGATTTTATTGGCGCAGCAGAATTTCTTATCCGTACAAAATATACCAACCCGCAAAAGCTTGCCATGCGTGGCGGCAGTAACGGTGGTTTGTTGATAGGTGCTATCATGACACAGCGGCCCGATCTTTTTAAAGTTGCCATTCCGCAGGTGGGTGTTATGGATATGTTGCGTTATCATACTTTCACCATCGGGCATGCATGGGCAACCGAATATGGAAGAAGTGATAAGGAAGAAGATTTTAAAAACCTTATAAAATATTCTCCGCTGCATAATTTAAGAAAGGGAGTTGTTTATCCTGCAACCCTTGTTACCACTGCCGATCACGACGACAGGGTAGTGCCTGCACACAGCTTTAAGTTTGCTGCCACTTTGCAGGAAGATAACGCCGGTACCAATCCAACATTGATACGCATTGAAACCAAAGCCGGACATGGCGGCGGAAAACCAACAAGCAAACAAATTGATGAAGCTTCTGACATCTGGAGTTTTATTATGTACAATTTGGGAATGGAATTTAAATGATGAGGTTGTGGATGATTAGTTAATTCCAAGCCGTGTTTTCTAGTGATAGCTTGTAGCAGAGCAGGGCATGGAGATAATCCTAAAGGAAGAATTATTTTATCTTAAGTCAATTCACATCAGTGTCTTGCATAGCGCAAGGTTCATTAGTTTGTGCTATTTATTGTCTTCGCTCAGTTGCTCAACCAGACGAAAATTTTCAACAGTCATGCCTTTCAGGTATTGTTGCCATCTGTTGAGTAAAGATTGTTCTAATTTAAACTCACGGTATTCATCCGGGCTCATAATAGGAATTCCTTTTACAATCGGATAAAGCCGATTACATTTATTGCATACAAAATATCCTTCTTCAATATTTCCATCAATGGTTTGGCTAATAATGGTGAGCTGTAGATCTGTCTTATCAAAAGAGCAACATAATTTTTTAATTGTTTCTGGTGTCATCTTTTATTTAAACTTAATTTTTTAAAATATTCTTTAATGGATTCATCTGGGTTATCCGAACTCATTATGCCTGATATTACTGCTATCCCATCAAAAGACAGCTCATTCAGTTGTGCAATGTTGCCGGGTTTTATGCCACCCGCCAAAAAAATGGGCATTGCTGTTAGTGTCTTTGCTTCCTTAATAGTTTCAAACTTTACCAGATCACAACTGTTACTGGTAGATGATGGAAAAATGGAACAAAAAGAAATATAGTCTATTTGATTTTTGTTTGCCCAATGCAAAACCGATAGATCGTTATTACAGGTTAAGCCGGTAATGAATTCTTTTTTTACTTTTTTTTTGATATGCTCAAAATTATTGGGGATATTATCAAAGTGAACACCATCCAAATCGGTTTCATTTATCCATTCCCATTTATTGTTGATGAGTACCGGAACATTATTTTTGTGGCAAAGTGCAGTAATACTTTGTACCAGTTCAAAGTTATTTTCCCCTGGCAAAAAATTATCCCATAGCTGCACTGCAACAATTATTTCCTGCAAAACAATGTTTAGCTTATGCAGCAAAATAGTTTTATCCAAAGATGGATCAACCACCAAATACACTCCCGGATTTATTTGTTTTTTTATTTCCATCCTTCTTTATAAGCATTAAAAAATGCAGCCCAATATGGGTCTCCTTCCATATAAATAAGATCGTTTTCTTTTCCATTTTTCTCCAGCTTAATGCCGTATCCCTTTTCTTTTATTTCGCCAACTATACAGCAGGCTATGTTCTCTTTATCGAGCCGCTCAATAATAACTGCTGCCTTATCTTTCTTACATGTAACAATCATAGAACCTGCGCCTACACAGTACCTGGGGTCAATAGAAAATAAAGAACAAACCTGTTGCTGAATATTTCCAATTGGAATATTTTCATTGTAAATAACAGCTCCGTTGTCAGAAGCAAAAGCCAATTCATATATGGCTCCCAATACTCCGCCTTCTGTAACATCATGCATGGCTGTTACATCATCATAACGTGTAGTTGTACCCACTGCAGTTAAAGCATCTTTTAGGGAAGATGTTTCATAAAACATTTCAACAGCTTTGTTATACGTTTCATTTCCCAGTTTATTTTTTATGGTTGCAGGAAAGCACATTGCGAGTATAGAAGTAGAAGAGATTGCACATTGTTTAGTTACTAAAATAACATCACCTGCATTTGCATTTGATGAAGTTAGTATTTGCGATTGCTGAGCAATCGTAAAAAAAGTTGCGCCGCCTGCAATAGTAGAATTTTGTCCTTCAATAAAACCGGTATGTCCCCCAGTAATTGCAATTCCAATTTCACTGCAAAACTTATGAATATAATTCCAGTATGTGCTAAAATCTGTTTTAGAAAATGTTGGTGGAAGGTTTAAAACAAATTGCCCGTACATTGGAGCAAATCCTGTAGTTGCCATATCATTAGTCATCAGGTGTACCGATAGCCATGCGGACTCTTCTAAACCTAAAAAAGGAATAAGTGATAAAGGGTCACTGGTAGCAGCTAAGGCCATACCCAGGGGTAGATCAATAACAGAAACATCTACCCCAAACTTTGGCCCCATGCGTACTTCACTTCTCGTATGCCCGCACTTTACGCGGATGATATTTTCAAACAGCAGGTGATCTATTTTCCCAAGTTTATCTTCCATTTATTCAACATCGTTTAGTCTGATATACAGTCCGAAAAAATCACCATAAGGCAAACTCCATTGCTGAACAGGAAACCATTTAGGTAAACCTGTACAGGTCCATTCAATAGAATACAATCTTCCTTCTAATGCTTTATCAATTATTGCAATTAATTTTTTAGGCGTATAAAAAGTAGCGGTAACGTAAAACGGATTTTTACCAAACATTTGCTGCAAACGTCTTCTCACTACTTTAGGTGAATTCCTGTTCATCATACCCATTGCAATACCATATTTGGCAACTCTGGCAGCTTCGCGGATCACTTTTACAGGGTCTTTGTAATATTCAAAGGTGGTAATAAAAGCAAGGCTGTCAAAAGTATGATCCTTAAAAGGCATGTGGTGACTATCAGCCATCACAAGGTCGCCATCAAATAAATGCATTGCCTGGGATAACATCAGCGGCGAAATGTCGCCGCCAGTGGCTTCTATTCCAATCTCTTTCCACCATCTTGTAAAGCGGGTAGTGCCACAACCAAATTCAAGTAAGGTTCTTACACGTTTGTCTTTTGAAACAAGCTGCTCCATTACTTTCTTCTGCCATATCTCAGCTCTTTTATACCTGCCTTCGTACCACTGTTCGTAGGTGTCGGTATGCTCCCGGTTAAAGAACCATTCGGGCCTGCCTTGCCAGTTTTGCTGGCTTTGCGGAATTAATTCAAAAGACCTTTTTTTTATTTCCATTTTACTGGTGTTTAATAAAAAATACACCTTCTTAGTAAGCGAACTAAAAAGATGGAGTACAAAATGGAATATTTTATTACGTGCATCCCTCCGTTGGCATTATCCAGATCAGGTAACGGGTATTATCTCAGCCTTACTATTTGCAAAGCACCCCGTGCATTTTCTAATTGCGAAATTAGTTGAATTCGCAATCAGATTTATTAATCATCATGAAGTTTTTAAAGTCTGCTTCAATTACATCCACATTTAATTTCTTGAAAAATGTTTCAATATTTGAAAATCATTTGTTCCATTATGATAAAACTTTACATAAAATATAGGCGGAAACAGCACAATGATTGGCCGTTGGTCAGAGACCAGACGGCGGCTCTTATGAGTGGTTAGTTTGGCCTTGCGAAAAAAAAGGAACACCCACCGAGACTGAGTTTTAGGGTTACTCAAAAGGGAACACCCACCGAGGCTGAAATTTAATCACCGATCCCGTACAACATGATACTTCATCGTTGGCACTGCATGCCCGACGATGTCTTATTTGTTGGCAGAAGTGCTTTTAGTAAGCTTGAATTAAAACCTCGGTAGGAATATTTAGTCTGTCATGTATTTGCCTGATCATTTCAAGTGAAAGTTTTCTTTTACGATTTAGAATTTCACTAGCTCTGCTTTTTAATCCAACAACATTTGCTAAATCGGTTTGATTATAACCAAGTTGCTCCATTCTAAATTTAATGGCCTCTACTGGGTCAGGAAAGCCAATTGGAAATTTTTCATTTTCATAATTTTCAATTAACATTCCCAATATTTCTAACTCGTCTCCTTTATCTGTTCCTTTTTTAGAATCAAAAATCACTTCAAGCCTGACAAGTGCTTGTTCGTAATCCTTTTTTGTTCTAATTGGCTTAATGTTCATTTTAAATTGTTTTAGCATTTATTTTATCATACTCGGCATGTGTGCCAATGAATCGAATCCAAATCCCCCCGTTGGCGCAAGCGTCCGCTTGTGCCATTGTAATCAGGAACTAAACTTCAATTCAATTAACCCTTTCTCAAGTCTGCTTTCTGAGCTGCAAAAATCTCTTGCACTACTATACTTCCAATCTTCCGGATTATTTACAAATCCAGACATTACAGGATTCATATGAACGTACTCTAACATTTTGTCAAACATTTCCTGATCTTTTATTTCTAATGGTTTGTTATGCTGTTGCCAGAATTGCCAGTCAGAATTATTTCCATTCTTTTTACCTGCTCTTTCCATCATCCAAATCATCCACTCTCTTCTGCTTTCCTGAATGTTTTCCAGAATAGTGTTTCGCAACTTTGTCGATGTAAAACTTTTCATATCCCGAACAATATCTTCTAATTTATTTTTGTTGCTACTGATTATCATATGGATATGACTTGGCATTATGCACCATCCGTAAATTTCAAGACCTTTCTTTTCCTGGCAAAACTTCCAACTGTCAAGAACTATTTTCATGTACTCTTCTCTTACAAATACGTCTATCCAATGCACTGTGGCAAATGAAATAAAATACAACTTATCCTGATCATGAAATTTATATTTTCGACTCATAAAGTAAATATACAATTCTACTTATAATAGCAGCACAAGCGGACGCTTGCGCTAACATCCGGAAGTTGGCGATTTCGGAGCACAAAACTGTCAACCTGCACGAAAGTTTGATTGGAAAACTGAACTTGATTTAACCACTGAACCGCCAATTTATTAAACCCAATGTTACAAGCTGACCTTCTTTCGGTCAATGGTCTGTCGTGTCGTGTTTGCACTGTCCTTGTGCGGTTGGGTTGGCATACTCTTTTGCAAGCTTTGGTCTGTGCGATGGCTTGTGTGGCTTGCAAATGTGTATGACTGCGAAGGGTTGGAATTGCTGTTTGTTTATGTAATTTTTATTTCGTCTTCGGGCAGGTCGTAAAGTTGGCAAATTAATTGGTCTATTGCTTATTTATTTTTTTAATTTCTTTATCTAAATCTGAAATATACTTTTTGTCTTGTTCTATTCTAAATTGTTCATATTCAGTATGTGCTTTTTCTATTGCTTGTTCATGCGAAATAGCACCTGCATTTGGTAATACGTCTAAACTATTACTATCTAAAAATTTATTGGTTCTTTCAAGCCAATCGTTCATATTCATTAGTTGGTTTCTTCTAGCTTGAAACTCTGCTAAATCTAAAAAAGCACTTACTAATAAATTCAAATCGCCAATTTCTTTTTCAGCTAAATAATTTTTAGCAATACTTACATCGCTTTTTAAAATTTTTCCATCTGGTGAGTTTTTCCAATTGGTTAAACCCATAAAGTTTTTATCCTTATCTGCTCTGTTATAAATAATTTCGGCTGCGGTATTTCCTGTTATTGCAAAGTGCAATTTATTTTGCACCATTTTGTAAAACAGTTTTGTTTCTTCGGCATTTTTTGAATAATCGGCACTGCATTGTTCAAAAACATCCCCTAATTTTTGATACAACCTGCGTTCGCTGTTTCGTATTTCACGAATACGTTCCAGCAATTCATCAAAATAGTCCTTGCCAAATGGTTTCCCATTTTTTAGCATTTCATCATTCAGCACAAAGCCTTTTATAATAAATTCTTTTAGCGTATTGGTTGCCCAAATTCTAAATTGTGTGGCTTGTTTAGAGTTTACCCGGTAACCTACTGCAATAATCGCATCGAGGTTGTAAAATTCCACATTTCGTTTTACACTTCTTGTACCTTCTTGTTGAACTGTTTCCAAAATGGAAATAGTTGCTTGTTGCTGCAATTCGCCAGTTTCATAAATATTTGCCAAATGTTTGCTTATTGCTGGTATTTCTACACCAAATAAAGTAGCTATGGCTTTTTGGCTCAACCAAAAATTTTCGTTTTGATAAGTTACATTTATGTTTACATTGCCTAATGAGGTGCTGTATAATATTATTTTATTCTCCATATTTATACACCTTCTATAATTTTTATTTCTTCTTCGGTCAGGTCGTAAAGTTTGTAAACTAATTGGTCTATTTGATTTTCATGGTCAGAAGTGTCCGAATTGGACTGCTTATATCTTAAAATATCCAATACTAAATTCTCAATTTCTTTTTTAACAGGTGCATTATTATTGGGAATCGGATAATTCTGTAGATCTTTCACAACAATCTTTGGGAACAGATTTCTATTGCCCTTTACTGTTTGCCTTTTATGATAAAAGCTAATTAGCTTTGAATTAAGATACCCTAAAAGAAAATGTAGATTGTGTTTATTGTTTTTTTGCAAAACATTAAGTATGCTTTTGTTATTTAAAAAAACATCATCAATATACATTGCTTGAATTACAGTTGGAAACTTACCGGTAATTTCTCTAATTAATATTCTTTGTTTGGAAAACTGCTCTAAAGACTTAGGTTGAGACAACCATTCACCGTACCTTAACCATTGACCAGACCAGCTGGTTTTGTACCTTCCAATGTCTGAACCATTGAGGTATGGATAGGTTGATTCATCGTATTTAAATTCATAGTCAAAAATGTGATTCTTTACATCCTCTGTAGACTGTTTTGGTTTTCCCTTCCCTTTTTCGTACGCTTGAAGTCCCACTCTAACGTCATAGTGATTGGTTAGAGGCTCGGAATTAGTTTTAATTTTATCAATTATTGATGAATCTTCTTCGGAAGAGGATATATCAAAAAGAAAATTTCTGTTCTTTTCCCAAGTTTCTGGATTGACAAAAACGAATGAATTTTCAATGATTTTACCAGAATTAACAGTTGAATATTTTATTGGAGCTCTGTTAGTATTCTTTGCCACTGTTAAAATACATGATTCAACACCCACACCTTCAAATGTTTCGCCAAGTAAATTTAAAATTGAGACTATTTGATTATGAACTAATAACATTTCTCTGACTTTGTAAGCAGACTCAATTCCTGTTATAGAATTAGGTATTATGAAAGCAAATTGTCCTTTTTCTTTAAGAATTTCAAATGACTTTTCAATGAATAATAGGTAAAGATTTGGCTTCTCATGGATCAATTTATAGTTGTTATAGAAATATTTTTTTGTTTTGTCATCGAAAGATTCTCTAGAAAGTATATAAGGCGGATTACCAATCAGCACATCAAAGCCAATAAAATCGCCATCATCATTCAGCACTTCGGGAAATTCAAAACGCCATTCAAAAGCGTTTTCGAAAATCTTATTTTCTTTTATTTGTTTTATTTCAACAGAAAGACTTTCTATTTCTTTTTCTAATGAAGACTTCTTTTTTTCTCCCCGTATAATTTTATCTATGTTTTTCTTTTTTTCATCAGCATCCGCTTTTTGATTGCCAAATATTTTCCCTTCATAAAGTTTGAAATATTCAGACTGAATTTTCTGAAGCCGTTTTAGTTTGGGGTCATTCATTGATATTTCAGACCTGAAATCCGATTTAATGTCTGCAATCAGTCGTTCCATTTCTCTTTTCTGCTCCTTGCTTTCGGCATTGCGGTAAGTGTCCACAGATATTCGGTAGCTATCAATTGACCATTTACTTTTTTTGAGTGCTTGGCTCAAATCAGAATCAATGGCAAAACGGCTAACTAATGAGTTTCCGCATTTTATATTGATGTCAATATTGGGAAGTGTTTCTAATTCAGTTGCATTCTTGTAATAAGCGTTTTTCAATAATTCAATCCATAAACGTAACCGGCATATTTTTACTGAATTCGGGTTAATGTCAACACCAAAAAGGCAGTTTTCAATTATGGTTTGCTTTTCATGAAAAAGTGTTTCTTGTATTCGCTGACTTTCTTTGTTGTTAGGGCTGTAGTCGAAAAGTTCGCCTTCTTCGTCTGTTACAATTAATTCATCATTCACAACTTCAACTTGATATTCTTTTAGTCGCTTTCCAGTGCGGTCTTGTAATATTCTCAAGTCGTTTTTTACAGCAATCATTTCATTGAGTGCCGAAACTAAAAAGTGCCCCGAACCTACGGCTGGGTCGCAAATTTTAATACTGTTTACAATATCGTTGGCTTCTTTTCGGTCTTCAATTTTATCATAAAGCTCTTCAACCGTTGAGCATTTCCATTTTTTTGTTTCGTTGAATTTCTGAACTACCGATTTGCGAATAGTTTCACGGCACATATACATTGTGATGAAACCCGGAGTGAAGAATGAACCGTCTTTGTAGCCGTTTATTTTCTCGAAGATTAAACCAAGAACCGAAGCATTAATGAGTGATTTATTATCTTCTTGAATTTCTTCTGAACCTTCGCTTGCAAAATCGTAAGCGTTTAGAAAATCAAATAAATATTCTAAGGTTGTTAAATTCCCTGTTCGTTTTTTGCCTTGGTCGTTTTTAAGAACTGTTGATGAAATAACTGGGATTGTTTTATCATCTTTCAAATTGCTGATGAATAAAGTTACTTGCTCAATTTCTGTCGGCTCAAACAGCGAACTATTTAAGTAAGGAACTTTTTCAAATGCCTTTTTTACATCTTGGTTTCTGTCGGCATACTTGCGGGCTAACACCTGAAAAAACAAACTGTTCAGGTCGTCATAGTTTTTGATTTTGTCTAAACTTAGAAACGAATATGATTTGTCACCTTTGTGATAGGTGATTAGTTGAGCTTCCAACAATTTGAGAAACAAAATTCTATTTATCCAGGTAATGCTCAATTCAAGTCCTACATTGAATAAGCGTTCTTGTTGAGTGCTTCCAAATTGGCCCGGTCGGTCTAATCTGTTTATTTTGTCTAAGCTGTCAAGCTGTATAATTGCATCTTCCAGAAGGCTTCCCGAATTTCTTTGGCCTTCTTTGTTTCGTTCAATTAGTTTTTTGCTTCCTTCTTTGGTTTCTGTCAAACCGATAATATGCAGCAGCTCGGTGTAAAACCTTTTGTCAAGGCTGTTGCTGTCATTAGTGAATGGCAGTTTTAAAAGATGCTCCGCTGAAAGAAGTTTGAATAAAGCAATGAGTTTGTTATCGTCTGCCTTGTCAGAGTTGCGAAGTGGTTTTTGATATTCCTGTAAATCGAAGTATGTAAATTCAATTTCAGTTTTGATGTCGGCAATGAAAGGTTCTGCAATTTGTTTGTAGAAAAAATCTGTTTTGGTGTCTGCCAAACGGCCACCTTCAAAGTCGTTGAATTGTTTTACAAGATTTTTGTTTTGAGCAAAAAGCCTGTCGAATAGGGTAGCGTCAAAAATGAACCATTCGTTTATGTTGGTCGCAACAAGATATTTTACTTCAAGATTTTTATGTGTTATTCTTTCTCGTAAGTAGTAAAGCACTAATTCCTGAAACGCTTTAGCGTTCAGTTTTTTAGTGGTTATCATTTCTGTTTTGTTGGTCGGCTTTTTCGCTTCAATGATTACACCAACAGAACTACTTGCGTTGTTTCCATTATGAATAACAAGGTCGTTTCTTCCTTTGGTATTTATAAAATGGTTTGGGTCGTAATAGGTTTTCTTTAAAAAGTCAATGACAAGGTTTTTGTGAAACTCTTCGCTTTCGGTGTCGTTTGTCCTGTCGAGTAACTGGATAAGATTTGTCTTGAAACCTTCAATTTCAGTCCTGTTCGGCTTTACTTTTAAAAAGGCTTTGTTTAGTGCCTTTCTTGGTTTCAATTCTTTTAATTCCATTTATTATTTCAGTTCTTTTTTCAGTCGGTTAAGATAAGTTTTTCATTCGTAACGATGTCAGTGCGATGGCAAAAAAATGGCTCTTTTATTTCCCATCGGGGTTTTTACAGCATTTTCTACAATCATTATTTTCTTGCGTGAAACCCCGATGCCTGCTTAA
>DATCOF010000164.1:0-2132 GCA_036564845.1 Chitinophagaceae bacterium | reverse complement strand
GGAAGATAAGTCAGTATTTTGCAGAAGAAATGGCATTTTGCCAGAAGACCTTGAGGAATGGGAGCAAGAATTGAAAGACATTTTATCAGCTGGAGCTGTAAGCGCTTTAGAATATTCGTAAGCGTTCAGGTACTTTTTTACGCGGCAACAGCCAAATCAACTTTACTGAGTTGAATTAATAATTGGCTCGGTAGAAGCGAAGGTAATTTTGTTCCCCCAATATGCGCGTGCATTACATCACATAAAAATCCAAAAACAGATCGTTCTTGTAAACGACATGTTGCCACTACAGTCATCACACGCTCTAGATATAATGTTCCGTTTGATGACCACGTACCAAAACAAATTTTTCGCCAGATAACAATTTGCCGTAAAACACGCTCAGCGATATTGTTTGTTGGCTCTACACCGACCGCATCAATAAAAGTCCATAAGGCTCCTTTAATTTTTAAAATTTGAAAACATGTATTTCTAGTTTTTGAATTCTCCGCAAAAGTTCCTGTCATTAATAATATTTCAACTCGGCGACGAATAGGCCTCATCAGCATTTTAAATGTTTCGCGTGACATGGTTCCATCACAAACTTTATGCCAATGATGAAATATGAGCCGAGTATAATAAAGCAATCGAAGACCTATCCACTTGGATTGCCCAGATCGTTCAGATATTTTTTTGAAATCTCGTTTGAGATGGGCCCAGCATACTTGCCTAAACTTAGTTAATACCCAAGAATACGCAGAATAACGATCTGAGCCTAAAATTCCATTAAAACCTTCACCTAATAATGCTTTGGCTACTTTAGAACAGCGTGTTGTTGCAATCATAAAAACAGCAACCATGTTAGCAACAGCTACCCATGTCCACATTCTTTTTCCACATTCTGCATGACTAGTTTCATCACAGTTAACAATCTTTTTTTCTTTAACATACGCTTTCGCTTCTTCAACTGGAGCCTTGAGTGCAGCACTAACCGTTTCTTCAGCACGCTTAACAGTGGCAATACAAATTGTTAATTTAAAAAGATCCGCAAAGAGTCGTGCAACGTCACGCTTACTCATTTTGTAGTCGCTTCCAAGTGTTGCAATCAGAGCTAATAAGCATATACCTAACATTCCTGTCGGAGCCGAGCTTGGGAGTTCCGCTGAATGTATTTTTTTACATTCTTCACAGCATCCATAAAATAATTGGTGCTCTGTTACTTCGATTTTAATTGGTGGCAATTCATGAACTTGATGTTTGCGATAGCGAGGGGTGACTTGAACTTTTCCACCACACGAGCATTGCTCTGGTGGCAGGTGTTTCTCAAAATGATCAACTTTATTTTCAGGCAATAAATTGCGAGTCACTCCAGGATGACCAGGCTGGCCGCCACGATTACGTTTGCCTTTTTTCTTTTTCTTGTCCGGCTTGAAAGGGGTCGTCGAAGGCGGGTTGGATGAGTTATCTGAATTGATATTCAGTTTTTCTTTTAGATCTTCAATTTCAATACGTTGTTCTTCAATTACTTTTTGTTGCTCATTGATTATTGTTATTAACGCATTGATAATTATTTTGACATTATTATCAGTTATAGCCTCTATCGCAGGCTTAAGATTTGTAAGTACATTTGTTATGTCTTCGCGCTTCACTGATTGTCAGCCATTCCATTTAAGATGGAAATAGAATAACACAGGTTTAAAAGTCTACTTTTTTCCTTCAACGCAGGGTGCTATCCAAATAAAAAAAGCAGGATGGCTTCGTGGTGCTGGAGATAAATTAAATGTCCTGCACGGCTTAGCAGTTGCATTACAAATAGAAAATAAGCAGGCTAATTGATGCATGCACTTTTCAAAAAAAAACATGAAAATCGTGTCAAGCTATTTTAACTCTTTTTATAATCTATTTATTTAATTTATAGCAGAATGGCATAGGTTAGGTTTAGGTAGGTGAACGCTTACAAATTTTTTCTCATCAGATAGGGACAGAAATAACAATATTTTAATTATTTCCAATAAAACGTTATATTAATTTGCTAAACAAGCTCTTTCTCCAGAGGTGAGAAATAATAATCAATGATCTCTGGTTTCACATCTTCTAATTTTTGTGGTTGCCAATGTGGATTTTGATCTTTATCAATGATGGCTGCCCTTATC
>DATCOF010000163.1:0-11200 GCA_036564845.1 Chitinophagaceae bacterium | reverse complement strand
AATGCACTGCATTCTTCAATGATCTGTTGTACTTCATTTAATTTTTTATTTGTCCAGTTACTCTGCGGTAGCGCTTTTATGGATTGATATAATTTCACCAACGCAGGCACAGATAATTCCGGCTGATCAGTTTTATAATTACCAATAATATTATTTATCATTGATTGAATCCCATCACCACCGTTTATTCTTTTCCAGTCTGTAACAACGCCATCCATCAGGTCTGTCTTTGCATTATCACCTGCTGTTGTTACAAAATACTGTATCGATTGTCCTCGATTTCTTGGCCTTCCTTCGCCCTGGCTTTTATGCATTGTTCTTGCATCTCCGCCCATTTCTCCATAACTTTTTCCCAGCAAAGAATTGTACCCACCGATATCAATTTTTAATTGGTCTTCGCTGGTTGTATTGGTGCTTCCAAAATTAAAAGTGTTCCACATTATTCTTTTTGCCTGCCATGGTTTTACGCCATATTTAAATTGTTCCGGAAATCTTTTAGGGTCGGCAGCAGCAGTAAATGCTTCATCAGCTAATATCGCAGATGCGGCGTGGTGGCCATGTCCGGCTCTTGCATCAGGAGGAAATCTTTTTATGATAACATCGGGTTGGTATTGCCGTATCACCCAAACAACATCGCTTAAAATTTTTTCTCTATCCCAAATACGCAATGCTTCTTCTGAACTTTTGCTAAACCCAAATTCGTATGCCCGTGTAAAATATTGTTCAGCGCCATCAACTTTTCTTGCCGCTAATAATTCCTGCGTTCTTATCAAACCCAGTTCCACACCTTGTTCATCGCCTATTAAATTTTGTCCGCCATCACCACGTGTTAAACTTAAATAAGCTGTGCGATATAATTTTTCATTAGCGAGCCACGGAAGCAATGGATTATTCTCATCATCAGGATGAGCGCCAACATACAAAACAGAACCCAGTACATTTAGTTTTTTTAATTGCAATAATATTTCTGAAGATGTATATGTTTTTTGCGACTGGGAATTAGCGAGCAGTGAATAGCAAGTAGCGAGTAACAGAAAAAAGATCTTACGCATATTTTATCAAATTGATTTACGAATGTAATGTATAGTTACTTTGCTTTGCTGCCATTTAAATAAAAACCTTTAATTGCAATTTAAATTTCCACTGATGATTAATGTGTAAAGAAGTATTTTCGAATAAAGAATCTTATGTCTTTTAAAAAAATATTTACAATCACATCATTTTTACTGGTGATATTAACTTCAGTATATTCCCAACTAAAAACAGATGCTTACAATTGTCATGTAAAAAAGAATATTGAATGCAGAAACGGCGCTGTTGTTTCTGCGCATACTTTGGCAAGTGAAGCAGGTGTGCAAATATTAAAAGAAGGAGGAAATGCAGTAGATGCTGCCATTACTACACAATTGGTTTTAGCCGTTGTTTATCCCGGTGCCGGAAATATTGGAGGTGGCGGGTTTATGGTTGTGCATCTTAATAATGGAAAAAATATTTCCATCGATTATCGAGAAACTGCACCGGCAGCAGCTTCAAGGGATATGTATCTTGATGCAAACGGAAACCCTCAAATGAACTTGTCGCAAAACGGTCATCTTGCAGCAGGCGTTCCGGGAACTATTGCCGGGATATTTGCCTGCATGAAATATGCAAAGCTTTCCTTTAAAAAATTAATACAGCCGGCTATTGATCTTGCAGAAAAAGGTTTTGTGATCAGTGAAGCCCAGGCAAAAAGTTTTAATGCAACTAAAGAAGATTTTATAAAACTAAATACAACAACTCCTGTTTTTGTAAAAGATAATTTATGGAAGGCAGGCGATACACTAATTCAAAAAGATCTTGCCGGGACATTAAAAAAAATAAGAGACTTTGGTGCAAAAGGTTTTTATGAAGGTGAAACTGCCAGATTAATTATACAGGAAATGAAAAAAGGAAATGGTATAATTTCAGAAAAAGATCTTAAAGAATATAAAGCAAAAACAAGAACGCCAATCGTTTTTAATTATAAAGACAATACGATTATAACAATGCCATTGCCCAGCAGTGGCGGAATTATTTTAGAACAAATGATGAAGATGATAGAGAAAAAAAATGTAGCAGCATTAAAATTTGAAACTCCCCAATCTGTACAATTGATGACAGAAATAGAACGCAGGGCTTATGCTGACAGGGCAAATTTTTTAGGCGATCCGGATTTTGTAAGAGTTCCTGTAAAAACTTTAGTGAGTGATAAATATCTTACAAACAGAATGAAAGATTATGTGCCGGGCAAAGCAGGCAACAGCAAAGAAATAACAGCCGGGAACATTAAGGAGAGTGAAGAAACCACGCATCTAAGTGTAATTGATAAAGAAGGAAATGCAGTATCCGTAACAACAACACTCAATGGTGGATATGGCAGTAAAACAGTTGTAAGCGGAGCAGGATTTTTATTAAATAATGAAATGGATGATTTTAGTGTAAAGCCCGGCGTACCTAATATGTATGGCGCTGTAGGCAATAAGAAAAATGCAATTGCTCCCGGTAAAAGAATGCTTAGCAGTATGACACCCACAATCGTTTTAAAAAATAACCGGCCTTATTTAGTGATTGGCACTCCGGGTGGAACTACTATCCCAACAAGTGTTTTTCAAACATTGATAGATATTCTTGAATTTGGAATGAATACTAATGATGCGGTAAACAAACCAAAATTTCATCACCAGTGGTTACCCGACCAAATAGATGTAGAAAAAGGATTTCCTGAAAATGTAAAAAATGAATTGACAAAAATGGGATACACTTTAAAAGAAAGAAATGCTATCGGAAGAACCGAAGTAATCAAAAAAGATACACATCAAAAAATTGAAGCTGTAGCAGATAAAAGAGGTGATGATCATGCTGCAGGATATTAATCAAATGCTATGGATACAATTGGAAAAATATTTTTAGAATCTGCTGTCAGGCGATTTAATTATTACAAAGAATTAGCCGAGAAAACTTTTGCCCAATTAAGTGAGAATGATTTTCATTTTACGCCTGCGGAAGAATGTAACAATATTGCAATAATTATTCAACACATACATGGCAATATGCTTAGCCGTTGGACTGACTTTTTAAACACCGATGGAGAAAAAGCCTGGCGCAAACGTGATGCAGAATTTGAAGATCAAAATTTTAATAAAGAACAATTATTAAACCTTTGGGAAGAAGGATGGAAATGTTTTTTTACAGCCATGAAACCCTTATCAGAAGAGGATCTTGCAAAAACAATCTATATTCGCAATGAACCACTTTCAGTAATTGACGCCATCAACAGGCAGCTTGCACATTATCCATATCATGTAGGGCAAATTATTTATGTTGCTAAGATTTTAAAAAATAAAGATTGGCAAAATCTTTCTGTTCCAAAAGACCAATCAGCTTTAGGTAATGAATTAAAAAACAATCCGTAAAATGTTTGAATTTGAAAATACACCCGGAAGAAAATGCATGACCGATGGGAAAGAATTTTTATTTTTTTCAGGATACTCTTATCTCGGGATGAACTTTGTAAAAGAATTTACGAACCTGGTAAAAGAAGGCATAGATAAATACGGAATACTTTTCCCTTCTTCAAGAATATCAAATACAAGGCTGAAGCTTTATCAAAAATTTGAAGACAGGCTTTCAAAACTTACCGGCATGAAAGATTCTGTTAGTTTTTCTTCAGGCTATTTAGCAGGAAAAACTATCGCAGAAATTTTATCTTCTTACAAAAATATTTTAGTTGCACCCGGTGCCCATCCTGCAATAAATATTGTAACAGCACAAAGAGGCAACTCAATAAATTTTAATGATTGGAAAAATGAAGTGGTTGATCTCATAAACTTCTCAGATGAAAACGAATTCGTGTTACTGGCTGATTCGGTTGATATTTTAAAAGCAAGAATTCATCATTTTTCATTTGTAGAAAACATACGCCCCTTTAAAAAAATAATTTTCCTAATTGATGATTCGCATGGCATCGGGATCTTAGGAAAGAATGGCGAAGGAATTATTTCTCAGCTTCCAAAAACGGAAAACGTTGAATTTATTATTTGCTATTCGTTGTCAAAGGCTTTTAATATTGAGGGAGGCGCTGTTAGTTGTTCCAAAGAATGGACGAATAAATTAAGGCAACATCCAAACTATACCGGCAGCACAGCCATGAGCCCTTCTCTTTTGTACGCATTTACAAAGAGCAAAAAATTATACGGAGTACAAAGAAGGAAGCTGTTACAAAATATAAAATATCTAAAAAAACATTTACCGCCATCCATATTAAATCATGATTTTGATCTACCAGTTTTTATTTGTGAAAATGAAAATGCAGAAGAAGAATTTTATAAAAAAGAGATCATCATTTCTTCTTTCGGATACCCTGATCCATCGTCCAAAAAAATAAACCGAATTGTAATTAATGCACTGCACACAAAAAAAGATCTTAAAAAACTAAGCCCCCTGTCCCCCGAAGGGGAAACTTAGATTTAGATTTTATTTCTACATTTTGAGATCTTATAAAATTTAGATTTAAGCTATTATTTACATTTTAAAATACGAGAAAGTTTTTGACCTGAGAATCACGGCTATCCAAGCTTTTGGAAAGTTTTAGAACTTTCCAAAAGCTTTGCAATTGGCACAACGCATCGGTTTAAGTAATTTTACAGCTATAGCCCTATAGTGAAAAGAACGTTGAATATATTATATAAGGTTTTGCTTGCCTTCTTAATGCTTATCGTGTTGTTATGGATGTTGGTTAACACAAGTTCATTTCAAAACTGGATAGTGAAAAGAGTTACAGTAAAATTATCTAACGACCTGCATGCAAAAGTTTCCATACGGCATGTTGAATTTGGATTGTTCAATAAGATGTTGCTGGAAGGAACATTGGTGCTTGATAAAAAGAATGATACTTTATTATATGCCGAAACTGCCAAAGTAAATATTACTGACTGGTTCTTCTTAAAAGATAATATCACACTAAAATATATTGCGCTTGATGATGCGGTGGTATACCTTAACAGGAAAGACTCTACATGGAATTACCAATTTTTGGTGGACTACTTTTCAAGTCCGAAAAAAAAAACCGACACCTCTCAAAATGTTATAAAGCTTGATCTTAAAACGGTTGACCTAAACAGGGTTAAAATATTTAAGAAAGATGAATGGGGTGGACAAAATTCGATGATAGCATTTGATAAATTAAATTTTACAACAGATGTTTTTGACACAAAAAATAAGATCATAAAAATAAATGAGATCACTTTAGATCATCCTCTTTACGCAGAATATAATTACCTGGGTTCCCGTCCAAAGGTTATCAAAGCGCAAATTGATCAGTCCACAAAACCGGACGGGCTACGATGGAACGAGGAAGATTGGTTACTTACTGTAAAAAATATTAAAATAAAAGATGGCGGCCTTGCGATTGAAAGTGCTGATGGAAAAGTTCCTGATATAAATTTATTTGATGGCAGTCACATTATCGCTTCTTCAATAAATGGAAATTTAAAAAATGTGCAGTTTGCAAAAGATACGATAACAGCTAATGTCAACATCTCTGCAAAAGACCGTTCTGGATTTGAAATAAAAAAATTAACTACGGCTTATAAATTTACTCCAGAGAAAATGGAGTTTAATAATCTTGATCTTACTACCAACCACAGCCATATAAAAAATTATTATGTGATGCGGTTCAAAAATTTTAATGACGACTTTGCAAATTTTACACAGGCAGTAACGCTGGAAGCAAACTTTACCGGAAGTGAAGTTAGCAGTGACGACATAAGTTATTTTGCACCGGCATTAAAAAGCTGGCAAAGAAATTTTTTCATTGATGGAAATGTTTCAGGAACGATCGATAATTTATCAGGACAAAAAATGGCGATAAGATCAGGCGATAATTATTTTGATGGAGACATTGCAATAAGAGGACTGCCCAATGACCCCTACCTCAATCTTAAGTCTAATGATCTTAGAACAAATTATAAAGAACTTGCCACAATAATTCCATCTCTCAAAACCGTTACCAGTCCCAATCTCAGGGCTTTGGGCAATATTCATTTTACAGGAAACTTTACAGGTTTTTTTACAGACTTTGTTACGTTCGGCACGCTTACTACAGACCTTGGCACTCTTGTTACCGATCTGCACATGCAATTTCCCGGTAACGCTGTTTCACAATATTCCGGAAAGGTTACTACCAATAATTTTAAGTTAGGAAAATTTATTGATTATGATAACCTGGGAAATATTTCTTTCGATGGCAACATTGCAGGCAAGGGTTTTAATGCATCAAATGTTGATGTTACTTTAAATGGCAGCATCAGGCAAATTGAATTTAATAATTACAATTACCAGAATATTATTACAAAAGGCAATTTAAAAAACAAAGTGTTTTCAGGCGCAGTAAGCATCGACGATCCCAACATAAAAATTGATGGCCTTAATGGTACAATAGATTTTAGATCCGCAGATCCGCAGTTTAATTTTGATGCAAATGTTGCAAAACTTAATCTTAAAAATCTGCAATTAACCAACGATGATTTTTCATTAACAGGTAAATTCAATCTAAATTTTTCAGGAAATAGTATTGATAACTTTTTAGGCTCTGCAAAAATTTACAATGCCACTTTGTTGGCAAATGCACAAAAATTATCTTTTGATTCTTTAACTATTTATTCTTCTATCGTAGGTAGCAAAAAATATCTTTCGGTACAAAGCAATGAGCTGGATGCGAATGTTACAGGCAATTTTAAAATACTGGAACTGCCGGAAGCATTTCAATTATTGCTTAGCAGGTATTATCCTTCATACATAAATAAACCACTAAGTAATATTCATGCGCAGGATTTCACATTCGATATAAAAACAAAAGTGATCAGTGATTATATCGGTTTACTTAGCAAAAAAATAAAAGGATTTGATAATACAAATATCAGCGGCAATATAAATTTATCAACCAATAGTTTAAACATTACGGCAAACATTCCGTCATTTAATTATAGCAATATTGATTTTACAAATATGAATTTTACAGGCAAAGGAACTTTTGATACACTCACGCTTGTGGGCAATGTGGGAGATGTAATAATCAATGACAGCCTGCATTTGCCCGACACAAAAATTCTTGTAACGGCGGCCAATGACGTGTCGGATATAAGTATAAAAACTTCTGCGAGCAAAACACTTAATGAGGCAGATCTCTCAATGCGGTTACAAACTTTGCCCGATGGACTTAAACTAAATTTTAATCCTTCTTCTTTTGTTATCAATGATAAAAAATGGACGCTTGAAAAAGGCGGTGAGCTTGTATTGAACAATAAATTGCTTACAGCAACTGAAGTAAAATTTGCACAGAATGATCAGCAGATAATTATTTCAACGCAGCCTTCTTCAACAGGAATTAGTAATGATGTTTTTGTAGAATTAAAAAAATTAAACATTGGAGATATCGTGCCATTTTTTATAAGGTCGCCAAAGTTTGAAGGATTGATGACGGGCCGTCTTAAAATAAATGACCCCTTTGGAGATATGACTGTAGGCTTCGTTACACAAGTTGATCAGTTCCGTTTTGAAAATGATTCCATCGGAATTTTAAAAACATCAGGAAGTTATTCATCAGTATCAGGAGATATTATTGCCAATGCAAGCTCTACTAATTCGCAGTATAATTTTATTGCTGATCTTACTTATAAAACAAAAGATTCAACAACAAACCAATTAAATGGAAGTTTGAATCTTGATAGATCGAACATTCATTTTCTTCAAAAATATTTGAACTCAATTTTCACCGGGCTGGAAGGTAATGCAACAGGGCAATTAAATATTTTAGGAAGAGGAAAAGATCCCAGGATAACCGGCAGTGTTGTACTTAATGATGCGTCACTAACTGTTAACTACACACGCTGCAAATATTTTTTTAATAACAATTCTATCATCACTTTTAATAAAGATGAAATTGATTTTGGAAAGCTAAGAATTAAAGACACTTTAAATAATACAGCAACAGTAAGTGGTAAACTGTATCACACTTTCTTTGATAATTTTTATTTTAATGAACTTCATTTTAAGACCGACAGACGGAATGGTATGCCGGGAAAATTCCTGTTGCTAAATACAACAGCAAAAGATAATAAAGAATTTTATGGCCATGTAATTGGCGATGCAGAAATGCAGTTGGATGGATCTATCAGTGACATGAGAATGAATATTACCGGGCAGCCAACTGACAGCAGCCATATTTATTTACCAACAGGCGATGTTGCAGAAACAGGAAAAATAAATTACATAGAATTTATAAAATTTGGCAGGGAGATGAGCAATGATATTTCTTTTAGAGAAGAAGCGAATATTAAAGTTAATATGGAGATTGCAGCCAACCCTTTTGCACAAATAGATGTGATACTTGATGAAACAACAGGCGATATTATTAAAGCAAAGGGCAGTGGAAAATTAAATATTAATGTGGGCTCAAAAGAACCGCTTACCATCCGCGGAAGGTATGATGTTGAAGAAGGACAATACACATTTAATTTTCAAACATTTTTAAAAACACCTTTCACTTTACAATCAGGATTTATTGAGTGGCAGGGTGATCCGTATCTTGCCAACCTCAATATTGATGCAGTTTACAGGGCAAAGCAGGTTGACCTTAGCAACATAGCAACCAGCACAGGAAGCAGCTCTGTAAAGGGTGATGTTGATGTTATTTTTAAATTAAGGGGAACACTAAAAGAGCCCCGGCCTAATTTTGAATTTTCGTTTCCATTTGACAATCCACTACGGTCTGACCCTATCGCCAATCAATATTTAAAAACAAAATATGAGGCAGATAAAAATGCCATGAACAAACAGGTGACATCATTGTTGTTATTTAATTCATTTATTAATGAGCAGCAAAATTTATTCAGCACTAACAATACAGGCAATTTTGTTTTCAGAACTGTGGGACAGGTATTATCAAATACACTTTCTTCTTCGCTTAATAACTGGCTGCAAAAATTATTAAAAACTAACCAGGTAAATCTTTATACAAACATCAGTACTCCTGATTTTAATTTACAAAAAAGCGTTACACAAAAGCAACTTCAAAATCTTGGCAACTTTGGTTTTAAAACGGCTTTTTTAAATAACAGGCTGTTGATAAATTTTGGTGGCAATGTTGATTACAGTCTTGTAAGTAAATCCAGTAATTCAAATACTAATTTTTTGTTTACCCCTGATGTTTCCTTTGAATATTTAATTACTCCCGGCGGAAGCTTGCGGGTTGTAGGCTTTAATCGCAGTGATGCAGACCTTGGTGATATCGCAGGTGTTACACGCCGCAACCGTACAGGTATCTTACTTTCTTACCGAAGAGATTTTAATGGTTTTTACGAATTATTTGGAGGAAAATATTAAGCTCTTACAAGAAAGATTATTTGGCTAAAATTTTATGGCCAAGCTTATCCCGTTTAGTTTCCAAATATTTTTTGTTGTGTTTGTTTGATGCAATTTCAATAGGTACTGTTTCTACAATCTCTAACCCGTATCCATTTATGCCTGCACGCTTACGTGGATTGTTGCTGATCAGTTTTATTTTTGTAATGCCCATCTGGCGCAGTATCTGGGCACCTACGCCATAATCTCTTTCATCCTGCGAAAAACCTAATTCAATATTGGCTTCTACCGTATCTCTTCCTTCTTCCTGCAGTTTATATGCTTTTAGTTTATTAAGTAATCCAATTCCCCTACCCTCCTGGTTCATATATAATACAACACCTTTACCTTCTGCTTCCACCATTTTCATTGCAGCATGTAATTGGTCTCCGCAATCACAACGAAGAGAACCTAAAATATCACCCGTCATACAACTTGAATGCACTCTTACCAATACAGGTTCATCTTTTTCCCAGCTACCTTTTTTTAATGCCATATGTTCCTCGCCTGTATTTATTTGTTTAAAAGCTATCAATTCAAAAGTGCCATATTTTGTAGGCAACTGCACTCTTACATCTTCGTGTACAAGTGATTCTTTTTTTAAACGGTAGGCAATTATATCTTTTATCGAAACAACTTTCAGATCATATTTCTTAGCTATTTTAACCAACTCCGGAAGCCGCGCCATTGATCCATCTTCATTCATGATCTCTACCAAAACACCTGCCTCTCCATGGCCTGCAAGCCTTGCCAGATCTATAGTTGCTTCGGTGTGACCGGTTCTGCGCAATACACCTCCCGACTTTGCTCTCAGAGGAAAAATATGACCGGGCTTAGCAAGGTCCTGCGGTTTTGTTTCAGGATCTATCAATGCCTGAACAGTTTTTGAACGGTCATGAGCAGAGATGCCTGTGGTGCATCCATTTCCTAAAAGATCAACGCTTACAGTAAACGGTGTGCCATGCAATGCTGTATTTCTATTTACCATTAACTCCAATCCTAATTCATCACATCTTTCTTCGGCAAGTGGTACGCAAATTAAGCCCCTGCCGATCTTACTCATAAAATTTATGATCTCAGGTGTAACATTTTTTGCTGAAGTAATAAAATCACCTTCGTTCTCCCTGCTCTCATCATCCACAACAATTACCAGTTTACCTTTTTTAATATCTTCTATAGCACTTTCAATTGTGTCTAACATATTTAATAATGTATTTAGTTAAGCAAAGATACAAAGAGTTACGGGGGCTAATAAAAATGAGTTTGTAAAGAAGACTGAAAATTAAAACATAATATTTAGTAACCTAAAATTCATATTAGCCAAAGCAGCAAAATGAATTGAAATAGTGCCTATTAATTTATTAACAAATGTTAATTGGTATTACAATATTATTTCTTTTCTTTGCCACGTTAAAAAAAACTAAACTATTATGTATTACAAAAGAATTTTACCATTCATTATTGCTTTAATGGCATTTCCCTTCTTAAGCAATGCGCAGGTTACTACCAGTAGTATTACCGGTTCAGTAAAAACGGCTACTGGTGAAGCACTTGAAGGAGCTACAATAACAGCCACGCATCAACCATCAGGTTCTATTTATACTACTATTGCAAAAAAAGGAGGAACTTTTACGCTATCAAATTTAAGAATTGGCGGACCTTACGTTTTAAAAGTAAATTTTGTAGGATTAAAAACTGAATTAGTTCAGGACATTAATTTATCACTCGGAGAACCCTATAATGCGAACATAGTTTTATCAGATGAGCTAAAAACGCTTACGAG
>DATCOF010000162.1:0-2681 GCA_036564845.1 Chitinophagaceae bacterium | reverse complement strand
CCAACGTTTTACGGCTTGCAGCAGGTGGGGAAATAGAATTCCTTCTGCCCGAACCGTTGCCAAATTTATAAATAAAAGTTCATTGTTTATTCTATCGCTCAATAGAGTTTTTTCAGCCGGAACTACCGCTCAATAATGTTACAAATGCTCACTGTTATTCCTTCAGCCCCACTTGCTGCAAACCGATGTAAGCGGCATTTTCATTCTGTCAAACGGTTTTCTGTTCAAGTATTTTTTGTCTTGCAGCAAACGAACAAATATTCACGATTTTCTTTTTAAAAAACTTCCTTAACCACCAAAGTTGATTTTTTTTGCAATTTCTTCATAAGTAAAGTTCCCTAACTCCATAATTTCTCCTTTTTTATTTATGTAGCCATACTTGTCACAAAGTATTGAATAATGGTTGTCTACGTCGTCTTGATGTTTCTCCCAAGGTACCTTTTTACAACTTTGTCCAATTATTGCTTTCCCGTTTGAAAATTCTGTAACAAACTCAAATTGCGGTTTTATCGTAATTTCTCCTTTATCATTAGCAAAACCAATTTTTCCATGTTCATCAACAATTCTAATTTCTCCGTCATTTAATTTATCTGGCGAAGGCTCTCCTGGACTTGTGTTGTACACTTGAAACAAATAGTTTTCATTCAAATCAATTGCCCACCAACCTTTCCGGCTTCGTGGTGCGACTACTAAAAAGTTCTCTACTGTGTCACTAAAGCAAACAAAATATTTTTTAGGGTCTAACTTCAAAACAGTGTCCCTCTTTTTGTCAAGAAGAAAATAATAGGTTGTGTCTTTTGTACTTCTGTTATTAACGATTAGTTTGTTGTTGCCATCAACTTTCTTGTCTGAACATGAAGCCAAAATAATGAAAATAAAAACTGCAAGTCGCTTCATTACGGGAATGTTAAGTTAGTGTTTGTGTAGTCTGTTTTAATTGCCGCTTACGTGTAAATATATGATATAAGATGCTATCACTTAAAAAATTTCACTATTGAAAATCAATTCTTTAATGTTATACATTTTGTATTGTTATTAGTACAATCCGTTTTACCAATCTATCTGTTCTTTACTCATTAAATCATCAAGAGGGCTAATAATATTTATGAGTTTTTGTCGGCTGACATGAAGATATCTCTCTGTAGTTTTTATATCAAAATGCCCCAACAGGTCTTTAATAAACCTTATATCTGTTCCCTTATCCAACAGGTGAGTAGCAAAGCTATGCCTTAAGCTATGGACACCAACTGCCTTACTTATCCCGGCTTTTTGCTTTGCAGTAGAAAATATTTGCTGTACCGTACGGGTAGGATAAGCTGTAAAGGTTTGCTCCGATTCAAATAAATAAATCTTTGGACTTGGTTTATATTCCAATAAATATTTTCTTAAAATATCTAAGAGTATGGGGCTTAAATTTACATAGCGGTCTTTTTTGCCTTTTGCCCGCTCAATAAATATTTGCATTCGTTTACTGTCAATATCCGATATTTTTAAGTTTACAATTTCACTTACCCGCAATCCGGCACTATAGGCAGTAAATAACATGGCTTTGTGTTTTCTATTGGTTAATGCATTAAACAGTTTGCCTAATTCTGTTTCATTTAATAGTTTGGGAAGTATCATTGGTTTCTTTGGTCTGGGTATTTCCCAAAAAAACTTTTCTTTTTTAAGCACCTGTTCATAATAAAATTTTAATGCATTCATCCTGCTGTGCAGGGTATTTTCGCTAAGCTTTAATTTTTCAAAACAATACTGCAAATAATCTTTAATGCGGGCTGTACTAAATTCATAAGCAGGTACATTATTTATTGTATTTAAAAACTGTACAAATTCATTTGTATAAGTGCGGATGGTGGATGCACTGTAACTTTTTAATATCAATTGCTGATGAAATTGCTGAAGCGCTTCACTGTTTTCTTTACTTAGTGTATGTATTTGTTTTGATGCAGGTGCAGGAGTTTTTTTTGTTTCCTGTTTTGCAACAGATTTGTTTTTGTAAGCTAAAGGTTGAACCGTTTTATTTTTTTTATTTTCTAAATATTGTTTTAATAAATCAGTTTGTAAAATGGCTTTGCCGGATAAGGCATTGGCAAGCATTTCATAATTTTTTTTGGTGCAGGGCATATACCAGCACTTGTGTGTACGGCTCCACCGGGCACCGGCTTTTTTTTGAAAAATAGTATTGAGTGTTGCATTTTCACCGGAAAAAATTCCAATACACTCCATTTCATTATGAAAGAAAGCTTTGAGTGTTACTGTTTCCATTTTTTAAATGTATACAATACACAGGCAGGTTGCAAGTATTTTCTTTTGCTTTTCATTTTGTAAAGCGTGCAAACACCGGCGTTTCTTTTCCGAAAGTTTATAAATTGTTTGTGCAGTTAAACGGGCAGCAGCATTGTCAGACGGGGACCGCCAGACAATGTTGCACATCAGATCTTTAAAGAAAAAAGTTCAACCTCTGTGCCTTTGCCTTTTAAATCTACAGGGCCAAGGTTTACGGTTTGCCATTCTTCAAGATCAATGTTTTCCATAAATTGTTTTGATACTATAAAGTTGTGATTAAGCTCATTGGTGGCGCTTCTTATGCGTGCAGTGGTGTTCATCGTATCGCCGGTCATCGCAAGATCTTTTTTAATAACACCTATCTCGCCAACGGTTACATCTCCTAAATGTATGCC
>DATCOF010000161.1:0-23168 GCA_036564845.1 Chitinophagaceae bacterium | reverse complement strand
TGGTAAGAACAGCGTGCGTAAAGCTTGTGAAACGATTAAAACTGATGTTATGAAAGATGCTATTGGCTTTGGCTCAGTAAAAGAATTAAATGCTGATGATAGGGGTGATGGATTAAATAATTTTTTGCTGGAAGAATAATTTTATCGTCTTATTATCTCAAAATCAGTAAAAGATGTTTCAGGCTCATGACGAATAATTACATCTTCCACCTGCGCTTTTTCCGGGCCTTTTTTACACCATTTAATAAATTCATTCAACTGCTCTTCTTTGCCTGTGGCTGTTATTTCTACATCACCCTCTTTTGTATTTTTTATCCAGCCTGTAAGCTTAAGTTTGTCAGCAACTTTTTTTGCAGTGGCCCTGTAAAATACTCCCTGTACGTTTCCTTTTACCAATAAATGAATGGTGGGCATATATTTTTATTTTACAAAATCAAAAAGTGTTGCTGTAAAAATTCCTCTTTCTCTTTTTTTGAAAATGGCTTTCCAGTTGCCGACATATCTTATCAATGATGGCACAAGGTATTCTCCAAATTTAGTAAGCTCTACCTGTATCTGCACATTAAAATCATACACGCCGGCATCATAGCTTAATGAATAATTGCGGGCAACAATTTCAAATGTTTTATCATCGAACCATGTTGTCATTTCATCTATCACCACATCGTTTTTTTTATCTTCTTTTGCTTTTATGGTAAAGATGTAACAACTTGTTTTGTTGTGCTCTTCCATGTCGATGCTCATGTCGTATTTATCTTCCATGTCTTTATCAAAGATGGCAGTTTTGCCACTGATAAAAGGAAGGCCATTTATTTGCCTGCCCGGGTTGAAGAATAACATTTTTAATTGTGCTTTATGTTTATCCATTCCGCTTAACCCTTCAGGTGAAAGATCACGTCCCTTAATAATATTGTCTTCGCCGCAAATAACTCCCTTCGTAAAAAAAAGACCTGCATACATTTCGCCTGTGTAGTAATTAAAATTTTTGTTCTCGTCATAAATATCACCTGTTGTACTTTCCTCAAGCACTTCCATGCTTCTGCAATTATTAGTTCTTGTTTGTCTTATTTTACTTCTCAGTGATGCCTTTATTTCCTGGTCTTTATTTACCATTCTTATATCGTTAAGCGCAGTAAACCCTATTATGTGCATCGTTCTGAAGGCTTTGTAAAAAGTAGTGTCCGTTCTTACCCTGTCAATAAATGCGGGAACATTTATTTTATTATTTACAACAACTTCCGAAAGCGTAACAACTCTTCCTTCAATATTTACAACGGTATCATTTTTATTTTGTGCAGAAAGAATATATGGTAAGAAAAAAATTAAAGCAGCAAAAATGTTTTTAAACATGCTGCAAATTTAGAATATAAAATGATGAAGGTTTGGTGAGAGTATTATTTGGTGAAAACCATTTTGTAATCAACATTTATCTTTCCTTTGGTGATGTTATCCAGTTTGCGTTTAAGCAATTTTCTTTTTAAAGGTACAAGCAGGTCAATAAATAATTTTCCTTCGATGTGGTCATACTCGTGTAAGATAACCCGGGCCGTAATTCCATTGAAAATTTTTGTATGAGGCTGAAAATTTTCATCCACAAAATCGATTGTAACTTTTTCTTTACGGTAAATGTCTTCTCTTATTTTTGGAATGCTGAGGCATCCTTCGTTATATGCCCAATCTTCACCATTGATTGATGAGATGTGTGCATTGATAAAAACTCCTTTGTAGCCTTCATCGCTGGGGTATTCTTTTTTTTCTTCTTCATCAAGGCTTTCAATGATTTGAACGCTATCCATTACAAACAACCTGATATCCCTGTTTACTTGTGGAGCGGCCAAACCCACGCCCTTACTGTTATACATGGTTTCCCACATACCTTCTATCAGTTTATCCAATTGAGGATAATCAGGAGAAATATCTGTGCAAACCTTTCTTAAAACCGGCGAACCGTAAGCAACAATGGGAAGAATCATATATACCCTCCAACTCCCAATGGGAGAGTTTTAATTAAAAAGTAAAAACACAAATTTAAGAAGAATAAAAGATTTGTGATATAAAAGAAAATATTATGTACTTTATGATTTTTTTTTAATAGCAATTTGTTGAGGCCAAATATTCCTGCAGCATCATGGTAGCCGCAATTTCATCCACGGTTCTTTTATTTTGCCTGTCCTTTTTTTTCATCCCCATATCTATCATTGCCTGCTTTGCCATTTTGGAAGTGAATCTTTCATCAACCGTTTTTATGGGTATCAGCGGAAATTCTTTTTGCAATTTTTTTATGGCTTCTTTCACAAGTGGTGTTGCATGTGTATCTGAATCATCTAAATTTTTTGGCTCGCCGATCACGATCAGTTCCACTTCTTCCTGCAAAAAATATTTTTTTAGAAAAGATATCAGTTCGTGTGAATCCACTGTTGTAAGGCCTGTGGCAATTATTTTAAATGGATCAGTAACAGCAATGCCAGTGCGCTTACCGCCATAATCAATACAAAGAATTCTTGCCATTTTATTTTTTTATGATGAACAGATCGAGCAAAACGAATAATGAAAAAATTACAGAAGCAATTCCGTTAGATGTCATGAATGCAATATTGATCTTGCTCAGGTCATTTGGTTTTACAAGTGAATGCTGGTATATAAGCATGCCTCCAAAAACTAAAATACCCATCCAGTATAGCCATGAAAAATGCCCATACACTCCGGCACTTATTACACAGCCCAGACTTAATAAATGTAAAAACTCCGAAACCCTTAATGCTTTTGTTTTTCCCAACATGGCCGGGATAGAATACAGATTATTTGCCTTATCAAATTCTTCATCCTGCAATGCATAAATAATATCAAAGCCGCTAACCCAAAACAAAACGGTGAATGAAAATAAAATTGGCAGCAAATCAAATTTTCCTGTCACGGCAAGATAAGCGCCGATAGGAGCCAGGCTCAAACCCAGTCCCAGCACAAGATGGCAGAGCGGTGTAAAACGTTTTGTATAACTGTAAAACAGAATAACAAACAATGCAACAGGAGAAAGATAAAGACAAACCGGGTTGATAAAATAAGTGCAAATAACAAAGGCAATGCAATTAAAAATAACAAACGCCTTTGCATTTTTAGCCGTAATAATTCCTGAAGGAATTTCTCTTATTGCAGTTCGTGGATTTAATGCATCGAATTTTTTATCAAGCCAGCGGTTAAAAGCCATGGCAGCACTTCTTGCAAAGATCATACATGCTACAACCAATAAAAATAATTGCCACCACGGCTTTCCATTTGTGAATTTAGTTTGTGTTAAGGCAAGAAAAAATCCAATCAATGCAAAAGGCATCGCAAAAATTGTATGCGAAAATTTTATAAGAGAGAGATAATTTTTTATTTTAATAATCACCTTTAAGTTTTTAATCTATTTAATCTTCTAATCCACACAAATCACGGTTCAGAAATTTTTATTCTCACAATCTCCCACAAAACAATCCCGGCAGCAACTGAAATATTCAGTGAATGCTTCATCCCGAATTGTGGTATCTCAATGCAGCCATCGCAAAGAGAAATCGTATCAGCTTCCACGCCGCTTACTTCGTTACCAAATATCAAAGCAACCTTAGCATTATTTTCTTCACTAAATTTTTCTAATGAAATACTTTTATCAACCTGTTCAATAGCAAAGATTTTGTATTCATTGTTTCTCAACTCTTCAATAGCATCTTTGGAGGTGGCAAAATATTTCCAGTCAACAGTTTCTGTTGCCCCAAGAGCCGTCTTATCAATTTCTTTACGAGGTGGCTGAGCCGTGTAGCCGCAAATGTAAATGGCCTCAATTAAAAAAGCATCGGCAGTACGAAAAACACTGCCCACATTATGCATGCTGCGGATATTCTCCAAAACAACAATTACGGGAAATTTTTCTGAACGTTTAAATTCATCAACCGTCTTGCGGTCCAGTTCATCCATGCTGAGTTTCTTCATCTAAAAATTCACTTATGGCAAAAGTAATTCAATGCACACAAACCTTTATAGCAACAATGGTAAAACCTTATTTTTGTTCAATAAGTCAATCGCATTATTGCCCATTTACTATTGACGATTATTATGGCTAAAACTGCAGATACACCAATGATGTTACAACACAATGCCATCAAGGCTAAATACCCTGATGCGATTTTGCTGTTTCGTGTTGGCGATTTTTACGAAACTTTCGGATCGGATGCAGTAACTGCTTCCAAAGTGCTTGGCATTACATTAACCAAGAGAAATAATAATTCGCCTACTGCATCTGAGCTTGCGGGCTTTCCTCATCATGCGCTGGATACGTATTTGCACAAACTTGTAAAAGCAGGATACCGTGTTGCGATCTGCGATCAATTGGAAGATCCAAAACTTGTAAAAGGAATTGTAAAGCGTGGTGTAACAGAAATGGTAACTCCCGGTGTTGCAACCAATGACAAATTGCTTGAGCATAACCGCAATAACTTTTTATGCGGCATGCATCTTAATGAAGAAAAATTTGGGCTTGCTTTTTTAGATATTTCCACGGGTGAATTTTTTATTGCCGAAGGCGACAGGGAATATGCAGATAAATTACTGCAGAGTTTTCAGCCGGCAGAAATTGTGTTTCAACGCAATCAACAAAAACATTTTAAAAATTATTTTGGAAGTAAATTTTATACCTACACATTAGATGAATGGATATTTACAGAGGCTTACGCCAAGGAAAGTTTATTAAAACATTTTGGTACGCAAAGTTTAAAAGGTTTTGGTGTTGAAGATCTTCGTGATGGCATTGTTGCGGCTGGTGCAGTCCTTCATTATTTAAAAGATACCGAGCATCCCAACCTGCAACATATAACATCTTTGCAAAGAATTGATAAGGCTGATCATTTGTGGATGGACCGTTTTACTATCCGCAATCTCGAACTGCTTGGTGGTGTTGAAGGAAATAATTCTTTGTTGAAAGTTTTGGATAACACTGTTTCCCCGATGGGAGCAAGGCTACTGAAACGCTGGATGCTGCTGCCTCTTACCAATATAAATAAAATTGAAGAGAGACTTGACCTTGTAGAGTTTTTTATAAAATCAGTTGACCTAAGAAATAAAATCTCTCAATCCATAAAACAATCAGGAGATGTGGAAAGATTGGTGAGCAAGATATCTCTTAAAAAAATAAACCCGAGAGAAGTTTTACAAATTGCCCGTGGATTGCAACAGGTGCAACTGATAAAAACATTATGTGAAAATTCTGAAAATGAATATTTAAAAAGATTGGGCGATTCACTTAATCCCTGTCAATACATTGCTGATAAAATTGTAAAAGAGATAATTGATAATCCTCCCATCGCAACATCAAAAGGAAATGTGATTGCAATGAATATTGATGCAACTTTGGATGATCTTAGAAATATCGCAACACACGGCAAAACATACTTGTTGCAATTACAGAAAAAAGAAAGTGAAGCCACAGGAATTTCTTCGTTGCGCATTGGATTTAATAATGTGTTTGGTTATTATCTTGAGGTTACCAATCTGCATAAATCAAAAGTCCCGGTTGAATGGATTCGCAAACAAACGCTAACCAATGCAGAGAGATATATCACACCTGAGTTAAAAGAATACGAAGAAAAGATCACCGGAGCTGAAGAAAAAATTTTGCAAATAGAGTTGCAGATATTTGAAAAGCTTTTAAATGAGTTGCAGGATTACATTGCTCCCATGCAGGTTAACGGCCACGTAATGGCTGTGCTGGACTGCCTTTGCTGCTTTGCCAACAATGCTTTGCAGTTTAATTATAAAAAGCCTTTGCTGCATGATGGCAATGAAATGGAATTAAAAGAAAGCCGTCATCCTGTGATTGAAAGAAATTTGCCACAAGGAGAAAATTATATTCCGAACGATATTTCTTTAGATCCTTCATCATTGCAAATAATTATTTTAACCGGCCCTAACATGAGCGGTAAAAGTGCCATTCTTCGGCAAACAGCTTTGATAACGTTGATGGCACACATGGGAAGTTTTGTGCCTGCCGACGAAGCAAGAATTCCTTTGACAGATAAAATTTTTACAAGGGTTGGTGCCAATGATAATCTCAGCAGTGGCGAAAGCACTTTCATGGTGGAGATGAATGAAACGGCAAGTATCATCAATAATATCACGGCAAAAAGTTTGATCCTGTTGGATGAGATAGGTCGAGGTACTTCAACATACGATGGTATCTCTATTGCATGGAGTATAGTAGAATTTTTGCATGCTTCTCCACATGCGCCCAAAACTTTATTTGCTACGCACTATCATGAATTAAATGAACTGGAAAATAAATTGCCACGTGTAAAAAATTATCATGTCACCAATAAAGAAGTTGGCAATAAAATTATTTTCTTAAGAAAACTGGCTGCAGGCGGAAGTGTGCATAGCTTTGGTATTCACGTAGCAAAGATGGCAGGAATGCCGCCATCACTGATCTCCAGGGCAAATGAAATTTTAAAGCAATTGGAAACAAAACATGTTGACGACTCGATAGGAGAGAATGTGAAGAAACTTTCAACTCCAAAATTACAACTGAGTATTTTTGATGCTCATTCACAAACCTTTGATGAAATAAGGAAAATTCTTGAAGCAGTTGATATCAATCGTCTCACACCGGTTGAGGCCTTACTCAAATTGCAGGAAGTAAAAAATATGGTGAAGTAAAGTAGTAAGTAATAAGTGATAAGTAAATATTAATAATTCAACTTTACCTGTAATCGTAAACAATATATCCCCACGGTTCAATGCTATAAACATGTGTGCGGTTTAGTGTTTCTTTTACTCCCATAAAAACATTCATGGGCTGACCATAAATACTTTGATCTTTTATCGTAAAACTTTGCGGTTGATTGGAAAGGTTTAAAATCACGGCAACTTTTTTCCCTGCCTTCTCTCTTGTATATGCAAATATCGCAACATCATTTGCCGTAATTATTTTTTTATAAGATGCATCTGCAGCCAAGGCAGGCGTACTTTTGCGGAGTTTCAATAAAGTTGTATAGAACGGTGCCATTTCAAATTTAGTTCCCCATTCTATCGGATCTTTTACAAAAAATTTCAATCGCTTTTTATTCGGAATTTCCTGTCCGTTATAAATGAGCGGCACACTTTGATACATCGTTTGTGTAAATACTGCGAGTGCTTTATATGCATCTCCATAACGCTCGAATTCAGTCCCTTCCCAACTGTTCCAATCATGGTTAGTAGTAAAAAATACGCGGTAAGCATTTGTAGGAAATACCTGGATATTATGATTAATTATCGAATCTTCCTGCGCCAATGAAATTTTTCCGGCATAAAAGCGTATCCACCCTTCCATTACTCCCCATCCATAAGTTGCATCAAATCCTGCTGAATGAAATTCAGGATGTTGGCTTTCTGCTAACATAAAAACATTTTTAATTTTCTTTAATTCACTTATACAACGTTTCCAAAAATCTACCGGCATCGGATCAACATGGTCGCAACGAAAACCATCAATATCAGTTTCTCTTACCCAAAATTTCATTGCTTCAATCATGCTGTCACGCAATTCCATATTTGCATAATTAAGATTTCGTGTATCAGTATAATCAGCATCATATACTGTGTTTCCGGAGCTATCTCTTTTATAAAAATCAGGGTGTTTAGTGATCCATGCATTATCAGGTGAAGTATGATTAGGAACCCAATCGGTAATCACCTTAAAACCCATGCTGTGCGCATGTTTTACTAATGCCTTCCAGTCTGCCATTTTTCCAAATTCTTCATTCAAAGCTTTATAATTTTTTACAGAATAATAACTTCCAAGATCCGCTTCAGTCATCTTTCTTCCTTCTTTGCCAATGGATGTAATGGGCATAAACCATAAAATTTCAACTCCCATTTTTTTTAGCCTGGGAAGATCTTTTTCAAAATCTTTTATGGAGCTGCTGGCAGAATACTGGCGCAGATTTACTTCATAAATATTACTCTGAGCGCTCCATGAAGGGTGAGCATTTTGAGCAAAAGTGATACTAATAAAAAGGATAAAAGTTATTGCAGTTGCCAGTTGTTTGAATGGGATATTCATAAAAATATTTTGTTGAAGTTACCGGAAAAATATAAATAATCTGTTTGATTACCTTTGTGCAAAATCATTATGCTCTATAGGGATTTTCCTGTGTTTCAAACATCGTATCAAATACTGGATAGCCTTGTTGAGATCGATCATCAAATGGCGGGTTGGCGGCACAAACATTTAGTCATGGTTCGTAGAATGATAGGGATGAGAACAGGTACTGGCGGCACTTCCGGCTCAGGCTACCTTGAAGGAGCGCTAACGAAACATAATATCTTCAGAGACATTGAAGGCTTGTCTACTTTTTTAATTGAAAGAAAAAAATTACCAAAGTTTCCTCAAGAGTTGATAAAAAAATTGAGTTATAATGTTGTCTGAATTTGGATTTAATTTATTGAAATCCAATAATCGTATAATCCAATAAATCCTAGTCAGATTTTACCCGCTGCTTCCTCCCCTGTTTCAATTGCACCTTCCATAAAACCCTGCCAATCCGCAATATGTTCTCCGGCAAAATGTGTATGCAGAAAAGATCTTTTTAAAACAGGCCTGATACCAAACCACTGGCCTTTACCATACACTGCATAGCTTCCTTTTGAGAATTCATCTTCGCCCCAATAATAATTTACCTGCTTTGCAATTTTATTTTTTATACCAGGAAAACCAGGCTGAATGCATTGTTGCATAAGGCTTGATTTAAACTCTTCACTTTGCTTTGAGATACTATCTGCTTTATCGCCTATTGAATAAGATATTAATGCTCCCTTTGCTGATAGCTGATTTTTTGTTGCATGATAAAAATAATGCACAGGGGTATCTGTTACCATATCAAAACTTTCGTCTTTCCAAAAGCGGTCATTGAACAGGAAAACATTCTTATTTATTCTTGCGTATTGCAAAGCATTAATGGCTTCGATCTTATCCAATGGCAGACCTGGTTCCCACTTAATTTTTTGCATTGAAAATGTTGGGATGGTGCAGATTATCTTGTCACCTTCAAACTTTTCTCCATTTGTACAATACGCTTCTACTTTATTTTTCTGGATAATTTTTGCAACAGGATGTTCTAATTTTATTTTATCGAAACCAATTTTTTCTGCAATCTTTTTTGCCAACATACTGTTGCCGCCTCTTATCTTAAGATCCATTTCATTATGCGGACTGCTTTCGGCATACTCTGCAAGCGCAGCAAAGGCAGACACCTGCCTAATGCTTTCTCCAAAGTCAGTACTGTCAAGTAATTCACGTATATCAAGGTCTCTTCCATTACAGCCATTGTTAACCAAGGTAGCGCCACCAATCCATTTTATCCAATATGTTTTTGTCAGCCTGTGTTAAATGATGATATTTTTTAAGTAGCTTATCAAATTTATTTTTCCAATCCGCTGAATAATCCCATGCATTGTTTTTAAAATATTCTCCTTTATAAATTAAGTGAGTACTCATTTGGTTATTAAAAAGTTCTAAACCAAATTCTTTACAAAGTGCTATTATTCTTTGATGCGAAGCGCCAACCCATTCTGCACCCAACTCCACAACAAGATTTTCGGGTTCATCAATGGTGTGAGAAAAAACTCTTCCACTGATACGGTTCCGTGCTTCCAAAATAATAAAATCGATCTTTCTTTTATGCAATTGATATGCCGCGGCAAGCCCTGCAAAGCCTGCACCAATAATGATCACCCTTGGCTTCTGTAGAAAAAAATTATTGCCAAAATTATTTGATGCAATTAATATTCCGCCGGCCGTTAGTGTTGTGTTCTTAATAAAATCCCTGCGTGAAAGCATAAAAGTTTTGTTTCTGTAATATTAAAAAAAATATCAAATAAAACAAATACAAAAAATATATGCAGGGAAAAGCCGGAAGAATTTGTAGAGAAATAATTAATGGAAGTATCTATTTCACCGGTGGTTTAAATGCATCATTACTATACATTGATTGATTGAAGAGATAATATTTTCCGTCTTTATAATTTTTCCAGTATCGGTGTCCCAACAGGTCATAATAAAGCCTGCCATCAACTGCTTTTTTTGCTGCCTTATCATTAACTACAATCGAATTTGGTATTATATCTTTTTTGGTTGGCGTAAAGTTTCTTTTTTTTACAACAACTGAATCACTCCTGGATGGAGTTGTATTACCTGGAAGGGTGGTAACAGTTACAGAGTCTGATCTTTCAGGAGTATGTCTCCTGCTGCAGCTGTATACTAATATTAAAAAAATAAAGACGAATAAATATTTTGACATGTGGGATTATTTCAATCCCTTTTATTTCAAAAATGCTACCAGAATTTGTTAAGTATTATGCAACAGCTTTCTTATTGTATTTATTCCTGTATTCAATTGGTGATAAACCAGTGGTTCTTTTAAAATCTGATCTGAAAGCTTTCGTATCAGAGTAGCCAACTTCATACATTAGTTCATTCACATTTTTTCTTCCTGTCTCCAGTCCTTTTTTTGCTGCTTCAATTTTTACTCTTTACATATATTCAACTACTGTGTTGCTTGTTGCTTTTTTAAAACGGCGTTCAAAATTTCTCCTGCTTAGCGCTACCATTGTTGTTAGCTGCTCAACGGTTTTGAAAAAGTAATTCAAAATTTATTGGGGAAGGGAAGATTCGCGGGGAGGGATTGAAATGATTATATCACTTCTTTTAAACTATTTCTAATCTTCCCAATAAGATCTTTCTGCAACATTTTTTCAGCTATCAGGATCATATTTTTAAAAGCAATGGCATGCGATATTCCATGACCGATTATCACAGGCTTATTTACACCAAGCACAGGCACGCCGCCATATATTTCAAAATTAAAACGGTTGAAATGTTCATCATTTATTTCACGGCGCTTTACAATATCATAAATGGATTCTGCAAATTTTAAAAGAACGTTGCCGGTAAAACCTTCGCAAACCATTACCTCTGCTCTGCCGGTTAAAAGATCACGGCCTTCAACATTACCAATAAAATTTATTTGTTTATTTTCTTTCAACAGAGGATAGGCGACCTGTGTTAAAATATTTCCTTTGCCTTCTTCTTCGCCTAAATTAATAAGGCCAACACGAGGGTTCTCAAAATTTAAAATATGCTTTGCAAATAATGAACCCAGCAAAGCAAACTGTGATAAATTCTCTGGCTTGCAATCTGCATTCAGTCCCACATCAACCAATAGACCGATCTCTCCATCTTCTCTTGGTAAATAAGCGCCAATAGTGGGCCGCAACACACCTTCAATTGCTTTAATGCTGAACAAAGCGCCTACCATCATTGCCCCTGTATTGCCTGCGCTGATGAATGCATCTACCTTATCTGTTGCCAGCAACTGAAAACCGATGGCTATGGAAGAATCTTTTTTTTCTTTTAAAGCTTTTGTAGGATGTTCATGCATTTCAATAACCTGCGATGTATGAATTATTGAAAGATATTCTGTGGGAATATTATGACGGTCGAGCAATTGTTTTATTGCAGGTTCATCGCCGATAAGGAGTAATGTTGTTCGGGGATTTTTGTTTTGCAGATAAACTTCAATACCCTTTATGGCTTCCAGCGGAGCAAAATCGCCACCCATCATATCTAATGCAATCTTCATTTATACTTTCATTTGATAAAAAACAAAACGTTTGTGGTAACACAAACGTCAGCAAGTTAATCAAACTTTGATTTTGCAATAAATTTATAACAGAAGGGTTAACTGCCTATTTTAGCCGGCGCTTTTTCTGCAACTACTTTTCCTTTATAATACAGTTTGCCCTCGCTTACATGTGCACGGTGGCGTACATGTGTTTCATTAGTTGTTGGGTCAACGCTTAATGTTGGAGCATCTGCTTTATAATGTGTTCTTCTTTTTGCACTTCTTTGCTGACTATGTCGGCGTTTGGGATTTGGCATAACCTAAATTTTAAAAAAATATTAATTTATTTTATTTCTGAATTGTTCAAGTCCTTGTGATAAAGGATTATTTCCTTTATTCACATCTTCCATCTTTTTAAGCATTTCTAAAACCTCTTTGTTGCATTGCGGCCCGCCTATCTCTTCTTCTTTACAACTTCTCTGCATCGGTATGCTAAGCGTTACAAATTCAAATATCCAGTCTGCAACTCTCAGGTGACTTTCAGTCCTTGAGATGTAATAAACATCCGGGTCTTCTTCGGTCGCATTCATCTCATCAGGATTTTCAACCAGTTTTACAACCATATTGAATTCGTCCCACAGATCCATGCCCAGGTTATTTCCACAACGATCGCAAACCACATCCACATTTCCGCCCACTTCAAATTTCAACATCATAAAAGATGTATTCTTTTCAAGCGTTAATTTGATGTTTGCATGGCAACCTGTAAAATCTGCCTGCTTATACTCCTGAAAGAACTTATCATCCACCCCGAAATTGTATTCATGCAAGCCCGGCTTCAATCCTACAAACGCAATATCATATTCACGCCGGTTTCCCATATCACAATTTTAAGGGTGGCAAAGGTAGGTATTTATAGTTAGAAAAAAACGCCGGAAATTGAAGTTTGTTATAGTTGCCATTATCTTTACTATTCTTATGAAGACAGGAAGCAAAATTACGGAACGAAGATGGGTTTGGATCGGTTGTTTAACGCTGGTAATCATCTTAATTAAGATATTTTCAGCCAACTCTGAATGGGTGGAAGTTTTTTATTCTTCTAAAACTTATATCGTATTCTCATCTTTTTTAAGAATAATTTTTGGATGGCTGCCTTTTAGTGTTGGCGATATATTGTATTTATTCGTGATCGTTTGGTTTATATGGAAACTCTGGCGTTTTTCTGCCAAACTATTCAGAAGAAAACTTAACAGGAAATGGTTTGTAAATACTGGTTACCGGCTATTGGTTATTGCCATGTTGGTCTATATTATTTTCAATATTTTTTGGGGGATAAATTACAACAGGAAAGAAATTTCAGAGCAATTAAATTTGAAGCTGGATAAAAGAGATACCGCGGATCTTAAAATTATAGAGCAGCTTTTATTGCAAAAATTGAATGAAAGTAAACAGGCATTGGTGAATCAACATGCGCTTTATCCATCCAATAAAGAATTATTTAAAAGAGCAGTTGCCTGTTATGGACAAACAGAAAAATTATATCCATTCCTTTCTTATAAACCACGATCAGTAAAGAGATCAATGTTTGGCTTGTTCGGAAATTATTTTGGATTTACAGGTTATTACAATCCTTTTACCGGGGAAGCGCAGGTAAATACTTTGGTGCCTAAATTTATGTTGCCTTACACAACATGCCACGAAATTGCCCACCAGATTGGTTATGCAAAGGAAGAAGAAGCAAATTTTGTAGGATATCTTGCGGCAACTTCCTCAACCGATACATTATTTCACTACTCCGCATACCTTGATCTTTTTGTGTATGCCAACAGGCAATTATTTTTTGTTGATTCAGTTGCTGCAAAAGATTTTGCGAAACAATTAATTCCGGAAGTAAAGGCAGATATAAAAGAGTGGAGAGAATTTTTACGCCGTTATAAAAACCCATTGGAGCCTGTGATACGCTGGGCTTATGGAAATTATTTAAGAGCCAACCAGCAACCAAAAGGAATGACAAGCTATGATGAAGTTATTGCAGACCTGATCGCTTTTTATAAAAAATATGGAAGAATTTGAGCTACAAGCTGCAAGCTTTAAGCTACAAGAAAGTACTTGTCAAACGTCAAAGTAAATATTAATTGTAACTATAGTGAAGATCTGCATTCTCTCCCCTCTCCACTTGTGGAGAGGGGAGAGGGATTATTTCTTCCCTGCAATCCCATCCACTAATTTCTTTCTGAAGTTTTCATCTTTTAATATCCTTGAATCAAAATCATTCGCCCAGGATTGAAGCTTATAATTTTCTTTGCCTGTAAGATCGTTGAAGAAGTATACCAGCTCTAATTTTGTTCCATCTTTTAAAGTTGCATAAACGGTCTTGGTAAAAACTGAATTGGTAGACCCACTTACCATTCCTGAGTGCTTAAGCCATGTTTTGCTTGATGGAGATTCCATTACTGTTTCAAGAAGTTTACCCAATACGGCATAACTTTTATCATTAAGAATAAGCCGGCTGTTAAGCGCCCGTGCAACCTTTGCATATTCTTTTGCTGTTGCAGATGTAAGCCTGTCACTCCAGGCTTTCTGCATTTTTAAAGTAAGATCCTGCGGACGGAATTTTTCTTTATATCCTGAATCCATGCTCAATTCTCTATGAATAGAAAATACTGCTTTGTAATAATCATCCTGCTTGAATGAATCAATTTGTTTTAAAATTTTATCCTCTGTCAAACCCTTTGGATTTTGATATAAGAACAAAGAGGATGGCATAGGATACAGCAATGTATGCTGCTTAAGTCCAAACATCTTTATATCATTTTTTAAATTACCAAAGCCAAGCAGTTCCATTAAATACTCAGCATTGGCGGTACTTCCATACACTATCATTCCTCTTGCCACATCAATTATTTTAACGCTGTCATTTTTTATATGACCAACACGCGTTTCATATTTTATCCAGTTGCGGTGAGCATCTCCATCAGTGTTGGGCAAATAATATTTATTTACTTCCTTCATCGGGATGAGCGCATTAAACCCAAAAACATTATAGGCTGCCTGCTTTGCAAATTCAACAGCCACCATAATATTTGCTGTTGCAGCTAATGGCATTAGTTTATCCTCATTAAGTTTTGTAAGGATGTAATCATTTTTTTGCAGGTAAAGAGAGGCCTTTGCTTTATTTTTCAAAAGAAAATTTAATAGAGAATCTCCTCCCGGTTGCGCCTGTAAAGAAGCCGTTAAAAAACATCCGGCTATTGTAACAAAAAATATTTTCTTCATCATTTAATTTTCTTTTTAAAATTTATTCTTCCACATCATACTTTCTACGGGGCGATCAGGCTGGCCGCTGTATTTAGCATCTTTTTTTGAATTATATTTTACTTCTACTTCGCCATCAACAGGGAAATATATCAGCTGACCAATGGGCATCCCTTTGTAAATACGAACAGGAATTTTACATGAAATTTCCAACGTCCAGTTGCCGCAAAATCCAACATCACCTTTTCCTGCAGTCGCATGTATGTCAATACCAAGGCGGCCTGTAGAAGATTTGCCTTCAAGGAAAGGAACATGAACATGCGTCTCAGTATATTCTTCTGTAACGCCTAAATATAATTCGCCGGGTTGTAATTCAAAACCTTCGTCGGGGATCTCGAAATGGTTTATCTCGTTGTGTTTTTTTGCGTCTAAGACTTTGTCTTTGTAAGTAGCAAGATGTTTTCCTAAATGAACATCATAACTGTTGCTGCCTAAAAATTCGCGGTTATATGGCTGAATTTTTATAGTTTCCTTTTCTATTTCTTCAAGAATTCGCTGGTCAGAGAGGATCATTAAAAACTATTATTGTGACGATTGAGTAATTAATCATAAACTGCAATCCCGCTCAGCGGGACAGGTTCTAAAACTAAATTAAATAAAGTAAAGATGCCTTTGTTTTATGAGCATATTAATGATTTTGCAAAAATAGCTATTTGGCATATAGCTGAAGAAAAAAAATTTTTTCTTGATAAGGTGCCCTTGCAAAGGGAAATAACGCATCCGCATAAACAATTGCAACATCTTGCCGGCCGCTATTTATTGCAACATCTTTATCCTGATTTTCCTTATCATTTAATTGAGATCGCTGATACCAGGAAACCTTTTTTGCCAAATGAAGAATATCATTTTTCTATTTCGCATTGTGGTGATTATGCCGCAGTGATAGTTAGTAAAGATCATCGGGTGGGCATTGATATCGAATTGGTAACTCCAAAAGTTGAAAGAGTAAAATATAAATTTTTAAATGAAGAGGAGTTAGATGCAATTAGCAATGGGCAATTGGAAATTGGAAATAACGAATCAACCAATCAACCAATCAACCTGTTAACATTATTGTGGTCTTGTAAGGAAGCTGTGTTTAAATGGTATGGCAGCGGGTTGGTAGATTTTAGAAAAGATATTTTTTTAAAATCCTTTGATCATGATAATGGAATAATTAATTGTGAATTTATAAAAGATGAAAAAATTTCTTTAAATATTCGACATGCATTTTTTGAAGGAATGTGTTTGGCGTGGGTTATAACAAAGTAGTATCATTCTCTTCTCCTTCTTCCAGTAAATTAAAATCAATTGAATCATGTCCCGCGATTCCTTCTATTGAACCTTTTACATGTGCTGAATTCAATAAAACTTTTTCCAATTGTTTTTCTCTTGCCTTCCATAATCTTTCCATCGAATCTCTTTCTCTTTGAATGCCGGTCTTCATGGCAAGAAAGCCTTCCCGTATGGCTTTCCACTGTTCTGAAAATTCGTTGCTGGTTAAGTAATCATACAGCAAATGCATTTTATCTCCTTTGTTTTCCTGGCCTTTTGCAGATGTAAATACTCTTACAATACCATCCCGCAAAACATTCGCCATCGCTTTTACTTCACCAAAAGTACAAACCCATACACCTTCTTTTAATCCGAAGCAATCCATATCCTTAGGCATTGTTTTAGTAACCAACACGGCTATCTCGGCGCCTGTACTCCTCATGTCCTTTTTTAATTTTTCTATCCAGTCGCCACCAAAATTTTCAGTGCGCTTGCTTTCATAAATTATTTTGCCACACTCCTGTCCAAAATTATTTCTAACAATATGAATGCAATCTGCGCCACGAACTCCCTTGCCAACTTCTGTGATAATATCAAAAGGAAAAGCATTTCTTAGAATAGATTCCAAAGCAAGTTCCTGTACTTCTCCCTGCAACTGCATTGAGCCCTGGTCCTGCTTTCGGCGCATTTCTTCAGTAAGCTTTTTCTGATCTTCCAATTGTTTTTCCAACTCTTTCATCTTCATCTGAAATTCAGTTTCCTTTAAAGAATTTTTTTCTATCTCCTGTTTTCTTATTTGTTCTGTAACAGAAACTCTTTCTTCCTGCAACCTTTTCTGCACCTGTATTTCAAGGTCTGCTTCTTTATTTTTTAGCTCCTGTTCTTTCTTTAAAAACTCTAATTCTTTTTGTCGTGATAACTTTAATTTTTCTTCATTATCCTGATTAGCCTGTTGCAACATTTTTAATTGGTTCTCATAATCACCGCTGATAGATTTGCGTAACTGCTCCTGCAATTCTGTTTCTATTTTTTGTTTTTCTTTTTGAAGTTTTTCTGCAAATAATTTATTTTCATTTTGCTTTTTTTCTTCAAATTCTCTTTGCTGTTTTTCCAACTCCTGTTGCTGAATGGAAAATTGTTTTGAAAGTGTTTCTCTTTCCTTTGTCAGTTTAGTTTCAAACTCTTTCTCAAGCACTTTAGTAATTGCATCTTCGGGTGCAAATTCATGTTTACAATTTGGGCAAATTATCGTAGGCATATTTATTTTTAAGATGGTAAAGATACTATGAGGTTTTATTTATAATTGCATCAGGCTTATGTATCGGTGATGTGATGAGATACATTGTAACATCAGCCACAGTTTTTAAAACAAGAAAAATTGTTGATGCCTGCCAATGTAAAAACACCGGCCCCAGTATCATCAGGTGCATAGGAATGATCCGCAGGTAGGGTAAGAAGAACATTGCGCCAAGGTTAACCGAATGCGTTTGTTGCCATTGTTTATGCCTGACAAACTGGATGATAAGATCTAATGAAAATGCCGCCAGGCCTATTAATACAAAGCGGAAATCAATTTTAAGTTTTGTATAAACGAGGATGAAAATTCCGTATGCAAGATGGAATGCGCCATAATGTACAGCAAAGAAAGATGCAGCACAGCCTTTTGTTTTAGCCGTATTTTTAACTGGCGAATCATTTAATTCCATACTGCCGGGGATAACATTTTTTATCGTAAGTATGTCAACAAAATTAAATAGGCCAATGAGCACGCTTTGCCCCCAAAATAAAAACACTACTGTATTAAACTCGCCGGGATTATTTTGATAATACCAGATGCAATAAAGATTTATGGCAAGCAGGAAAAGAAAAGCAGGATCAAATAAAATTCGTTTTAGCAAAAGTATATTTTAGTGAAAATAGAAAAAGGTTTTCAAACGCCGACAATACTGTGGTTAGCTGCCGAACTTCTCTTTCAGGGCGGTCTTTACTTCTTGGTATTCAAACTTTGGCTCAATAACTATTTTACCTTTTTTATTTATTGCTCCCCATTTGTCTTTCTGTTTTATAATAGAATAACCATTGTTGAAATCTTCGCAATAGTCAAAGCTGACTGGAATTGCAACTTTCCCATTTGGATAAATAAAACCGAACATGTCACCAATCCTTGCTTTCGCTACACCTTCAATGAACTTGCCGAACACCTTGTATTCAAAACTTGTAAGCTGTTCACCTTTTTTGTTGAAAAGTGCACAGCATGTTTCTAGATACCTTTTATCAGTTGAAGCAAAAGAACTGTCCACCACAATAAGACTGTCATTAATCCAATTCACATAATGGTATCTGCAAGGAATTAAAACTTTACCATTGCTGTCCAGTAGCCCGTAAAAACTTTTGACTGAACGCACGTCACCAATGGAACTTCTACCCATAATGCTGTCTTGTTGTTTTGTCACTCTGTAACAGCCTTTGTACTTTATAATGTATTTGTATTCTGGTGCAATCTTTATTTTTTGATTTTTAGTAATTACACCCATATTGTATTCACCAAAATATTTTGCTCTATAACCAAACAAAAATTCAGATGTGTCTAACTGATTTAGAAATTCGTATTTGAGAGGGATTATAAGGTTGTTGTTTTTATCAATTGCACCTGCTGTGTCATTTTTTGCTACAATGTCAGCATCAAATAGGAACCTTGAAGCATATTGATATTGTGGTTCAATTTTGACATTGCCTTGTTTATCCTTGTATCCCCAAAGATTATTTATGTGAAATGGAATTAAATCTTGCGACTCGCAGTCGAAAAAAATAATTGTCGCAAGTAGTGTCCAAAAGATGTACTTCATAGTTAATGATGGCTCAAATGTATGGCAGTTAACTCTATAAATATACGCATGTTGTTGTTTCAAAAAGATTACTTGTAAATATTCCACTTTAATTAGCTCAATATGTCCCCTGTAAAAATAAATAAGCCCTGAAAGTTACTACTATCAAGGCTTATATTTTTATTCAGTGCCCAAGACTGGATTCGAACCAGCACGCCGTTTCCAGCGCTACCACCTCAAGGTAGTGCGTCTACCAATTTCGCCACCTGGGCAATATTTTTTAATAATTCTTTTCCTATTCCGGATTTCAAATATTTTTCTTTTGTTCTGGCTTCTGTTCTTGTTTCAAATTTTTCCGAATGAATTAATACAAACGGGGCATATGCTTTAGTTGTTCTGTTTTCGTCATTATTATGTTGATATATCCTTCTTTCTAAATCATTAGTTAAACCAACATAAATATAATTTCTTGACAGACTTTTTATGGCATAAACATAAAACATATTTATCTCTTTTTTAAAGTGTGTCTACCAATCCTGCCTGCCGGCAGGCAGGTTCGCTACCTGGGCAACGTGTGTAAAAATTTGGAAGGCAAAAATAATTCTTTTGATCAATATTTTTTTAAGCTTTTAATACGATCCGAAACGTTGTGCCTTTGCCGGGTTCGGAATGCTTTACTATTAAATGCCCTTTGTGATACTGATCGATAATTCTTTTTGAAAGTGAAAGCCCCAATCCCCATCCGCGTTTTTTGGTTGTAAACCCCGGCTTAAAAACTTTATTAATATTTTTTGTGCTTATTCCTTTCCCCGTGTCAGTAACATCAATGATTATTTCATCACTCTCATTTTTTATTTTAATGTTTATTGAGCCTTTGCCTTCCATAGCATCCAATGCATTCTTTAAAAGATTTTCAATAACCCAGTCGAACAATGGCCCCGAAATTTTTGCTACAATAAATTCTTCGCCTCCTGTATCTACTGTAAAATTTACTTTCTCCGGCGATCTTCTTTTTATGTAAGCAACCATGTTCCTTATCTGTTCAACAATATTTTTTTCTTCCAGTTTTGGTGTGCTTCCTATTTTACCAAAGCGGTCGCTTATCAACTTTAATCTGTCAACATCCTTTTCCATTTCTATTGCAATGGTGCTATCAAATTCTTTTTCTTTAAGCATCTCTACCCAGCCCTGTAAAGAGGAGAGAGGTGTGCCGAGCTGGTGCGCCGTTTCTTTTGCCATGCCCGCCCACACCTGGTTTTGCGTAGACCTGTTTCTTACATTAATGCTGTAAAAGATTATTAAAATAAAGAGCGCAACAATAAACAACTGCACCATCGGGTAATATCTTACCTGTTTCAGCAGTAATGAATCACCATAATAATATTTATTTTGAATGAGCGGTTCCTTATTAACATCAACAATTATTGGCCCGTGTTGATTTTTAAATTCCTTTACTTTTTCTTTTAAATAGTTTGTATCAGATTTTATTTTTATTGTATCCAGGTTCAATCCGCCACCAAGGGGATGATCATATTCATCTGTTTCAATAATAGGGATATCTGTATTTTCTGAAGTAATGATATTGGTAAGATCTAAGGCTGTAGACTCTTTGGTGTCTGCTCTTGTTTTTAAAGCCTGCACCCAAACGTTCACTTTTTTTCTTTCTTCTGCAGCAATTTTCTTCGCCAAAAAATTAGAATAAAAAATTGTTCCTGTAACTATCGCAACTGCTACAAGGGTAATGCCTGTTCTCCAATTAAATAATTTACGGATCACTAAAGTGGTCATTCGTCAAATCTAATTCTTAAATCTAAAAATTAAAATCTTTTATGTTTGTGTTATTATTGCTAAAATCTTTAAGCAGTGTCATCTTCGCCATCGGTAGCTATTGTTATTCTTAACTGGAACGGAAAAAAAATACTTGAAGAATTTCTTCCTTTTATATTTTCATCTACTTATGATAATTATTCTGTGGTGGTTGCTGATAATGGATCAACTGATGACTCCATTCGGTTTCTTGAAGATTTTTATCCCCGCATACAAATATTAAGAAGCGATGTGAACAATGGTTTTACAAAAGGATATAATGATGCACTGAAATCTGTAAAGGCTGATTATTATGTTTTATTAAATAATGATGTAGAAGTAAAGCCCGGCTGGATTGAACCTGTTATAACATTGATGGAAACAGACAGAACCATTGCAGCATGTCAGCCCAAGGTGTTAAGTTTTCATGATAAAAAAATGTTTGAATACGCCGGTGCATGTGGCGGCTGGATAGACAGTTATGGTTACCCGTTTGCAAGAGGAAGAGTGTTTGATGTTTGCGAAACCGATGCCGGTCAATATGATACCGTGCAGCAAATTTTTTGGGCTACAGGCGCCTGTTTATTTGTAAGAGCAGAAGCCTTTCATGCTGTTGGTGGATTTGATGAATACTTTTTTGCCCACCAGGAAGAGATAGATATTTGCTGGAGATTACAACTTGCAGGCAACAAAATATTTGTACAACCTGCATCAGTGGTGTATCATGTAGGTGGTGGAACTTTGCCTGTTGGGGACGCAAGAAAAGTGTACCTGAACTTCAGGAATAATCTTATTATGCTCACTAAAAATTTACCGGTTGGCCAGTCATGGTGGAAGATACCTTTCAGGATCAGCCTGAATAAATTTTTTGCATTAAAAGCTTTATTTGCCGGCGAAGGAAAAACATTTGTAGCTGTTTTTAAAGCACATCTGCATTATTTACGATGGTTGTTTTTTGAAAAAAATAAAAAAGTATCTAAAAACAGATCAGCAAAACTGCAAAGCATTTACAAGGGATTAGTGGTATGGCAATATTTTATAAAGAAGAAAAAAACATTTTCAGAAATTGTTATCACAAAAGATAATATTTAATATCTATCTGTTATTTTTGCACTGCAAAATTTAGAACATGGAACAAGAAGAAGTTTTAGATAATACACATAAAGATTTTGCCCATAGCTGGGTTTCATCTTCAAGGTTTTTATTTTATTGCCAGGTATTTTTATTTGCCGCTTTTTTAACAGGCGGCTGCTATGGGCTTTACCGTCATCATTATAAAGGCCAACCTGAAGTAAATGTTCCTGATAATACTTTGTATAATCCCAAGTACAAATAAATTTTGCATAAATAGTTTGCAATGGCTATTTTTGCCGTCCAATTTTTAGTTCTTACTAAGCGTTCCGATAGGTGTCGTGGCTAAGGTTGAAACTGATTATAGTTCTTATCATTTTGCGGAAGTAGCTCATTTGGTAGAGCACGACCTTGCCAAGGTCGGGGTGGCCGGTTCGAGCCCGGTCTTCCGCTCAAGGTCCCGTCCGCCTTAAAGCAGACGGGATTTTTTTTAGTGTCACCCGGGTGGTGGAACTGGTAGACACGCGGGACTTAAAATCCCGTTTGCAGTAATGCAAGTGACGGTTCAACTCCGTTCCCGGGTACTGGTATATTTTAAAAGCCTTGTTGGTATTAACTTTCAAGGCTTTTTTATTTTATTGGGGACACTATTGGGGACAGTTTACAAGCCGGGAGGGTTTCCTTTATTTGGTGTTGGGTTTTCTCTTATGATAGGTTTGGGAGTGGGTCTTGGAATGACCCGTCCTGAAAAAATTTGACAGTTTTAAATAATAATCCTGTTATTGGTTTACAAACATAATTCATCCTGAATAAGGTTGACAATTTTGATGTTTGCCGTGTGTTGGCAGAAAAAAAATGTAGCCCCACAGCTAAAGATTTTTTTTGTGCGGCGGATGTTTATGAGGTAGCCATGGCTTCATCTCTTTTTTGTTGTTTTAGTTTATAATAATTTTTCCAGCGTTTTATTTGCGGGCCTTTTTGCATGTGAACATGATGCGGTATTTGGTAATTAATGCTGCTGTGTACTCTTCTAAAATTATAAATAGTTATGCATCAGGGGAATCAGTGTTCCGTCAGCCCGGCCAACCTGTTGTAAAGTGCTGCAAATTTGCGAAGAAATTTGCACTAAACCGAATTAAAGGCCACATTTGCTTTGTGATGCTGGTTCCTCCTCTCCCAAACTTGTGTTGGTGATGAAACCAGTGACCCGTCCTAAAAAAAATTTACAGTTTAATTATTTAATCCTGCAATAGGTTTACAGTTCATTATT
>DATCOF010000160.1:0-17128 GCA_036564845.1 Chitinophagaceae bacterium | reverse complement strand
AGCAGATAAAACAACAAGAATATATGCTAAAGAAGGCATGGGAAGCCATAATGCAGAAAGAAAATATGCGGGAACACAGGCAGCAGCAAACAACCAAAAAATAGTTTTTTGAATTCTTACTGAAACCTGTGCCCTGCTGAGATACGATGAAAATAATCCGGCGCACGCAAAGAAGAACCATCCATTATATTGAAAGTGTAAAAAATAATACAAGGTTGCTAAAAATAAATTGGGATGACTCCAGTTATTAGCCATCAGGTAGGCAAGAAAGAAAGGTCCTGCTGAAGAAATAACATTAAAAATAAGAGCCGCAATAAACCAGGAATGTGTAACACTTTTTATTTTTATTTTATTAAGGTCTCTCCAAAACATAAAAGCAAAAACATAAGAAACAAAAATAGAAAGCGTTGAAAAAATGATGGATACAGACCCATAACCTTCCCATGGAAATGTAAATAACATTCCATAAGCAGTTACGAGGTTGGCAATAAAAACCCAACGGTATCTTTTAAAAATATTCTCATTCGTTTCTGTAGCAAGATGGCTTACCATAAGTACCATCAGCGCCTGTGCTATCCATCCTGCAAAAGCAAAATGAGAGTGCGCATTCATGAATTTTTTTTGTTCGATAAAAGGGAATGAATAAGCGATCTTATAGCGCATCAGTGTACCTAACAGCGCAACGATGAGAAGATTTAGAAATGCTATTTTAAGCCACTTATATGTTTGTGCCTGACTATAATTCATTGTAATAAGAAAGGCATTTATTATAAATGCCCTGATCAAGTTCGGTTATTTATTAAAGATCACCGGCATAATTATTAATATTATTTAACGCCATCATTCTTACGCATGAATTCCAGTAAATGCCGTGCATCATCATCAGCAAGGCTTTGATTGGGCATACGCACCAAACATATCTCCAATTGTTTTTGTGCTTTTGGATCAACATTCAACATCTCATTTGTATTTGTAATAAAGTTCATTATCCATTCAGGCTTGTATCTTTTTGTAACACCTAACCAGCCCGGGCCCACTAATTTTTCATCTGTTACTTTGTGGCAACCCGCACACTTTATACCATATATTTTTTCTCCATCACCTGCCATAGCAACATCCAATTTAGTTCCTACATCAACATGAGTAAATTTTCCCATTCCGCGATTCGGATCATACTTTGCCGGATCTCCTCCGGGTGTAGGAATTTTTTCAGTACCCCGATCTTCCATGTCAACTTTATTTGCGTCATCATTTGTTTGCCCGCTATTACATGCATATAACATGAGAGCTAAAAAGCTTGTTATGGCCAATCTTTTCATAACTAATTTATTTTTTTTGATTAAAATTAAACAATAATATTCGTCAACCTTTTTCTTATAATATAACCATCAAAGTTGTAAAGATCATTTTAGCAATGCATTGATCCTCTCAATGGTTTCTTTATGATCTGCCTCAATACCTTCTTTTTGAAAATTAAGAACACCGTTCTTATCAAGAACAGAAATAAGATTACTGTGAGAAAAATTTCCCTCTGCATCTTTTTCATACTGCACATTTAATAAAACTGAAACAGTCCTGGTAACCTGTTCGCTGCCATGCAATAATATCCAATTTGAATCAAGGTCCATTTTTTTCGCAAACTTTTGCAATTGCCCCGGAGTATCTCTAACAATATCAAAACTTATCAAAACAAAATTTACTTTATTTCTATTGCCTTTTAAACTATCGGCAATATTTACCATATCACTGGTTATCCTTGGGCATGCAAATCCGCAATTGGTAAAGATCATAGCCACTACCGTTGGCTTTCCTGCAAGGGATGATAAGGTTATATTTTTATTATGCTGTGTTTGAAACGTATCAGTAATTACAAAAATACTTTGGCCGGAAGTTGAGTCTGCGCTTTTTTCTTTGGTTAAACCTGTTGAATCTTTTAAAACTGTTTTATCGCTATCAGATGTTTTGTTTTTACAACCAAACAAAACAATAATTAAGAATACTAATATGCTATATTTTTTCATACTAATTTATTTATATTTTTTGCGCAGCGAAAACCAAGGCTACCAATACAATAGTTTCCTCTAAGACTTCCGCGAAACCCATACCTAAGAAACGCTGCATAATCATTGCGGTTTGTTACGTTGAGCGATGCACCGGCACAGAATAAACTTTTATCATCATTGTTTGCAGTCCTGGAATCGGATGAACCTATGTAACTATTAAAATCAAATGTCCATTCCCATATCAATCCATGCATATCATATAAGCCGTAACCATTTACATACGTTGTTTTTATATTTGGCAATACCGGCAATGGAGGCTTTTCATACCAATGAAGTATGTAATCAGCAACGGTAGTATATTTTATATTCTTTGGGGGAGAACTTCCCGCTAACTCCCACTCAGCAAGTGTTGGCAAACGTTTTTGTTTCCAAAGACTGTATGCCTGCGCTGCAAACCAAGAGACATTTACAACAGGAGAATTATACATATTTTTTTTTGATTCCCCTATTACGACATCGCTATCCCAATGGATCAAATAATTTTTATCTGCAAAAAGTCTGTTCACTTTTGATCTCTGCCATGATGGATTTGCTTTTACAAATTCTAAAAATTCTGCATTAGTAACAGCCGTTTCATCCAATAAAAAAGATGCTACCTGGATTGGCTTTCTTGATTTTGAAATAAAAAATGTATTGTAAATTCCTTTTGGTATACGGATCATTTTTTTATCTGTATTCATACGCTGCCCTTGCTGGCTGTTTGCCAGGTTAAGTGATACGAATACAAATAAGATCGAAAAAACTATTCTCATCTTCTATTAATAATTTGAAAACAAATCATCTTCACAGGAATTATTTTTAGTTCTTACCAAAAACATTTTCATCCTTTTTACCTTCTACTTTTATCTGTGCTAAACATCCTTTATGGAAGGTGCGGAATATGGAATGGTCAACAATATTATAAACGCCGGGTATCTCTACTTTAAATTCTATAATAGCCGCACCGCCTGATGGGATAAGGGTTGTACCAACATTTGTATTTATAGTTTGTCCGCCATCGATATAAACCTTATCCATTATTTCGCCAATAATATGGAATGATGAAACTAAATTCGGACCACCATTTCCTACAAATAATCTTACTGTTTCGCCTACTTTAGCAGTCAAAGCATTTGCACCCGTGAATGCATTTACCCTTCCATTAAAAACAACATAATCGGCTTGTTCTTTAATTGCTTTATCCTGGTCAAATTCCTGTAAGCCTTTTGCGCCAAAAGCATTTTTTGTATAAAATTCACTTTGCATGATATAATATTCTCTATCCACTTTTGGCAAACCTTCTTTTGGTTCTACTAATATCAATCCATACATTCCATTTGCAATATGCATTCCTACTGGCCCGGTTGCACAGTGGTAAACAAACAATCCTGCTTTTAAAGCTCTAAAGTGAAATTTAGAAGTTTGCCCAGGTGCTACTTCTGAAAGTACTGCTCCTCCACCTGGCCCTGTTGCTGCATGCAGATCGATGTTATGCGATAATTTATTTGTTGCTGCATTGCTAAGATTTATTTCTACAAGATCTCCTTCTCTTACTCTGATGAACTGCCCGGGCACACCTCCACCGAATGTCCAAAACATATAATCAGTGCTGTCTGCAAGCTTTGCTACATGTTCCACAATGCTTAGGTTAACGATCACCTTTGTTGCATGAGACCTCGTTAATGGTGCAGGAATCATTGGAGCCTGGGATAAGTTTGCAATTTCTTCGCCATCTATTTTTTCATTTGCAACTGTTGCAGTATCATCTTTTTTTCCAGAATCCTTACATCCTGTGGCAGCAAAAGCCACTAAAATAATTATGGAGATGATAACGTTGAAGAGTTTTTTTGTTGTCATATTTTTTAATTTTTAATCTCGTGTAAAAAAAATGTTGGAGAAACTTTTAGCATAACAAATGCCCAACCCTGGTAATTATTTTTGTTTCCTCCTTTGATCAATTCCATATTTTTATTGGCGAACATCATTGAATAACCAAATTGAAGATCTATCACAGTTGACGGTTGGTAATCAACCAGCAGATCAGTTTCAGTTCCAAGGCCTGTTGTATTGTTAGTGCTGAAATTATTTTTATGGGGCAATGAAAAATAATGCGCATCTACTGTTGTTGTTACTTTTTTACCGGGAACACCCAAACGTACATATGCATCCACTAATCCTCTTTGCTTTGTGTCTGCGGGAATATTTGTGAAATAATCCATGAAACCATAAAACTTATGGTTGGTAGCATACAAAGTAGAAAAGCTGTGGCTGTGTGTTGCAGAAGTATTATCTGAATTACCGGATAAATAATCAAGCCCGATACCTGCAATAATTTTTTTTCTGATACCTGCGTATGCATTAAACATAAATGCAGAAAGCAGTAAATTATTTTCTGTTTTACCGGTTTGATAATATGCACCAAGCAATCCTTTAAATATATTTTTCTGAAAATTAAATAATGGTCCGAGAGTAAGGCTTGCTTTAGACTTAGGTGATAATAAAACTGTTGAGTTTAATCCATTCACAATAGCTGTTGCAGAAATAGAGTTGCCCGGATTTGAAAATCCTTTTTTGATCCATGTAAATCCTAAATATTTATAATTTTTTAAATTGTACGCTGTGCCGAAAAGCGGTTCACCACTTTGATTAAAGGCCGCACCTGTATGCCAGTAAAATTTCTTCTCTTTATTTGCATATTTTAAAAGTAATCCATCATGAGACCGTGTGGCATTGGACCAATCAGCGTTTCCCAATAATCGCTGGTCATCATACACTAATTCCTGACGGCCCATTTTTAAAGAAAATCCTTTTTTAAAGGCGAGCTCCATCCATAATTCGTTCACTGCTAATCCTGCAATATCTTTTGATTGTTCTTCATCTCCCCATGTTCTTATATCCTGTATTGATGTGTATGTTGTGATATTATCTTTTTTGTATTCAAATGTTAGCCTTGCTCTTTGCGTTACAAAAAATGCAGCCTTCGATGTATCTGTCGAAAGTGTTTTATATCCTTTTCTAAATTCGGGCCTAACCCTGTACTGCCCTGCTATTTTAAAATAATTATTTTGAGCGGTTGCATTAGCTGAATAAAAAAACAGGATGACGACACACGAAATTATAGGGAAAAGGTTTTTAAAATTCCGGGGAGTAAAATTTTTAGAGAAAATTTTTTTATATAGCATTGCGGGTTAAGTTTTAATTAGCAAACATCATACCTCCTATTTTTGAAAGATATGATTTTACTAACCAGTAAAAAAATCATTTATCATCCTTCTTCATCCAAAACTCATCAGGATAATTTTCATTATAATTATTAGAATGGCTACTATCAAGAGCTGCGCCTATCTGCTGCAACTCGTTTTGCGGTAAGGCCTTTTCAAGAAAAGGGAATAAAATTCTTTCCTCATAGCGGATATGATCATTCAGTTCTTCTGCGAATTGTTGCAATAAAAGAGTATCAGCATGGCTGTTATATAATGCATTTATTTTCTCCCTGATACTTGTATGCTGTTCTATTGCAGTATTTATTTTGTCATCATCTATTACATTAAATAACAATTCTTCTTCTTCCTTAAAATGTTGCTGAAGATTATTTTCCCAAAAGAATATGATGTATTTTTTTATCCTATCGATTCCAATTCCCCAAGTGATCCCTTTGTTTATTTTCCAGCAGGCTAATAATCCAAAATGATGCTCTTTGCTAAGCCACTTTATATTTTCATCTCTTTTAATAGGGATTATTTCCATAGTTTATTTATTTATCTCCGATTAATTAAATAATAAAAGTAAAAATATACTTTTACTATTTAATTTCTGCATTATCACAGATGATTTATATCATGTCAAAAAAAAAGAGATGCCAAAATATTTTATTGGATACTCTTAAGTTGCCCGGAATGGTTTCACAGACGGCGAATATACATTGTAAGAAATTGAGGCGAGGAGTAAATAATTTATCTCTGCATCAAATCGCCTTGCTGAAAGTTTGTGTACTAATTTGTTTTTTATAAAGCTGAGCATCAATAGCAGCGCAGATATTACGTATAAATAGTTTACCCTTTGTAGTAACGTGAATTGTATTTTCATCAATGATCACTAAATCATCTTCTTCCAAACTTTTAAGTTTTGAAAAGGCTGATATTAAAAAATCAGGATCAAGTGATTTTGAGTTTACTGTAGTTTTGTTTAAACACATTAATTCATGAATGTGTTGCTGAATGATCATATCTTCTTCATCCAATAGATGCCCATTTTCTAAAGGCAGAATTCCCTGATTAATTTTATTTTCATAAGCCTCTACAACTTTTTCATTTTGTACAAATGCATTTTGAGAAGCACTGATTGCTGACATGCCCAATGCAATTATCAGTTTTGATTTGGTAGTGGTATAACCCATAAAATTCCGGTGCAGGTTTCCATTTTCTTCTGCAATAAATAATTTATCGTTTGGCATTGCAAAGTGATCCATGCCAATACTTTTATAACCGGCATCTTCAAGCAGGCTTTTACCGGTACTATAAATATCCCATTTTTCAGACGCAGAAGGCAGGTCAGCTTCTGTATAATGGCGCTGGGCTTTGCTTTTCCAGGGAACGTGTGCGTATGAATAAAATGCAATACGGTCCGGCATCAGCTTTTTAATAAGAGTGATGGTATACAAAACACTATGCACTGTTTGATGTGGAAGCCCATAGATCAGGTCAACATTAATGCTGGTGTAATTATATTTTCTTGCCCAGTCAACAACTTCTTTTGTTGTTTCAAAAGATTGTATCCGGTTTATTGCAAATTGTATTGCCGGATCAAAATCCTGCACACCAATGCTTATCCTGTTAAACCCAATCTCCGAAAGTCTTTTAAGATGTTCCTCAGTTGTATAATTGGGATGCACTTCAATACTATATTCGTGATCATCGCTAACAATTGCATCAGCAGTAATTCCATTGATCAATCGCACAAGATTATCAGGACTAAAAAAAGTTGGCGTTCCTCCACCCAAATGAATTTCTTTTATTACAGGCAACGAAGGCAAGAAGGCACGATATATTTGCCACTCTTTTAATACAGTGGTGATATAGGGATCTTCAACAGCATGATTTTTTGTGATGCGTTTATTACAGGCGCAAAATGTGCAAAGGTTTTCGCAAAAAGGTAAATGAATATAAATGCACAACTCTCCATTTTCTGAATTAAAAGTATCGATAACTGATTGTTGCCACTTGTTTTGATCAATGGAAGAAAAATCCCAATAGGGAACAGTTGGATAGCTGGTGTACCGCGGTGTTGGTACATCATATTTTTTCAGCAATGATAAAATAGAATTGTCCATTGAATTATCAGTCATTGATTTTTTATTACGCTTTATTTTTCCGCAAGTCGAGTAAAATGAAGAGGGCGCCTATTGCCAGCCAAAAGATCGCGACCAACCATTTATGATTTTCAAAAGATTCAATTAATGCAATTCCAAAAAAAATAATAAAAATTGCAGAACCTGGTCCTGGTCTAAACGGTTTCATGCTTTTAAATTTTAAAAGTGATCTTCTAAAAAATATTTATGTAGCAGCAACGCCCAGCTTTTTAATTTTTATTATTTGCAGCACAAAGATAAACGAATGTTCCCCATACACCAATAACAATAGGATAGGCCATGAACAAAAAGCCTGAAAGGATTTCTAAAGCGGGCTGACCATAAAATTCATGAATAAAAAAAGATTATATTTTTTACTACCATTCCTCTTGGAACAGTTTTTAAACTACAAAATTGCCATCCACATATGCACACATAGAATCCAGTTTACTTTTTCTTAAATGTTCGGATATAATTAATGACATCCCACCGCTGGTCGTCGGTCAAAGTTCTCTTTGCTAACGGCATCGGTCTTCTTCCTTCAGATATTTTCCAGAAAAGTTCACCGTCTGTTTGATTTTGTACATAATCAAGAACTTATTTTAAAAACTTACACCAGGAGCTACATAAAAAGTCAATTATAAAATCCAGGTTAAATTACTTCACATCCTTTCATGAACAGCATGTAAGAAGATTTTATACTTTCAATTTTTCGATTTCTAACTTATTCAATCTTATAATCGCTGACAATATCTTCCAGCCCTTTAATATTCAGTAAAATAATTTCTCTTTTATTTCGGGCAATTAGTTTCTCGCTTTCAAAATCGCTCAGTTGCCGGGTAACCTGCTCGGCGGTGGTACCCGCAATGTCGGCTATATCTTGCCTGCTTAATGAAATATTGAGCATTCTTGTATCCGGATTCACCCCAAATAATTCATAACTATAGGTGAAGGCCATTGCCACTTTTTCTCTTATGTTCATCTGTGCCTGATATTTCACCCTCAACTCCGCTCTTCGTAATTCCGATGCATAGAAAAATATCAGTTTAACTGCAAACTCCGGACAATTCATGCAAGCCTCGTAAAACAATTCGTTTTCAACAAAACAGACCAAAGAATCCATTAAAGCAACCGAATTAAAATAGTAATAGGTTCTTCCTACCCCCCTGTGCCCAAGTATTTGTCCTTCTTTTGCAAGGCGAACAATCTGTTCCCGCCCGTGCAAACTCTTGGTTACTACTTTTACTCCTCCCTGCTGAATGAAATAAATTCCATAAATAGGTTCGCCTTCGCGGAAGATGTAACTCCCTTTTTTATACCAAAGCTGGTTTTTGTTGCTGCTGATTTTATTCAACCACTCGCCAAAACATCCTTGCCTTATGAAACATTTTTCGTTATTGCATTCATTACATTCTATTCTATTTTTCATGATGATGAATTCTAATATAAAAACATGTTAGTCAGGCTTTGGGATTGTGCGAAGATCACTGTTTGGAGAAACTCCATTAATTAAAATTTAAAATTCATAATCCGAAAGTCATTCTTCCCTAAACTCTAATTTCATTTAGAAAAAAATTACCTGCTATCCTCTGACTTTATCCAGAAGGTCATTCAGAAGAACAATTTCTTCCTCATTAAGTGCAGAGAGATGTTTATCCATACGTTCATTTTCCTTCTCTATTTCTTCAAGCAGATCTAATCCTTTTTGAGTAATTATTATATCTATCTTGCGTCTGTCCTCACCACAAATATTCCTCACCACCATTTTCTTTTTCCGCAGGAGTTCAACAATTCTTGAGGCGTCGCTCATCCGGTCAAGCATTCGTTCACGAATAAGTTTTAAAGTTGTTGCAACAGGATATTTGCCGCGTAAAATGCGCAGGATATTATATTGCTGGATGGTTAAATTATACTTCTTAAATACATATGAATGAAATTGAATCATCCACTTACCAGTAAAAATAAGGTTTACAGCTGCTTTGTGATAATTGTTCCTGAATGGCTTTACCTGCTGTATTTCTTTTTCAAGTTTATTAATAGGGTCTTTGCCTGCAAAGCCTTGCTTGGTTCTATGTACAGAAACTTTCGGAATAGTTTTATTTTCTGCTGAATTAATCTTTTCCTGTCTAGTTACATTAACAATTACCTGTGCAACAGAAGATGGATACGATTTTATTTTGTTTGTAAAGTTCATAAAACGATTAGTTTATTTTAACTGGCACTTTTACATTGATAACTTTAATCTTCATTTTTTTTTCAAACAGAAATAGTTCATTTGTTCTTTTTAAAACTTGTCTTATTTTCCTGCAATACGTTTCAACATATTTTTGAAAATGAAATAATGGAAAGGGAGCATAGCGTACCAATAATTCCGGCCCAAAATCCCCTTTGGACGAAATGTTGCTATTTGTTTTAAAAGACAGCGGTTTTCGTTTTTTACAATTGAAAATTCAAGCCATGCTTCACCTGGCAGTTTCATTTCAGCAAACAAAAGCAGACGGTAATTTTTTCTGTCTACTAAAAGTACCCTCCAGAAATCAAGCGCATCACCTGGCTGAATTTCTATATCACTTCTTCTTCCCCTGGCCAAGCCAACACCACCGATTAGTTTATCCATTAATCCACGAATTCGCCATAATTTATCAGCATAATACCAGCCTTGATTTCCACCGATTCCAAAGAACCGGTTGGCAACTTCTTCAACGTTATTTTTATCAATTTCTATCCACTTGCGATCTTTATAACAACCATCAACAGGCACTTTTATGTATTGATTAACCTCTAATCTCCGGAGGCTGCTTGAGGCAGCATCTGTCCAGCTTGATACGACCATGTTTTGTTCAATTTTTAGAAATGCCAATTTGATCGCCTCTCTATAAGGAATTAAATGCTGAGGAATAATTTCAAGAATCGAATTTTCTTTACATACAACATCATTCTTCATGCTTTTTACCAATTGCTGTGCAATTGTAAAATTTGCTGATGTAGTAAGATATAACCAATAGGCTGAAAGGCCTGGAAAAAGAACAGGTAATGAAAAAATGTAACGCCTATAGCCACGAACCGCAGCAAATTCTAAAAGCATTTGCTTGTAGGTTAATACATCAGGGCCTCCAATCTCAAAAGTTCTGAAAAATGTTTGCTCGTTCAAAAGGCTTCTATGTAAATAGTTTATTACATTTCGAATAGCGATAGGTTGACATCGGGAATTTAACCATCGGGGAACAATCATTACCGGTAATTTTTCAGTAAGATCGCGGATGATTTCAAAAGAGATGCTACCTGAGCCTACAATAATACCAGCCTCAAAAATTGTATAAGCTATACCCGATTGTATAAACACATCTTTCACAACTTTTCGGGCCAATAAATGTTTTGAAAGATTTTTTTGATTGCTAATCCCGCTTAAATAAATAATTTGCTTTACCTGGGTAAGAGTTGCTACTAGTACAAAGCAACCAGCAGACCTAATTTCATATTCCTTTAATGTTGTAGATGTATCACCTAAAGAATGGATGAGGTAATAGGCTACGTCAAAATATTTTTTATTAAAATTCTGTACTGCATTTTCAGGATGAAGAAAATCAAATTCAATGATATTAATTTTATTCAGCAGGTCTGGTGATGGTTGAAAACGATTACGGTCCCTCACAACACAAGTTACTTCATGCCCCGCTTCTACAAGCACCGGCAACAACCTCATTCCTATGTAACCATTAGCCCCGGTAAGTAAAATACGCATCTTTTATTTTTTAAACCTACAACCTTTAGTAAGACTCCGGTTACTGATTTTTGATGCTTCTGTGTTTTCATAAACGGATGTAAACCGTCTTCTTAAAGCTTACTTACTTCTTAACTGTAGATTTTTATAAACTTCTAACAAATATTAGTTTGGTTCATCATTGGGATGTTGATATCCATAAAATATGATGGGGAAGAACCTGAATGATTACTTAAATGGTGTTTTTCCTTCTATGGAATATTTAAGGATACGGCTTTACCCATTTTTTTTATTTTTATAATTTGCAGTACCAGGTAAATGATCGTTCCCCATACACCAATCATTATAGAATAAGCAATAAACAACAACCATAGCGGTGTTCTAAACCGGGTTGACCATAAAGTTCTTTGATCGAAGAACTTTAAGTCTGCCTTTGATGCTACACCCCAGGGAACTGGTTTTTCAACTACCAAATTGCCATAGTTTTCATTATCCTCTACTCTTGCTACCAGTATAAGATTTCCCTTTACATCTCCGGGCATAGAATCATGTTTAAACTCGGCACTTGCCATTCCGGTTGAATCTGATGTATAGGTCTCAGCATCCCCTACGCTTAAATTTCCCAGCGAACGTTTTAACCCTAACTTCATTTCAATTTCTTTAACCGCCACCCATTCATTACCCTTTTTTTCTTTCAGTTGTGCAGTCACCGTTCTTACTCCTTCTGCCGATGTTGTGTCAATAACCAGGATAGCTTTTTTAATTGTCACATCACCGCTTAATGATTCTACTCCGGCGGAAGAATCGGACACAGCAACGAATTTAAATTCATTAAGAGAATCCCAGGTTGCCTTAAATGAGGCCGGTAAAGCCACCCTGCCTGTTCCGCTGAAATCTGTAATTGTTTTACCAAGTAAATTTTTTTCTCCTGCCTCATTCAAATAAACATTCACCGAAATTCCTTTTACCGGTTCAAATTTTCTTCCTTTTTTATTTTTAGTACTTACTTCTATATATGGCACTTTGTTTTCTGGAAGAAAATAGCGCACACTCAATACTGTTGAGGATACCGCAGAGTCCTGTGCATACGTTTTGCTAAAGGTTGCCCCCAGCAGAAACAAAAAGATAATAAACAGTTTATGATGGTTGTTCTTCTTCATGATCGGTAATTGTTTTATAAATTGATATTACAGGAAAAACCCTGGCAAGAAAAGTAATGATAAGTAATACACCTGCAAGGGAACCTGCGGTAATTGCCCACTCTTCCCAACTGGGAAAATAATGCGTGAACTTTGCGGGAGAATCATATTTAGGTAAGAAAGGATGTAGCAAAGTTGGAGTAACGATCAGGTAACGTTTGAACCAGGCACCAATTACTACCATAACACCAGCCACAAACATGGGTGTGGGTTTTCTGCCTTTTTTAAATATTACAATTATTATAGGAATGATCATGCCCACCAGAATAGCAAACCAGAACATTGGCGCATACTCTCCGGCAAATAACCCGGATAAATGAGCCTCTTCTTCTTTTTTCATTTTAAAGGCAGGTACCAAATATTCATTCACATTAAAATATAAATACAGCAGTGCCAGCATTACCAGTATCCTTCCCATTTTATCGAAGTGCCTTTCTGTAATATAATGTTCCAGTTTATACACACGGCGAAAAACATACATTGCAACCACCACGGCGCCAGCTCCCACTAAAAAAGCACCGGAAACAAAATAAGCACCGAAGTTAGTACTGTCCCATCCCGGACGATATGTTGTTGCGAATAGCCAGGAGGTTACTGTGTGTATACAGAATGCTACCGGGATAATTACAATACAAAGTATAGTAATGGATCTATCCCTGATTTTTTCCTGGCCTTCTGTTCCTTTCCAGAAACTGCCAAGCCATTTGTAAAATTTTGAAAAAGGCTTGCCCAGTTTATCTTTTGCAAGAATCATGATCCTGATATCCGGCAGCAGCGTAATGTATAACAATAGCAAGCTGAGACAGAAATAAGTACTGATAACGATCACATCCCACATAATAGGCGATTGAATGCGGCCGTGTATGAACAGGTTTAGTAATCGTTCGGGGCGTCCCATATCTACAATAATGATGAGGGAAGCGAACGTGATTGCTGATACCGCAATCATTTCTGATATACGGGTAAGTGGTGTACGCCAGGGTACATTAGACAGCCTGAAAATTGCAGTGATCAATGACCCCACAAGGCTGATAGCAACAAAAAAAACAAAGTTAGATATATATATACCCCACGATACATAATCACCCATATTTGTAACTACCAACCCTTGTCTTAATTGTTTGATATAGGCGAATGCACCGATAGCACAGATAACCAGCAATCCAATGGTCCATATTATACCTCTGCGGCCAAATTTTTGAGGCAGCAAATCACTGGTAATTTTTTCATGAGAGAATTTTTGCAGTTTTTCCACGATTATAGTTTAAGATTTTTTTTCAGCAGGCTCTTCTTTTTTAAGGCCTTCTTCGAATTTGAAATTCCGGTTTACGGGGGGCAAATAATACACGCTTGGTTTTGTACCCAGGTCCTCCATAAGGCGATAGCCAGCTTTATCTTTAATGAGATCGCTGAAACGGAATGTTTCTGCCCCGTTTGTAACAGAATCTTCTATCATATCTCCAAACATAAATACGCCGTTTGGACAAGCCGATACACAGTGTGGCAACATACCCATTCTGGTCATATCGGGACAGAAATCACATTTGCCAACAGTTCCCTTTTTCTGAGGCAAACTGGTTTCAGCATTATATTCCAGATTTGAAATATCTACAGGTAAATCAGGTTCTCCCCAGTTAAACACACGTGTTGAATAAGGGCAGGCAGCCATACAAAAACGGCAGCCAATGCAACGGTCGCTATCTATTAAAACAATTCCATCCTGACGTTTAAAAGTGGCATCTACAGGGCAAACCTTTACACAAGGTGGTTCATCACAATGCATGCAGGTAGTAGGCTGCCAGTAAGGGGCTGTTTTATCAGCATCCTGCATAGGGTAAACTTTTATCCAGTTTTGTGCATCCTGCACATGGTGTGCATGGTTACAGGATGCCTGGCAGGCTTTTACATTCTTACACCTCGAAAGATCGATGACCATGACAAATTTTTTGCCGGCAATTCCCTTACGAATTTCGTCATTGCTTACAGAATGCATGTGGGGCACGGGTTTTAAAAATGCTTTATCCACTTCAATGATCTCGCCATCTACAGAAAGCAATTTTACTTTTTCGCCCGATGCCTCTACATCATCCTGGGGGAAAGGCGATTTTTTAGAATTGCAGGCAACAGCCATAGAGGTTAGTAAACCAGCGGCAAGGAATTCTCTGCGTGATTTTTCTAGTTTCATTTTAAACAAGTTTGATTATCCGTTTGGATTTATTTTTTGATCCAGTTTTGTAATTCCCTATTGGAGATCTTTTTCTTTTTTGGAGAAAGGGCTGCTATTTCCACTTCTACAAGTTTTCCATCCTGTGTAAGCATCTTTACAGTTTCAGTTTTTTTCTTTTTTTCAGGAATAAAAAATCGGAAAGCCGTAAGTAAAGCAGCGGCTGTAATACCCACGCCAATAAATTTTTTTCTGCTTTGTGTTTTGTTATCGTTGTCCATATTTTTTGTTTGCGACATGAAAAAGAAAATCTGAAATAACCCGGTCCAACATTGTCGCCGGGTTTCTATCAGTTAGGTTTTTGATAAACGGATATTGAGCATTTAGCTTTTAAGGGTTCTAATATAATTTACAAGGTTCCAGATATCTTCTGCTTCCGGCATTTTTTTCTTGAAACTTGGCATATCCCCTCTTCCTTCTGATATTTTATAGAACAGAGAACCGTCAGGTTGTTTTTGTGTAGCCGGTAATGAAAAATTTCCGGGTTCAGTTTTTAATTGTGCAGCCTTAGGTCCATCACCTTTACCGCTTTTACCATGGCAGCTCTGGCAATGTGTTACCCATAAGTCTTTCCCTTCTTTTATAGAGCCTGCATTTGTTGCAACAGGGTTAGCCATTTTTAAATATTTATCAGGAGCCAACCATGGTTTTTTATCCTGGAAGCCTGTGATCACTGTAAAGATCAAAGAACCGACAAACAGGAACGACATTGTTATTAGAGATTTTGTTTTCATTTTATTTTTTTTTAAAGATGATGTTTTTAATGTGATATTTCAGATCATAAAGGTACTTCTCAGCGTAAAATTGAATATGATGATTGTGCTTTACTCACATGATTTTAATCATGTGGGATATTGATAATAGTTATTTGATTTTTATTATACTTTTTATGTGCATTGGTAATTATCTGGCAAAATAAAATCCAAGTTCGCTTTCTATGTTCGCCATATCCACAAACTCAGCAGGTTTTTGCTTATTAAAAAGAAATAATCCATAAGGCTCCGATTTTGTATCCAGGTCTACACATTCTTTCTTTTTATCACTACTTATAAAAAGAAGATACCGGGCATTTTTGACATCAATAATTTTTAAACCGGGCCTATCTCTTATAATAACTAAATGTGCATTTCTCATATAATTATAATACTCATGCATACTTCCTTCAAACACTCCGGAATCGGTGATCGATCTTATCTTCTCCAGTTGCAATGAATCAGGATAATAAAAAACAGCAGAAGTTGAATTTATTTTTAAAGTATCGTGATAGTTACTTGCAGGTTTTTGTTTTGGTAAACTTTTATTTTTAATACTTTTTTCAGCAGTATTATTTTGCTGCGGAGAGTTAGAGCATGACAGCATCAGTGATACTGATAAAAACCAAAATAAAAATTGAAATTTCATTTTCAACAAATTTGTCATTTCATTTCATGATACAAAAATAAAGTCCCGAAATGAATATCCCGGGGCTTTATTAAAAAAGATCTTAAAATATTTTTACCAACTCCACAATCTTGTAATATTAAATCCAATAAGAAAATCTCCACCTTTCACTTTTGTGCCATCGGCCTGTGTATATGGGAAAGGACTGTTTGTATTGTAAAGATTATTTCGTTGCGGACTAAGCAAAGAATAATTGCCCATAAACAATTGGAATGAGTGACCGCTGGAATTAAATTCAAAACCAAATGCTAAATTAGGATTAGGATTATTTGTAGCATGTCTTGTTATAGGCTGATCATAGTTTATCATGAACGAAGTAACATTGGTTAATTTATACCTGCCGGAAAATGAAATTGCAATGTGATCAAATTGCATATCCTTAAATATCACTTTGCCTGTGCTGTCATTTTTTGTGTAATAACCATTTACTGCATTTTGATGAGAAACGTTTGGAGAAACCTGTATCGAAAGTTTATCGGTTATCTTTCTTGCTATGATAATCTGGTTAAAGAAAGATATGCGCTGTGTTGAATATTTAAAAATACTTTTATCCGGATCTTTCATTGAGGAGTAAGCCATATCACCATAATAAGAAATACTAACAGGATACTTTCCTTTCTCCTGCGTCATAATTGAATATTTGGCATTCACATCCCAAAGCATGGTACTCTTTGTAATACCAAAACCAAGATTTAATTTATTTATCGGCGCATACGTAACACCAAGGCGGATGTTAGAGGGAGCAAAAAATCCCACAAGATCTTCATAACCTTTTTTAACTGTTCCAAAGCGGTGCATGATATCCATTTCAAATGTTCCTTTTGCCGGTACCATCACAGTTTGATTGTCGATGATCCAGATACTTTGAAAACTATGTTTTACCGGTTTAGTTTTAACTTTTGTTGGCGCACTTACTTCTTCTGTAACTGTACTTTCGTTTGCAGTTACCGCAGTACTATCCTGCGCATAAATATTTGCCTGAAAAAAAATCAGCACGCTTATAACCGAAACCGGTAAAGTGAGCCAGCGTTTTGAAAAATTTATTTTTAGTTTCATTTTATTATTTTTTAAGATCTCTTAATTATTCGGTGCACCATTTCTTATCCAGTCATATATTTTTTGCCTGTCAACAGCAGAAGGAATATATTCTTTCAT
>DATCOF010000159.1:0-2644 GCA_036564845.1 Chitinophagaceae bacterium | reverse complement strand
ATTTCTTATGAGTACTTATTAAAACTAGTTTTAGCCATAACCATTAGTACAGGTCAGGACAAATTCAATTTTAATGTAGAAGTAGAATAAGAACTTCTTACCTATCTTTTAAAGGAGGGTTATCCGGGAATTGGTCTTAGTGTCAAATTATAGATAATTGTCATGATTTTGATATAAAAAATAATAGAATTATAAACCAGTAAGGTAAGGCAGAGTTGCGGCATAGCTAATGTCTTTAAATGTATTTATCAATAAATAAATTAAAAAGATGGTAGAACAAAAATTTTCTCGCCTTAAATTTTTAACGAGCACAGGTCTTATAATGATTGGAGCCTCTTTAAAACTAAAAGGTCTAAATATATCCGAAAGAAGGCATGAAAAAATTATTGATATTCATCAGCATGTACATTATTTGGGACGAACCAATGAGCAGTTGATTGCCCATCAACGGGCAATGGGTGTTACTAAAACAATACTACTACCGGCCGGAAGCCCGGAAAATACTGCCTCTACCTTGTATGGCGAGGGTAATGGTTTGCAGGCTGATGCATGGGGTAACGAATCTTGCTATGAGCTGGCACAGAAGAATCCGAAAGAGTTTTTATTTGGTGCAAATGAAGTTCCGGACTTGGCCAATGCAATTCAGGAGATTGAAAAATATTTAAAGATGGGAGGAGTAGTTATTGGTGAATCGAAGTTCGGTGTCGAATGCGATTCTCCTGAAATGCAAAAGATTTATGGACTGGCACAAGAATATGACGTTCCCATATTAATGCATTGGCAATACAAAAGATATAATTATGGGTTTGAACGCTTTTATAAAATGCTTGAAAAATTTCCGAAGGTTAATTTTATTGGGCATTCGATGCTTTGGTGGGCAAGTATTGGCAAAAATGAGACTGACCTAAATAATCAATATCCAAAAACAAAGGTTGTACCCGGTGGGTATACGGATAGGTTACTTAGTGATTATCCAAATATGTATGGTGATCTTTCAGCCGGTTCAGGGTTGAACGCCTTAACCAGAGATGAAGATCATGCCCGGGAATTTTTGCAACGGCACCAGGATAAGCTGCTTTTTGGTAGCGATTGCACAGATACAGATGGATGCGTACCCAAATGTATCGGAGCTAATATCATTGCCGAAATACGAAAGTTGTCGCCAAGCAAAAAAATTAGACGAAAGTTGTTATTTGAAAATGCGGAAAAATTATTCAAAATTTAATACTACCTTCTATTTATGAAAAAGTTAAGTAAAAAAAATTCCAGGAGGAAGTTTATAAAACAGAACTTATTAACCAGTGCCGGCGCGATTCTCGGTATAAGTTCTGTATCTGCATTTTTCCCCGACCGGCAGAGCAAGGATAAAAACACCCCTGCAATATTAGGGGGGGCTCCTGTCTGGGATCCAAAGCAAAAGCCCAAGTGGTCCGGATGGCCTATATGGAACCCTCAAACAGATGAACCACAAGTTCTTGAAGTACTTCGAAGTGGAGTGTGGTCGCGGGCAGGCGTGGTAACCCAATTTGAAAATGAATGGGCTAAAACAATTGGTGCTAAACGCTGTTTAACCACCGTTAACGGCACTAATGCCATGATTTGTTCCCTTGTTAACTTGAATATCGGGGGCGGAGATGAAGTTATTGTTCCTCCATATACTTTTATTGCCACTCCCCAGGCTGTACTGCAAACAGGGGCAATGCCAATTTTTGTTGATACTGATCCTGAGACTTTCCAAATTGATGTAAATAAAATAGAAGAAAAAATTACTCCCCGGACCCGTGCGATTTTGCCAGTTCACATTGGTGGACTGCCTGCTGATATGGAACGCATTATGCAGATCGCAAAAAAACACAATCTTGTTGTGGTTGAAGATGCTTGCCAGGCGTGGCTGGCAGAAATTAATCATAAAAAAATGGGAACATTTGGTAATGCCGGATGCTTTAGTTTTCAGAATTCAAAAAATATACCTATAGGTGAGGGCGGAGCTATAGTAAGCGATGATGAAGAATTTATGGATAGATGCTATTCATACCATAATTATGGTATATCTCATGGCACCATGATTGAGAAATATGGTTCCGGACCTGCAATGTTGGGGACTAAGTTGCGTATAACAGAATACCAGGCCGCCATTGGATTAGCGCAATTGAAGAGATTAGAAGGGCAAACTGTTACCCGAAACGAAAATGCAACCTACCTTAAATCGCAAATAAAGGATATTCCGGGAATTAAACCCTATAAACTATACGAAAATGTAACCAGGGCAGCTTTCCATATCTTTCCTTTCCGTTATCAAAAGGAAGAATTTAAAGGACTGTCAAGAACCCAGTTTCTTAAAGCATTAAATGCTGAAGGAGTGCCTTGCTTAGCTGGTTATACAACGCTAAATGACAAGTCATACCTGCAAAATGCCTTTCAGTCAAAAAATTTTAAAAAGATGTATTCTAACGAGGAGTTAGATTTCAAAAAATATTTAGAAAGGAATCATTGTCCGCAAAATGATAAGTTATGTAATGAAGAGGCTGTGTGGCTCATGCAGGAACTGCTTCTTGGCCCAAAATCGGATATGAATTATATTGTATCTGCAATTGATAAAATCCATAAAAATGCGGAGGCAATTAAAAAATCTTTAAATACTTAA
>DATCOF010000158.1:0-2184 GCA_036564845.1 Chitinophagaceae bacterium | reverse complement strand
TTGGCAAAATAAGAAACAAAGAATAAGAAATAAGAAATAAGAAATATTTTCTGCGATAGCGAACCTCTTTTTTTCATTTGATGGATTATCATTAAAAGTAAAACGAAAAGAAGTATTATTTATTTAATGCAATGTTAAGTTGAAGCCTTGTGCCAATTATTAAGGAACATTAATGTATTTATGTATCTGCAACGATAACTCCCATTGTGGGTTTGATTTAATATAATCAATGATCATTGGTGTAATGATGGATGCTTTATCCCATTCAGGTTGCAGATAAAGTTTACAATTTTCAGAAACCAATGCAGCATATTTCTCAGCCCAATCAAAATCAGATCTGTTAAAAACAATAACTTTTAGTTCGTGTGCTTTTGGTAAAATTTGAGGCAAGGGCGCTTTAAATTTTTTGGGAGAAAGGCATATCCAATCCCATTCTCCTGTTAACTGAGATGATCCTGATGTTTCAATATTTGTTTGAAAGCCTGCTTCATGTAAAGCATTTGTAAGTTCTGTAAGATCATGCATCAGAGGTTCTCCGCCGGTAACAACTGCAAGTTTTCCCGGAAACTTTTTAGCCTCGCCAACAATTTCATTTATTGCTTGTAAAGGATGTGCATTTGCATCCCAGCTTTCTTTTACATCGCACCATACACAGCCAACATCGCAGCCTCCAAGGCGGATAAAGTATGCTGCCTTTCCCTGGTAAAATCCTTCACCCTGCAAAGTGTAAAATGCTTCCATTACCGGAAGTGAGGTGGTAGTATAATTATTCTGAACCATGATTTGGGGAGATTAATAGGTTAACATGAAAATAAATGATTTGAATAATTTTTTTAATCCCATAAATCCTGTAATCTTATAAATCATGGTTCAGACAATTAGTAATTAATTTTTAATTCTCCATCTTCACCGTATTCTTTTTTGTTTACCCCGTTAAGAGGTAGCAGACTTTTATTTTGACGATTTGCTTTATACGTATTCATCAGCAAAGCTGCGATGGTCATAGGCCCTACGCCGCCGGGTACAGGTGTGATATAACTGCACTTCGCAGCAACATTTTCAAAATCAACATCACCTTTTAAAGCGTATCCACTTTTTTTTGATGCATCCTTAATTCTTGTTATACCAACATCAATTACAATGGCACCTTCTTTAACCATTTCTGATTTTAAAAATTCCGGTTTGCCCAATGCTGCAATAATTATATCCGCCTGCAAACAAATTTCTTTCAGATCTTTTGTTTGAGAATGACAAAGTGTAACCGTGCAATTGCCGGTATTATCATTCCTGCTTAATAAAATACTTATGGGCCTGCCTACAATATTGCTTCTGCCAATTACAACAGCGTGTTTGCCTTTTGTTTCAATTTTATAATGTTGCAATAATAAAAGTATGCCGTACGGTGTGGCGGAAATAAATGTATCTGATCCCAAAACCATTTTGCCAACACTCACCGGGTGAAAGCCATCAACGTCTTTTGCAGGATCAATAAGGTTGATCACTTTTTCTTCTGAAATATGTTTTGGCAAGGGAAGCTGTACGAGTATTCCATCAACATCATTATCATAATTTAGTTTATGGATCACTTCTAACAATTCTTCTTCACTAATTGTTTCCTGCAATCTTAATAACGTTGATTTGAAACCTATCTCTTCGCAACTTTTTACTTTGGATGCAACATACGCTTCACTGGCGCCATTATTACCAACTAATACAGCAGCAAGATGAGGAACTTTATTCCCCAACTTTTTTAAATCTTCTACTTTAATTTTCAGATCGTCTTTGATGGCTTGTGATGCAAGCTTTCCATCTAATAATTTCATGCTGCAAAATTAGCTATCAACATTCGTTTTACTTGGTTTTTATTTAGCATGTTAAGATTAATTTTATTATTTTCCCTTATCCATTCGGCCTGACTAACATTTTAATACAACTGCTTTGAGAAAATTTTATTTTTCTACTATTTTTATTTTGTGTACATACTTTGGTTTTGGGCAGGGAGTGAGGGCGCCAATTGCAGCCCGCTATATTGGATTGGGCGCATATAGTATTAACCATGTTGATGCTTTTTCTTTTACCTCTAACCAGGCTGCACTGGCGCAAATAAATGTTGCTGCTATTGGAGTGTATGGAGAAAAATGCTTTTTACTTTCATCTACAAACATGTATTCTGCAGTGGCTGTT
>DATCOF010000157.1:0-9322 GCA_036564845.1 Chitinophagaceae bacterium | reverse complement strand
CTATCATGTTGTTTCGGGTTTACTTTTTAATGCGATCACAATACAACCGATCAATGCTGCCAGCAATAACATACTTACCACTTCAAACGGCAATGCATAACCATTATCACCTACACCCAACATTTGGTTGCCGATATTATTTACACTTGGTTCTATTGAAGGATTTGTTGTTTTAATAAAATCATGTTGAAATAATTGCAGCATTACCAAAGCCAATCCGCAAAATGCAGCGAGTGCAGAAAATAATTGCCTGCCAATTTTTTGTTTAGGTAAAAGATCGCCGGCCTGTTGTGTTAAGAAAATAGAGAAGATGATGAGTACAACAATACCGCCAACATACACTACTATTTGTACAGCAGCAATAAATTCGTATTGCAGCCAGAAATAAAATCCGGCAATGCCGATCAAAGAAAATAATAAATAGATGGCGGCACGAAAAATTTGTCTTGTTGTAACAGCCATTACTGCACTCACCAAAGTAAGCGCAGCCAGTAAATAAAATATGATAGTTGATCCACTCATTCTATTCCCTCTCTTATTTTTGAACCGGGTTTATTTAAAATTTTTGTCAGCTCACTTCTATCGAAAACACTGTGTTCAAATGTTTGCGCCATTTTAATAGCATCAGTCGGACAGGCGATGATACATAGATTGCACATGGTGCATAATTCAAGATGATACACAAATTTGTCCAGCGCTTTTTTCTTTTTGCCCTCCGGAGAAACATCAAATTTTGTTACAATTTTTATTGTTGCATTTGGGCAAGCAAGTTCACAAGCTGTACAACCCGTGCAGGCGTGTTCATTATTTTCATCATGCAGCAAAACCACTTCGCCTTTAAATCGTTCAGGAAGATTTAGGGTTTCCCTGTTATCGGGATATTGTTGTGTGATGATCTCTTTGTGATGCGTAAAATAATATCCTGTACGGCGCATACCAATAAGCAGTGATCTGATCGCACTGAAAATATCTTTTATGTATTTAGTAATAAACATAAACTCTTTTTATTCTAAAAATGCCAACCCAAAATCGCTATCACAGTCGTCAGTAATAAATTAAACATACTGATCGGTAATAAATATTTCCATTCTAAATTTAATAATTGATCGATACGCAAACGTGGGAATGTCCACCTGAACCACATGATCACAAATATTAAGAAAAACGTTTTTCCAAAAAACCAAATGCTTGATGGAATATAATCCATCACATGATTAAACCCTTGCCAGTTGCCTATGTGCAAAGGCATCCATCCGCCAAAAAATAATGTGGCACCAATGGCACAAACAATAAATACGTTCACATATTCTGCTAAAAAAAACAAAGCGAATTTCATCCCTGAATACTCCGTATGAAATCCTGCGGTTAATTCTGATTCTGCTTCTGCAAGATCAAAAGGTGCACGATTTGTTTCTGCAGTTACAGCAATGATAAAAATTACAAATGAAATTATTACCGGAATATGTCCTTTAAAAATCCACCATCCATTTGCCTGCGAATAAATGATATCAGAAATATTAAGACTGCCTGATAATACAACAATAGAAAGAATTGATAAACCTGCAGACAATTCATAACTCACGATCTGTGCGCCACTTCTCATCGCACCCATTAAAGAATATTTGTTGTTACTTGCCCAGCCCGCCATTAAGATACTGATGACCATTATGGAAGAAATTGCTGACACATATAATACACCGATGTTCAAATTCCACAATTGAAAATCTTTTGCAAATGCAATGGGCGCCATTAATAACATCGCAACAACCAACGCAACGATGGGTGCAAGGTTGAATAAAAATTTATCGGAGCCACCGGGAGTTAATCCTTCTTTCACCATTAGTTTTACTGTATCTGCCAATGATTGCAACATTCCTTTGGGGCCTACACGGTTTGGGCCAAGCCTTATCTGCATCCATGCAGATACTTTTCTTTCCATAATTACCAATATCAATCCCAGCATAGCAAACAAACCAATTACAGCAACGCCGGCAATAACCATTTCAAAGACCAATGCCCATGTTGGACTGAATGTTTGGTTCAACCAATTTTGAATGTTGTTTGTTATGTTAGATAAACTCCACATTAATAATTATTTTGAATGTTGAATTATAAATTTTGAATTAAGAACATCACCCATTCAATATTTAAAATTTATAATTCAAAATATCATCGGTCAATATCCGGTATCACTAAATCCAATGTTCCCATCATCGCCACCAAATCACCCAACTTACTTCCTCTTGCCATTGTATCCAACGCATTAAGATTTGAAAATCCTGGCGAACGGAATTTAATTCTGTATGGCGTCATCCCTCCTTCACTAACGATATACACTCCAAACTCTCCTCTTGCTGTTTCTACTCTTGAATAAAATTCTCCTTTCGGTAATTTTAAGACGGCTTTTGTCTTAGCCTGGAAATCACCGTCTGGTATATTATCGATAAGTTGTTCAATTATTTTTACAGATTGATGTAGTTCTCTTATTCTTACCATGTAACGTGCATGTGAATCACACGACGTTTCAATGATCTCATCAAACTCTACTTTATTATACACTTCGTAAGGATATAATTTTCTTATGTCACAACTAACACCACTACCTCTTGCCGTCGGACCTGTACATCCAAATGAAATTGCATCTTCTTTTGATAAAATTCCAACGCCTTTCATCCTGTTTTGAAAAATAATATTGCCCGTTACCAATTCATCATACTCATGAATTTTTAATTTGAACAGCGTAATAAATTCTTTCACCTTTTTTTGAAAATCAGGATGCAGGTCTAACATCACACCACCCGGCACCATATAATTCATCGTTAATCTTGCACCGCAAGTTTCTTCCATAATATCGTTGATAGTTTCTCTTTCCCTGAAGGCATGAAAGAACGGAGTGAACGCCCCAATATCCATTGCCATAGCGCCCCACCACAATTCATGCGATGCAATTCTTGTTAACTCATCCATGATAACTCTTATCACCTGTGCTCTTTCGGGCACTTCTATCTGCAATCCTTTTTCAACACACATTGCGCAGCCATGATTATTCATATGTGCAGAGAGATAATCCATGCGACTGGTAACATAAATGAACTGACGGTAGGTTAAGCTCTCACACATTTTTTCAATAGAGCGATGTATATAGCCGAGATGCGGTTCAACTTTTTTGATCGTCTCTCCATTAAGCGTTATCACCAAATGCAATACACCATGCGTTGCAGGATGTTGTGGTCCTACATTAATGATGAGATCGCCTTCGGTTGTTGTGCCTATTTCTTCAATCATATCAGAGCTTGATCATATTAACAGGGTCTTCAAAATTTTTTCGCATCGGATTTTTCCCTTCCCATCCGTCGGGTAAGATCAATAACCTCAAATCGGCATGATGTAAAAAATTTACACCGAACATTTCATACACTTCTCTTTCATAAAATTCTGCTGTCTTCCAGATGTGGCTTACAGTCTCAATTTCGGGAGCATCATTATTTAAAATTGTTTTTACAACAATGTTATGACGGAGTGTTGTTGAGGTAAAATGATAAACCATGGAAAGATGTGTTTTCCAATCAACACATGTTACACAAAAAAGATAATCGAAGAATAATTTTTCATCACTGCGAAGTTGTTGTGCAAGAGATAACCAATCTTTTGGATCAATTGTAATATTTAGCCACTCACCACTTTCATCATAAGTTGCAGAGGGAAGCAGTTCCGTAATTTTGGTTTTCAACTCTTCGTTCAACATAATTATTCTTTGCCGGTTTTAATTTGTTCTCTTGTCATACCGGCTTTTATTTTTTCCTGTAAACTTATCAATGCATGCAACAATGCTTCGGGTCTTGGTGGGCAGCCGGCAACATACACATCAACAGGAATAATATGATCAGCGCCTTTAACTACTGAATATGTATTATAAAAAAATGGTCCACCGCTGATGGCGCATGCACCCATTGCGATCACATATTTTGGATCGGCCATCTGGTCGTATAATCTTTTTAAAACAGGCCCCATTTTATTTACGATAGTTCCGGCAATAATAATAACATCGGCTTGCCGCGGGGAAGCACGTGCCACTTCAAATCCAAATCTTGAGAAATCATACTTTGCGGAAGCAACGGCCATTAATTCAATACCACAGCAACTTGTAGCAAAAGTGAGTGGCCATAATGAATTGGATCTTGCCCAGTTAATTACATCATCCAGTTTGCTTAATACTATTCCTCCTCCCGGCGTTTCATGTATCTGCCCCGGAAATTTAGCCTCCCCTAAATCCCCTCGGGTGGAGGAGACTTTTAAAGACTCAGAATTATTTGAAGCTTGATTCATTAATTAATATTCTAAAACTATTTTTTAAATCGCTTTTATCTTTTCCATTTCCCTCTTCCCACCGGGGAGAGGATAGGTGAGGGGCCACCTTACATCCATTTTAGTGCACCTTTTTTATGTGCATATAAAAATCCCATAAATAATATAAAAAAGAAAATGACTATTTCTATTAAGGCAACCCATCCCACAGATTTTGCAACCACAGCCCATGGAAAAATAAATATGAGTTCAACATCGAAAATTAAAAATATGAGGGCAAATAAATAATAACCTACGTTTAATTGTATCCAGGTTTTTCCGATGGTGGGAATGCCGCATTCGTAGGGTTCTGATTTCTGTGCGTTTTTGGTTCCTTTGGTAACCACTTTAGCAACTAAAATTGCGATAATAGAAAATGCAAGTCCGGCCATTATCAAAACAATCATCGAAGATGCACCCATAGAAATTCAGTTAATAAATTAAGAAGTTTTGAAAGTACAAGGTAAAGCAAAAAAGAGTATCCTATACCTGCATACATGGATAGTACTTATCATTTGAAAGCATGATAATAATCATAGTTTTTTTAGAACAAAAGAAAAATTTAAAATCAACCATAGATCTCTACATGAATTTCTTTTCTATCATAACCCATTTCTGTTATTGTTTTCTTCGCATCATCTATCATACCCTTCCATCCGCAAAGAAAAAAACTCGCAGGCTTTCTTTCCATACATAAAGATTCGTAAATTGAATGCACATAGCCGGTGTTGCCGTCCCACTGCTCACGTGACAATGTTGGGATGTAGAAAAAGTTTTCCATCTCTTCCGCAAGCTTTTTCATTTCTTCATAATAGAGCAAAGTATTTTTTGTGCGGCAACCAAATACAAGGTAAATATTTTGATGTGGGATGTTATGATTTTTTATATGATGGACCATACTTCTGAAGGGAGCAATACCGGTGCCGGTGCAGATAAGAAAAATATCTTTGTCCAAAGGTTCCTTTAAAATAAAAACACCTTGCGGTCCGCGAAAGGTCAACTCAGAACCCACAACTATCTCATTAAAAAGATATGGTGTGCCTGCACCCAATTTATCAAGCACAATAATTAGTTCAAAAACATTTGTGCCATCAGGCCAGGATGCTATAGAATAGCTGCGCCAGCGTTTATTTTTTTTCTCATGAATAGGTAGATCAAGCGTTACAAACTGGCCCGGGATAAAATCAAAGTTTTCCAACTCAGGTACTTCTATCCAAAATCTTCTTGTATCATTTGTTTCGTTCTCGATCCGTATCACTTTGCCAATACGCCATGGTTGCAATGCCATAAAATAGTTTTGATTAGGATGCAAAGAAATAGAAAAATGAGACACTCACTATCATGTAGTGTTTTTTATTGGATGTATATAAACATGAATGGCCAAATAAAAAAGATAAAGAATTATTTAGCATGTTTTTAGTGTTCGTTAGTAAACAGTTCTTTTGGTTAATTGTATCTTTGTGAATCGAATGAATCTGGATGTGTTGCTGAATAGTTATAAGAATGATCCCCGCATTTTTACAATTGCGGACAGGGTCGGTTTGTCCCAGCCCCAAAAAATTCATCTTGCAGGATTACAGGGAAGCGCCTCACAATTTATTATCAACGCTGTTTTTGCTCACCCTGCTGCATCAAAGATCAATCACCTTGTTATTTTAAGAGACGCTGAAGAAGCCGCTTATTTCCATAACACTCTGGAAAATATCAGCAATGCCTTGAACATATTTTATTTTCCATCTTCTTATAAAACAAAAAAGAATTACCGGTTGTTGAATAGCAGTCATGTGATGTTGCGCACAGAATGCCTTACAAAATTTTCTACAGCGCCGGCTGGTGCAAGAATTGGCTCTATTATTACCTACCCCGAAGCTTTGTTTGAAAAAGTTGTTCTTTCCAAAACACTTTCTGAAAATATTATTTCCTTTAAACAGGGAGAAACAATTGATGTTGACGGGATATTAAAACGCTTTGTTGAATATGGTTTTGAGAGAACTGATTTTGTTTATGAACCAGGGCAGTTTGCTGTGCGTGGAGGCATTCTTGATATTTATTCTTTTGGAAATGAAAAGCCATATCGAATAGAATTATTCGGCAATGAGATCGATAGCATAAGAATTTTTGATCCCGAAAACCAGCTTAGTGAAAGAAAATTATTGCAGGTAAATATTATCCCGAATGTAGAAACGCAATTTGATTCAGGAGAAAAAGTTTCTTTGTTGAATTTTCTTCCTGAGAACACAGCCGTGTGGACAGAAGACTGGGATTTTATAAAAGAAAAAATTGTTCAGCAGGAAGAGGATCTTGAAACATTTTTAGAAATTGAAAAAATAAATAAGCCGCAAACTGCAAGCAACAAGTACCACGAAGAATATGATGAGCTGACTGAAAAAAATGTTGTTACAGAAAATGATTTTGTAAAAGCAAATGTTTTAGAAGAACAGGTTAAGCAACGGCATGTAATAGAGATCGGGAGCAGGCCATTTTTTGCAAAGAGTAAACAGGAAGGAAATGGACCACTGTCAACTGTTAACTTTAATACCAAGGCCCAGCCTGCATTTAACCGGCAGTTCTCAATGCTTATCCAAAATTTAAAAGAGTTTGAGCAAAAAAAATACAACATCTTTTTATTTGCGGAGAATCCAAAACAATTGGAAAGATTGCACAGCATTTTTGCTGATCTAAATGCAGAGATACAATTCACGCCAATACCAACTTCTATTCATGAAGGCTTTATTGACGATGATCTGCAATTGGTTTGCTATACCGATCACCAAATATTTCAACGTTACCATAAATACAAAGTAAAGCAGGCATTCAGCAAGAACAAAGCGCTTACATTAAAAACATTGCGTGAGTTGCAGCCGGGAGATTATGTAACACACATAGATCATGGAGTTGGCGTGTACAGCGGATTACAGAAGATTGATGCCAACGGAAAAATGCAGGAAGCAGTAAGAATTATTTATAAAGACAAAGACCTGTTGTATGTAAATATTTCGTCTCTGCATAAGATAAGTAAGTACAGCGGCAAGGAAGGCACAGTGCCAAAAATGAATAAGCTTGGCAGCGATGTTTGGAATAAATTAAAAGACAAAACAAAGAAGCAGGTTAAGGATATTGCAACTGATCTTATAAAATTATATGCACAGAGAAAAAGCCTGAAAGGCTTTGCTCACTCCCTGGATAATTACATGCAAACAGAGTTAGAAGCATCTTTTATTTATGAAGACACTCCCGACCAAAATAAAGCCACGATCGATGTAAAACGCGATATGGAAAAACCATCGCCGATGGATAGGTTAGTTTGTGGTGATGTAGGATTTGGTAAAACAGAGATCGCAATCAGGGCGGCATTTAAAACATGCCTTGACGGGAAACAGGCTGCAGTGCTGGTTCCTACGACCATTCTTGCCTATCAGCATTATAAAACTTTTAGCGAGCGCTTAAAAGATTTTCCTGTAACGGTTGATTATATAAACCGCTTTAAGTCTTCAAAAGAAAGAAAAGAAACACTTAAAAAATTAGAAGAAGGAAAAGTTGATATTATCATTGGTACACATGGCTTGCTGAGCAAAGATGTAAAATTTAAAGACCTTGGCGTGATGATAATTGATGAGGAACAAAAGTTTGGTGTTGCATCAAAAGAAAAATTAAAACAAATAAGAACAACTGTTGATTCGCTTACATTAACAGCAACACCCATCCCACGAACATTGCAATTTAGTTTGATGGGGGCAAGAGATCTCAGCATCATCAATACGCCACCACCAAACAGGCAACCGATACAAACAGAAGTACATGTTTTCGATGCGGATTTTATAAGAGATGCAATTTATTATGAAACAGAAAGAGGAGGGCAGGTATTTTTTATTCATAACCGTGTACATGGATTGGCAGAAATGAAATCATTGATACAGGGTTTATGTCCCGACCTCAGCATTGCCTTTGCTCACGGACAAATGGATGGTGATAAACTGGAAGAAACTATTCTTGATTTTATGGATAAGAAATATGATGTTCTTGTTTGTACAAACATTGTTGAAAGCGGTGTTGATATTCCAAACGTAAATACCATCATTGTAAATAATGCACACCAGTTTGGTTTGAGTGATCTGCACCAGTTGAGAGGAAGAGTTGGAAGAAGCAACAGGAAAGCATTTTGTTATTTGCTGGCTCCGCCGATGAGCACATTGCCTACAGACAGTAGAAAAAGATTATCAACTTTAGAACAATACAGCGACCTTGGAAGTGGCTTCCAGATTGCAATGCGTGACCTTGACATTCGTGGCGCAGGTAATTTGTTGGGAGGTGAACAAAGCGGTTTTATAGCAGAGATAGGATTTGAGATGTATCAAAAAATTTTAGATGAAGCAATTCGTGAGTTGAAACGTAAAGAATTTAAAGAATTATTTAAAGAAGAGATTCAGCAGCAGGATGATTTTGTAAAAGATTGTACCATTGATACAGATCTTGAAATTTTAATTCCTGATAATTATGTAGAGAGTATTACAGAAAGGCTAAGTCTGTATTCTCGCCTCGATAATTGCGAAAATGAAAAAGATCTGAATAATTTTCATGCAGAGATGATAGACCGCTTTGGGCCGATCCCTCCGCAGGTAGAAGATCTTTTCACCACAGTTCGCTGCCGCAAAATAGCTGTGGAACTTGGTTTTGAGAAGATGCTTTTGAAAAATGAGAATTTGAAATGCTTCTTTGTTAGCAATCCTGAATCACCTTATTTCGCTAGTGAGACCTTTACCGGTATTTTAAAATTCATTCAAACAAAAACCAATAAAGCAAAATTAAAACAGGTGGGGAGGAATGGAATTTTAATTGTAGAGAATATAAAAACAATGAATGAGCTTTGGGAGTTTTTAAACAGGATGGAGGAAAGTATTGACTGATCAAACCGCAATTTTTATATGTCTGCTTTTTATAAAATATGCAATTGCAAAGCCTGATGTGCTGCCAATAGCCC
>DATCOF010000156.1:0-17604 GCA_036564845.1 Chitinophagaceae bacterium | reverse complement strand
GCGTAAAGCAAATGTCGTCAAAATTATTTTTGTCATTTTGATATACTTGCTTGCGCATTTGTGTAATTCTATCGTCTTGAGGGGTGGTCATATAATCGCAGCTAACGTTTGTATTTATGAATAACACGCAACTCACCATTTTTAAATTCATTCATTTTCATTATTGCTCTTGTTCGTTTTTTGTATTGTTGAGTTGCGTCAAGCCGATTACAATTCAAAGTAAGTGTTTTATTCCATCCATCAGATCTTCAAAGAAAAAAGTTCTACCTCTGTGCCTTTCCCTTTTAAATCTACAGGGCCAAGGTTTACGGTTTGCCATTCTTCAAGATCAATGTTTTCCATAAATTGTTTTGATACTATAAAGTTGTGGTTAAGCTCATTGGTGGCGCTTCTTATGCGTGCAGTGGTGTTCATCGTATCGCCGGTCATCGCAAGATCTTTTTTAATAACACCTATCTCGCCAACGGTTACATCTCCTAAATGTATGCCTACTCTAAACTCAGGGATGATACCATAGTTGCGCCTGAAATGTTCACTCTTTTTTTGGATCATTTTCCTGGCTAAAATAACTGCATCCATACATTTCCTTGTATTTTTTTTATCAAACAACCAGGAACAAACAGCTTCGTCACCAACATACTGATAAATTCTTCCCTCGTATTCAATAATGGCGGTTGAGATCTGGTAAATAAAATCGCGTATGAATTTAAAATATAATTGATGCCCGAGTTTTTCTGCAATGGGAGTGGAGTCTTTAAGATCCATGAACATGATTATCCTCTTCTCTATTTTTGGCTGAATGTATTTTCCTAAAAAAATATCGAGGAACACCCCGGGGGAATATCTCTCATTAATCAATAAAAATAACTGGGTAATAAAAAAGATAACCATCCAGTAAATAACTTTTTGCAACAGCCAGTCTTTATGCAATGCATACACTAAAATATTATGTAATGCCTGGCCAGGGGTTTGTCCTAAAACAAGTATAAAACTTACAGTCTGGATAATAAAACTTATAACCAAAGCGCTTACTAAAAGGATGATACTTTTTAAAACGAAATTGAGCCACAGCGGGTAATGCCGTAAAAATTTTTTTAGTTTGTAAACAAAAAGATAACCCATTATTATACTTAGCACAAACATCAGGATCGCTCTCATCCACAAACTGTGTACACGGGTTACCTGGTCAGCATTTTGGTTTCTTAGCAATACAGTTATCCAGTCAGTTACTGTCCAAAAAAAGGCAATGAACAACACAGATCGTATCCTGTATTTGGTGATGTTGGAAATTTTGAACCATCTGTATCTAAAAAGTTTCATGTTATATTTTTCAGGTAATTGTAAATAGAATGTTGTGCGTTGATCTTTGGTGTATCTGTTTCATCTTCTTTTTGCTGATCTAAGTTTGATGTTAGCACAACAGCTTTATCATTGTCTTTCCATTGTATCTCAAAATAATCTATCAATTCTTTTTTGCAACCGGGTGTTTCAACAGCTACACAAACTTCTATGCGGTGATGTAAATTCCTGTTCATAAGATCGGCAGAACCAATAATAACTTCAGCATTGTCGCCGGCACCAAATATCATGAGCCGTGTATGTTCAAGATAGCGATCCACCAATCTTTTTATAATAATGTTTTCGCTAATGCCCGGCAAGCCCGGCATTATGCAGCATATACTCCTGATCATTAAATTTACTGTAACCCCTGCCTGGCTTGCTTTGTATAAGAGGTTTATAAAATAAGGCTCTTCAATGTTGTTTACTTTTATGCGTATCATCGCATCACCGCCCTGCTTAGCTTTTTCAATCTCGCCGTCAATATATTTTTCAAGCCTTGTGTTCAAATTAAATTGTGATACCAGCAGCTTATCAAATTTTAATTTATTATTCTCAGGAATTTTATTTGACAATGCAATAAGCAAATCTTTTTTCTGTAAGAATTTAAACAGCGGGATCATCTCTTTAATTATTAACGGATCTGTTGTCATCAAAACATGATCAGTATAAAACTGCGCTGTTATCTCATTAAAATTTCCTGTGCTTAAAATGGCATACGAAACATCTTCAAGCCCCTTACGTTTTTTTACCAGTGCAATTTTTGAGTGCACTTTAATTTCAGGAATGCTGTAAATGATTTTTACGCCGGCATCCTTCATCACCCTGCTCCATTTAATATTATTGGCTTCGTCAAATCTTGCTTTAAGCTCAATAAAAGCTGTAACATTTTTCCCATTCTTTGCAGCGCTTATCAATGCATTTACAATGTGGCTCTCTGCTGCAACACGGTACAGCGTAATGTAAATGTCAGTTACATCCATGTCAACTGCTGCCTGGTTAAAAAATGATAATACAGGATTATAAGATTGATAAGGGATATGCAGCAAAACATCCTGCCTGTTCAACACATTAAAAATATCTCCGCTGTCCATAACATTTAAAGACGAGAGCGGTTTTAGTTTTTGATACGTAAGATTTTTATTGAATTTGGGAAACGAAGAAAGGTCACTCAGGTTATGATAACGCCTGCCGGCAAACATGTCTTCAAACTTAACATTAAAAGCAGATGCAAGAAATAATTGAAGGTTTACCGGCATACCATTTTGATAAAGAAAACGTGATGGTGCACCGTAATCTCTTTTTTTAAGTTGCTTCTCAATTTTATTTAAAAGATCGCCACTGTATTCTTCTACCAGCGGCAACTCCGCATCTCTGTTGAATTTGATGCTGTACACTCCAATCATTTCCAGTCCCGGAAAAATGGATGTAAGATTTTCTCTTACGATGTCATCAATAAATATCACGTATTCAAATCCATCAAGAGGAGTGAGTGTAAAAAATCTTTTTAATTTATTGGAAGGGATATTTATGATGGCCTGTTTAATAAGCCCCTGGTTATTTTCTTTAAGAGAAACAACAAAATACAATTGATTGTTCTCAGGCATGAAAGTGTTTACGCTGCCATCTAAAAATATGGGCTGAATAAAAGATAAAACATGCGATAAAAATATTTCTTTTATTTCAGCAATATGTTCAGCTCTTATTTCATCGTCGTAATAAAAAATGATACCGTTATCTTTTAGTTCAGGAATAATTTTTTTCAATAAGGTTGATCCAAAAATATCCAGTTGCCGGTTAATTTCATTTTGTATCTCTTCAGGAATATTTTTTGTTGCGCCAACGCTTACCTGCATTCTTGTTTTCCTGTTAAGCTTTGACAGCGCAATGATAGAAGGGTAGCGTACTCTGAAGAACTCATCAAGATTAGAAGAAAAAATTGACAGGAATTTTAAGCGTTCGTACAATGGAACTTCTTTATCTGCCGCTTCCTGTAATACTCTTAAATTAAAACCCAGCCAGCTAAGGTCTCTGTTGTAAAACATTACCCTAAATTTTATAAAGGTGATCCTGATCCGTTTACAATTGGGTTTGCAGTAGCGGATGCATTATGAATGGATATTGCAATTACAAAAGCAATTACGGATAAAATTATACCTATCATAAAAACATTATATGCCAGCCTTATCAGCCTGTATTTTCTGCCTAAAATAACACCGAGGTAATAAATATCTTTTACCAATGAGCCATAGAGATAATCAGTATCCACCATCATTGTTTTCATAGCGGCATTATATTCTTCCCATGTGGCTTTGTAAAAATTACCAAAAAATAACAGGTTGGTTTTTTTTGCTGCGATATCTTCCGGTGTAAATTTTCCTTCACTTATTTTTGGGCGGGTTGCTAAAATTGAAAGAACAATAGTTGTAACAGCAGATGCTAAAAAAATAAGCGTTGGAATTTTAAGATACGTTTCTTCCTGTAATTTTCTTGCCAGTACACCCAACACAACGGATATGATAATTGCATTTACTGAAATAAGGATATTGGCTTTGCTATCTGCCATATCACTTAGCTTTAAATGATTTCCGGATGTTAGGCGAAGCATGGTTTGTATCCCCTTGGAAACAAGGCCTGTCTTGTCTTTTTCCAGGTCAGAAAGTTTATTGGTATTTGCAAAATCTTCCTTAACCTTTTCCATATCCTTCACCGTTTCTTTTTCTTTTTCCTCTTTCTTCTTCTCTATTTTATTTTTTAATTTTTTCATATTCAATTCTTTTGTTACTGATAAAATATCTTTGCAATAGGTTGTATAAAACTGGTGCTCTTGCAGCATTTTAACTGTGCCCTTCATAAATTCAAGCCTATCTGTTTTCCCATTTTTTAACCTGAGTTCCTTTAGCACACGTTTATTGGTATCCTTAAATTCTTTAGTGCCTAAATTATATGTATCTGCATCGCAGATTATTTGCTGTAATAAATTTTTTGGATCTCTCGGGCTCCTGGTAGCCATTATGCATTGGTCAATCTCATTTATAAGTTCGGTATCATTTGTATGATCAAGCATGAACTTTTTCATTACCTCCACACCCATTGCTTCGTGTTTTTCAGGATCGGTAAATAAATATCCTGTATCATGAAACCATGCAGTTGTATAAAGAATAAGCATTTCTTTTTCATTAACATGATAATGGCCTGCAATTTCTTTTGTTCTGTCAACAACGTTTTGTGTATGCTTAAGATTATGAAATGTAAGCGTGTCATCCTGCAGCGTTTCGTACAACCCCGTAACGTAATGCTCTATTTTTTTATAAAGATTATTATCCATACTTAAAAGGTAAGGCGAAATTTAGTGCCGAGTGAAAAGTTAAGCAATTTATCTTCATCAGAGATGCCTACAGTTGCCGAAACGATAACGATATTGAATGGTGAATAATATACTCCACCACCGTAAGATTGATGCCATTTTGTTGATGATTGGTTTTTCATCCACACTCTTCCAACATCGTAAAACCCTATCAGGCCTACATCTCCTGGCAATAGGTAGGATTCTGATTTAAATAATTTTACCCTTTCTTCTGCACTGGCATAAAGAGTTGATGAGCCTGAGAAACGTTGTTTTCTAAATCCTCTTAAAATATTATTTGCACCAAGATCAAGCGCCTGGAAGAATTCAAAATTCTTGTTGAAGATGTGTCCGCCGCCAAATTTTAGCACGGTAACAAATTTCCTTTCTTCAGTAAGGCTTGCATACACCGTCATGTTTGAAGTGAATTTTGTAACGCCTTTGCTGTTGCTGTTCAAGCCTGCCATGGAACTAAATTCATTATACCAGGTAATACCACGGCTCGGAATTAATTCATCGTTCACATAATTTATATCGATCTTAAGTTTAGCGCCTAAATAATCTTTGTTGCTGTAAACGCTTGCAGAATCAAAAAGGAAAGGCTGGGTACCAAGTATCCTTGTTTTGTTATCAGAAAAACTGTTAGCGTAATGATAATACGCAGGCCCAAAACTTATGTCAACAATATGATTATTGAATCCTTTGCGCAATAATAATTCTGTTTGAAAATATTTATACCTTACCCTGTAGTATGACAATGGTTTGCTTTTATCATAAACGGTGCTATTGCCAAGACCAAAAAAATTATTTAGCGTTGGTCTTACCAGTTCAGTATTAAAAATTATGTCCTTATTTAAAAAAGCTCCATTAAAAATTCCCTGGTAATTTAGCTGGTATGCCCCATGCGTTGGCGCATACAGTGCCGAGATTTTTTGAAAGGTTGAATAGGGATCTTTTCTAAAGCCAAAAGTTTTTACCGAAGCGCCAAAGCCCACCAGCAGCCTGTCTTCCGCGTTGTAAGCAACATTAAGTTGGGGGAAACGGTAAATATTGTAATTAAAACCGTAAGGCTTGTATTCATTAACTGAAGGGTTGATAGAAAAATCAGTTTTTGTTCTGCTGGCGCTTACAACATCATTTTTTTCTGAAGTGGAATCGGTGTTCTTGAGATCATAAACAAAATTGCGAACATTGCCTTTTATATAAAAAGAATCATTGCCTTTGCCGCCAATCATTCTCAGTTTAATGTTTGATCTTGTATCAGGGGCAATTTCAAATTTATCATTTCCGCCTAAGCCGTATAAACGGATTTCTTTTGTATAATAATGATCAAACGAACGGTTGTAAATTATGCCGGCTGAATCGGCTTTATTTTTTTTTCTGTAAACAATTACCTGTAGGCTGTCGCCATTGTTTTGAACTTTAAAATACTCTTGGTCGTTACTGCCGATGATGCTTACTTTTTTTGATAAAAATTTATACAGTTTAATTCCCTGCTTCATTAAAACATCTCTCCTGCTTTTTAATTTTGCAGTTATTGTTGATGAATCAAGTGCATAAATTTCAGGAGGTAAAAGTTTTACGGATGAATCAATTGATTTGTCAGTAAGATCCTGTTGAATTTTTGCGATTGAATTTCTCCAGTCATTAATATTTAAGCGGGTCAGAAAGATCCTGTCAATATCACGGGCCTCATAATTAAACCATCGTATATCTGTGAAATAATTTTTAAATCCCTGTAAATATTTGTATTGATTTTTTGCAAGATAATTTATCAATAGCCCATCAGAATTATACATTGCCTGGTCCCTGTCTCTTGGCACTGGATAATATAATTTTCCTTTTCCCGTATCGGATGTTCCCCATTTCCACTGATCAAAATGCCTGTCCCAATCACCGATAATATTATCAAGAAGCCGTGCTTTTAAATAAGCGAATTCATCAACATGATTATCGTGATCATCAATCATTTTATTGATAACCTTGGCAGTAGTTTTTGTGTCAGCAGCATCTGCTGTTGGCTCTCTTTCTTCCAATAGGCAAACCGTATTTTTAAACATGGTTTGATAAATTCCGAATGCCGGATCATCAGGAACAAAAAAGAATGTAGGATGGGTAGAAAGCACGCCTGTAGCCTGCGACAGGCCGGGCACAATATATGGCGCATAAGGATAACTTGCAGAAACAAGATCCTGAACAATGCCCTGTGCTAATGTATGCCTGAGATTTTCGGGGATAGCTTTTTCGGGATCTTTGTCTATCGAACGCAATGTCCATTCCTTTCCTGTTTTATCAATAAGGCGTAAAGATTTTGTTTGCTTGCCTCCTCCCAGGCTTCCGATTTTTAAGCCTCCTTTTTCTTTTCTTATATTAAATACTTTTAGTGTTATGGGTGTGCTCCATTCTTTACGATAATTATTTCCTACGAAAGTTCTTTTAAAGCCACTTGCTTTTTTGTATTTATCGCTTGCAGAAATTACAGCACTGTCTTTAAAAACAATTTCTGCTGTACGTGTTGTGTCTTTCGGATTTTCAGGAGTGGGCAGTGATGAAAAATTTAAAAGGTTTGTGGTAAATGCCAGTTTTACTTTTTCTGAATCAACTGTATAAAAAGTTGTGCTTACATTTTTATTTTTTGAAACATCAAGTATCGCAAATCCTTTTTTATCAGATGCGAATAAAGAATTTTTTCCTTTTGATACCCGCGTTGATTTACTGGCAGCGCCGCTTACAATATAATAATATCCGCTATCCTTAATTAATTGTAATGTATGCTCATGGCCGGCCGCATAGATAACATTCTGATGTCCCTTAACTACTCTTTCAATATCTGATATCATGCCTTGATATAAAGGATGCGACATGTCTTCTGTAGTTCCGAAAATGCCTCTTGTGATTGGATAAATAGAGCCAATTATGGGTAGAGGAATATACAATTTGGGACTGACATCCGTTAACGGAAATATGTGTTGCTTGATGGTAAAATTTCCTCCATGAATACCATAACTTCTGAAAGTATGGTGAAAGGCAAGAATTACCAATTTCTTTGAACTTCTTGAAAGAATATCATCAAGCTGCGTTAATACTTCGGCCTTTGTTTTAAAAGGACAATCCGATTCAATGCCTGGTTTATCATAAGGAAAAACCCACCACTCACTGTCAAGAACTATCAATGTTATATCATCTGTAATATGTATTTCAACAGGTCCGGGGCAACCATCTTTAGGTTCGAAATCAACATTTTTACTTCCGAAATTATCAATGTAAGCCTGCTCTCTTTGTATACCTTCCCAGCCACCGGGATCACCATTATTCCAATCGTGATTACCTGGAATAAAATATACTTTTGCATCAGTGCCGTTGGCAATAATTATTTGCGAATCCAATGGCGCTTTTCTTTCCCGGTACCCAACCACTGATTCATCCGGTAAGCCATACTGGTAAAGGTTATCACCTAAAAAAATAATCGTCGTTTTTTTATCAAAAGGAATGGTATTTCTTATTCCCCAAATAACAGGCTGGCGGCCACTGGCCAATTCTCCACCATCACCGATTAGTATTATTCGCTGTTGTAAACTATCCGGTGTTTGTGCAAATGTGTAGGAGTGCAATAAAGATGTAAAAAAAATAATTGCTAAAGATCTTTTCATTTTTTCTTTACGGGTTTAAAAATTAAAAGGGTTGCATTATCTTCTTCTCCTTTTTCGTTAGAGATGAGGAGGTCGCCCCAGGGTGTAAATGTAATTCCTTCAGGTTGGTTGAATATAACCGGATCGAGTGTATAAACATTTTTTACATTACCGCTTCTATCTGTTACCACTAATAATTTATTTACTGATGCAAGAATATACAACTCATTCGTTAGTGGATTTATCGCGGCAGCAGATGGTTTAAAATGAAATTTTTCTTCTTTACTTTTTTCGGCAATAGGTTTTACATCCATCTGAAAAGCGACGTTGTAAACAGAAGAATCAGGTTTACATGCAAATGCTGTTACAACTTTCTTTTTATCATCTTCACAATTTTTACAAAGCATAACCAACCCAAAAGAAGGATCGTAATACAATGTTTCAAATTCATTTGCTTTTTTGCTTGCATCAGGAAATTGGGATTTTGATTTTATAATGGAATCGCCATCAAATTTTAAAGTCTCAATATCACCATTACTTATTAATAAATAAAAAGTACTATCGTGCATTACGATATCTTCAAAGTCGTGTTTTTTGTCATAGTGCCATTGCTTTATTTTTCCGCTCCCATCCATATAAATTTTAAATAACATACCATCTTCATCTATCTCGGCAAAAACGCTGCTGTCTTTAGCATAATAAGAAATACCCGAAATTTCATCAAGCCCGATAGGTAATGTAATTTTTACAGGGGTATTAAGATCATATCCCGGAGGTGATTGCGATCCTGTTTTGTCAGGTCCACAACCTTCATAGTTATTAAACTTTAGAAGAACTAATAAAACAATAACTATTTTGGAATTAAACATAATTAAAGATAAGACGAATTATTACCGTAAAGGCAAACCCTATGCCACATGGAATTTGATTTGTTTGAAACCAAATTAAAAGAATGAGAGAACTCTCCGTTGTTATTACTGTAATAAATGAAGGAGATAATATTCATCCTCTGGTTGATGAGATCAGGAAAGCCTTATCAGGTATGGATTACGAAGTTGTTTTTGTAGATGATGGCTCAACTGATGCAACAAGAAAACGCGTAAAAGAAATAATTGACGACAGGATAACTTTGGTAGAGCTTAAAAAACTATGGACAAAGTACATCAATGACGGCGGGCATAGACCATACAACCGGGAAATATATTGCCCTGCTTGATGGCGATCTTCAAAACGATCCTGTTGATATTCCTTTTATGCTCGACCTGATGAAAAAAGAAGATTGGGATGTGGTTGCCGGCAATAGCAGGAACAGGAAAGATGGAATTTTTTTAAGAAAGATACCCAGCAAAATTGCCAATTATTTTATCAGGCGATGGACAAAAGTGTACATAAAAGATTATGGCTGCACATTAAAAATATTTAAAAGAGAAATTGCAGAAGACCTTGGATTGTATGGAGAGCTTCACCGCTTCATCCCAGTACTCGCGGCAATGCAGGGTGCAAGAATTACACAGGTTGATGTAAAACATCATGCAAGAAAATTCGGTAAATCAAAGTATGGTTTGGGAAGAACATTTCGGGTACTGAGTGATCTTGTTACGATGATACATCAGCATATTATTTTACTTAATTACCCTGTTGGTTTCTTTTGTTGGAGTAAGATGGGTTTATAAAGATCCCATAAGAAATGAAAATTCATAATTGTTCAGTCATCGCTTAGTTTTGCCGCCACATATTAATGGTATCACTACAAACATATAAGACTTCATATTTCTGGTGGCTATTAGCTTTGTTAGCTGCATTATTATTCATTCGTCTTGGGTCAACTCCCATCTATATTTTAGACGAAGCAAAGAATGCGCAATGTGCAAGAGAAATGCTTTTGCGACACGACTTTATTATACCAACTTTTAATGGAGAATTAAGAGTTGATAAACCGCCGCTGCATTATTTTTTTATGATGTTCTCTTACAAAATGTTTGGTGTAAATGAATTTGCTGCAAATTTTTTTTCTGTTGTGATGGGCTTACTTACAATATTTGTTACCTACAAATACACCAAAAGATTATTTAGTCCTTTCGCAGCATTTTGCGCCTGCCTTGTGTTGGCAACAAGCACGCAATTTCTTTTTGAATTTCGATTATCAGTTCCTGATCCGTATTTAATTTTCTTTATCATGCTGGGATTATTCAGTGCATTTACATGGCTGAAAGAAAATAATATTTCTCAACTCTATATCAGCGCTGTTGCATTTGCTTTGGCTACACTTGCCAAAGGCCCCGTTGCGCTTGCATTGCCGGGGTTATGTTTATTGATATGGATCATGAGCGAAAAAAAATGGAAGACAGCACTTACATGGCATTTAATAACTGCTTTTGTATTGTTGGCGGCCATTACATTGCCCTGGTACATTGCTGTTCACAAAGCAACTAACGGAGAATGGACAAGAGGGTTTTTTATTGACAACAATCTCAACCGTTTTTCTGATCCACAGGAAGGGCATGGCGGATCATTCTATATAACTATATTATTTGTATTGATCGGGTTGCTTCCTTTTATGAGTTTTATCGGTGAGGTGATAAAAAAACGAAAGCCCGTTTTTCAAAATGACCTGGTTAAGTTTTCAGGAGTAGTTGTTGCAGCTTTTGTCATCTTCTTTAGTATATCCAGCACAAAGCTTCCTAATTATGCAATGCCTTGCTATCCTTTTGCAGCCGTGATTTTGGGAAGTTTTATTGCATCATTATTAAATGAAGAGATCACTTCAAAAAAATATCCGCTGTATATTCTTATCGCAATTTTATTTACCTTACCAATTGCAGGATATTTTGCAATAAAGCAGGAGCAAGAATTAATTTCTGTAAGTTGGATAGGATGGCTGATTATTATAATTCCTGTTGGATTTATTATTTTTCTTTTAATTAATAAAAGACCAAGCTGGCAGAAGAAAATTTCTGCAATTGTTATTTTGTATTCGTTGGTTAATATTATTTCACTCTTTTATATTTACCCAACTTTATACAAACAAAATTCTGTTGCAAAAACAATTGAAATTGTAAAGAACTCGCCTGCTGTTTTTTTATATAAAATATATAACCCGGGATATAATTTTTATGTAAATGTAAATATTAAAAAATATGATTCTATTGATCCTTTACATATTCAATTGCAGCAAAATACCGGAGCAATTGTTATCAGCAGGAAAGAGTTTCTTGATTCTCTTACAACAATTGATCTTGATATGATAGCTGAGCATCATGATATATTTGAATTGCCAACAACCATAATTCTGAAACGAAATGCTAAACCTTAATTATAAAAATTTCAAGATCGCTTTGATTTTATCAATGCTTTGCTCATTGGTAATTTTTATATTTTCTTATTCCTGCGGAAAAAACAATTCCTTTCTTTTATTAAATACTGATCTTGGAATTTATGCTGATCACTTTTTTAATTTTTTTTCCAATCTTGGTGATGGATTGTTATGGATACCATTGGTTGTATATTTTATTTATAAGGAAGGGAAAAAAATGTTGCCTTTTTTGATCAGTTGTTTTGCATTGTCAACAGCATTTACGCAGGCTTGTAAATATATTATTGTGCCTGACGAGCTCAGGCCCACAGCAGCAATCACATCTGGATATATTCATACAGTTCAGGGAGTAACGGTGCATCTTACAGCGAGCTTTCCTTCCGGCCATACTGCCACAGCTTTTGTTTTTTATTTAATTTTCTCGCTTGTATTTGAAAATAAATGGTGTCTTTTTGTTGGGCTGTTGTATGGATTAACAGTAGGCTACTCACGCATTTATCTTGCGCAACATTTTCCGTTTGATGTGGCCGGCGGGATAGTAGTAGCTATAGTTTCAGTAATATTTTCTCTTATCATCCAAAACAAAATCGATACAAGAAAAACTTCATAACTTACAGCCGCTTTTTTACCTCCATTAAAGTTCTGCTAAAAGCATCCCTTTAAATTTTTTTGCAAGATAAAAAGGTATAATTTTTATTTTTATTCATAACACAGGAAAGCGTTTAAATGAAATACAAAGCAGTTCAAAATTATATTAAGGGAGAATTTACAAACAGTTCTACCTCCAGAAAATTAGATGTTATTTCTCCATTAGATGGTAATAAGCTATCTGAAGTTCCCATGTCATCATCTGCTGATCTTGATGAAGCTGTAAGAGCAGCGAAAGCAGTTTTTCCGCACTGGAGTAAAACGCCTATCAAAGAAAGAGTGCAGGTTTTTTTTAAATTCAAAACGTTACTGGAAAAAAATATCCAGGAGTTAGCAGAACTATGTTCAGAAGAGAATGGAAAAACAATTGGCGAGTCCGTTGCAGAAATTGAAAAGTGCATCGAGCTTACAGAATTTGCCACATCATTACCGCAATTGGTAACAGGAGAAATATTAGAAGTTAGCCGTGGCGTGGAATGCAGAACTGAACATGTTCCGTTAGGAGTTGTTGCTTCTATCGTTCCATTTAATTTTCCTGCAATGGTTCCCTGCTGGACATTACCAAATGCAATTGCTTTGGGAAATTGTATGATCATGAAGCCTTCTGAAAAAGTTCCGTTATGTGTTGGCAGATTGGCAGAACTTTTAAAAGAAGCAGGATTGCCTGATGGCGTTTTTAATGTTGTTCATGGCGATGTTGAAATTGTAAATGCAATTTGTGATCACCCGGATATACAGGCGGTGTCTTTTGTGGGTTCAACAAAAGTTGCAAAAATTGTTTATCAAAGAGCAACATCAAATTATAAAAGATGTTTGGCATTGGGTGGCGCAAAAAATCATTTGATGGTTTTGCCTGATGCAATTCCCGGAATGACGGCACAAAATGTTGCTGCGAGCATGAGTGGTTGTGCAGGCCAGCGTTGCATGGCTGCTTCCGCAATGATTGGCGTAGGTAATGTTGACAGCATCATTGATAAAATTTGTGATGAAGCAAGAAAAATTATTCCCGGAAAAAATCTTGGAGCTGTTATCAATAAAGAATCTCAACAACGAATTGAAAGATATATAACAGAAGCAGAAAATGATGGTGCAAAAATTTTAGTGGATGGAAGAAATACAAAAGTAGAAGGCAAAGAAAATGGGACTTATGTTGGACCAACTGTTATTGATTTTGTAACCCCTGGAATGTCTGTTGCTACAGAAGAAATTTTTGGCCCGGTTATCAGCATCATGCGGACAAATACTGTTGATGAAGCGTTGGCAATTGAGAACGCAAATCCTTATGGAAATGCGGCTTCAGTGTTTACGCAAAATGGTGCAGCAGCAAGATATATTATTGATCATGCAAGCGCAGGGATGATCGGTGTTAATGTTGGAGTTCCTGTTCCCCGTGAGCCTTTTAGTTTTGGCGGATGGAATGAAAGCAAGTTTGGTGTTGGAGATATTACTGGAAAAAGTTCAATTGAATTTTGGACAAAACTAAAAAAATCAACTACTAAATGGAACCCCGAAGCTGGTGTGAATTGGATGAGTTAATATTTATGAAGTCACAATTTGTGACATCATTAAAACTATGGCTAAAGCAAAAAGAAATATTATCAAGTTAATTCCTGATGAAAGGATTATTAACAAAATTCACTTCATTCGTGATCAAAAAGTAATGCTGGATTTTGATTTGGCTATTTTATATGAAGTAGAAACCAGAAGATTGAACGAACAGGTAAAACGCAATATAGATAGGTTTCCTATAGATTTCATGTTTCGTTTAACCTCAAAAGAATGGAAAAATATGATGTCGCAATTTGCGACATCATCGTCAGAAGACCCTAATTTACAATCTCATACAAACATGAGGTCGCAAAATGCGACCGCATTGCAAAATAAAAGACAAACAAGATTACAGCCTTATGCCTTTACCGAGCATGGTGTTACAATGCTTGCCAGTGTTTTAAAAAGCGAACGTGCTGTAAAAATGAGTATCGCAGTTGTTCGTGCATTTATTGAGCTTAAAAAAAACACTATTCAATATAAGGAGGTCATCGAACAAATAGAAAATTTGAAAGATCATTTAGGAGAACATGATGTTCAGCTGAATAAAATTTATGAAGCAATTGAAAATCTTCTTGATGATAAAACAGAAAAAGAACTAAAAGAAAATGCATGGAAGAACAGGAAAAGAATTGGATTTAAAAATTAATTCGAAAAAAATATACTATGAGCATTCTCGAAAAAATCATTTCACACAAAACGGAATCCGCAGAAATAATTCAAAATAACCATGACTATACTTTGTTCTCGTGGAGTAAACAAAAAGGTACAAACCCTATCGCTGTAAAAAATGGCGAAGGCGTTTATTTATATGATTATGATGGAAAGAAATACATTGATTTTTCTTCCGGGTTAATGAATGTAAATATTGGTCATGGTGATCAGCGGGTAACAGAAGCAGTAGTAAAGCAAATGCAGGAAGTGGCCTATGTTACACCAAGTTGTGTTACCAAAGCAAGAGGTGAGCTTGGAAAAAAACTGGCAGAGATTTGTCCCGGTGATCTTAACAAAGCGTTCTTCACTTTATGCGGTGCAAGCTCAATTGAAAATGCAATTAAGTTAGCAAGACTTTCTACCGGCCGCCATAAAATTTTAACGAGATATCAATCATACCATGGCTCTACAAATGCTGCTATGGCTGCAAGTGGTGATCCAAGAAAACTACCTGTTGATTCGCAACAGCCAACAAACTTTGTTCATTTTGATCTTCCTTATTTATATCGTTGGGAATATGGCGAAGAAAATTTGCTGAAAGAATCTGTTGCAGGTTTAGAAAGGATCATTGCTTATGAAGGTACTAATAATATTGCCGCAATTTTATTGGAAGGCGAAAGTGGTTCATCAGGATGTTTGCAATATCCTGTAGGTTATTTAAAAGCCGTAAGAGAGTTGTGCAATAAGCATGGCATCTTATTAATTATGGATGAAGTGATGAGTGGCTTTGGCCGTACAGGTAAATGGTTTGGTTTTCAAAATCATGATATTATTCCTGATATGATCGCCATGGCAAAAGGTTTAACGTGCGGTTATTTGCCTTTTGGCTGTTTGATGGTGAGCGATAAAATTGCCGAAAAGTTTGATGATACAATGCTTCCAATCGGGCTTACTTATTCTGCGCATCCTGTTTGTTGTGCAGCCGCTCTTGAAGTTTTAAAAATTTATGAAGAAGATAATCTTATTGAGAATGCAGCAGCAATGGGAAGATATGTTGATGCCAAAGTAGAAGAATTAAAATTGAAACATCCCAGTATTGGTAACTGGAGAAATACAGGATTGTTGGGCTGCATTGAATTGGTAAAAGATAAAAAAACAAAAGAGCCAATGGCGCCATTCAATGCAAAGCATGATGAAATGGTTGTGATGAATAAAGTGGCTGCAAAAATAAAAGAGTTAGGCATGTACACTTTTGTAAGATGGAATTTTATTTTTATTGCTCCCCCACTTTGTGTTACCAAAGAGCAGATCGATGAGGGGCTTGCAATAATTTCAGAAGCGATTTCAATAGCGGATGAATATCTTCCGGTAATATAATTGTCTGAACCATGATTAATAGCCTGCCCGACTGTGTCATTCAGGCGGGGATTAAAAGATTAATGGGATAAAATTCGTGTAATTCGATTTTAATTAGTGTAAGATTTTTTTAATGAGCCAACCCGAAACTGACATACAATCATCATCACTCTACAGCGAAGACCTGGCGCCCATTCCCATGCACAAACGTACATGGAACACATGGAACTATGCGGCGCTTTGGATAAGCATGAGTTTATGTATTCCAACTTACATGCTTGCCAGTTCGTTGATTGGTGGCGGTATGAATTGGTGGGAAGCGATACTTACTATTTTTATTGGTAACACAGTTGTATTAATTCCAATGATATTGAACGGACATGCAGGCGCTAAATATGGAATTCCATTTCCTGTTTTTGCAAGAGCAAGTTTTGGTGTGAGAGGTGCAAACATTCCTGCAATGCTAAGAGCAATTGTTGCATGCGGTTGGTTTGGTATTCAAACATGGATCGGTGGATTTGCCATTTATCAAATGATGAAATTGTGGATTCCCTCACTGGCAACTTTACCACAAATTTTTCCTGCTTCATTCGGTTTACAAACCGGGCCGGCAATTTGTTTCTTTGCTTTTTGGTTGTTGAATATGTTCGTTGTTTATCTTGGGGTTGAGAGTATAAAAAAGCTGTTGGTGTTTAAAGCTTTCTTTCTTCCCATTGCTGCATTGGCATTATTATTTTGGGCAATCAATGCAGGAAATGGTTTAGGTCCAATACTAAACCAGCCGTCCAAATTCGCTACCAACAAGGCTTTCTGGGATTTCTTTTTCCCTGCATTAACAGGTATGATCGGTTTTTGGGCGACGCTTTCTTTAAATATTCCTGACTTCACCCGTTATGCAAAAAGTCAGAAAGCACAAATAAACGGGCAGGCTATCGGGCTTCCAACTTCAATGACATTGTTTTCTTTTATTGGTGTTGTTGTTACATCGGCAACTGTAATTATTTATGGAGAAACAATTTGGGATCCATTAATTCTTGCAGGAAAATTCAGCAGTAAATTTTTTGTAAGTATCGCCATGATCGCTGTTGCAATTTCTACATTGGCAACAAATATTGCTGCAAACATTGTTAGCCCTGCAAATGATTTTGCAAACCTTGCGCCAAAGAAAATAAATTTCAGAACTGGTGGATTTATCACAGGCATTATCGGCATTTGTATTTTTCCATGGAAGCTTATCGCTGATCCTTCAGGTTATATTTTTACATGGCTTGTTGGTTACTCAAGTTTGCTTGGACCTGTTGGCGGAATTATGATCGCTGATTATTATTTTATAAGAAAGCAAAAGTTAGAGGTTAACGAGTTGTATCAACACTCCGGGCAATACAGTTTTAGTAATGGATTTAATTGGCGTGCTATCACTGCTTTGTTGTTAGGTATTATTCCAAACATCCCAGGATTTTTAGTGACAATAAAAGTGATCTCCCAGGATGCAGTACCACTGTGGGTTTCTCATTTGTATAATTATGCGTGGTTTGTTGGGTTTTTTGTTTCAGGTATTAGTTATATTTTGATGATGCAATCTTATAGAAAAAATATTGAAGAATTAAACAACAACATGTCTTATGTCAGTGCTGATTAAAAACGGGAGAATAATTACTGCAGATGCAGATTACATAGCTGATATTTTTATTGAAGGAGAAACTATTTCAACCATCGGTAAAAATTTAAATGTAAAAGCGGATAAAGAAATTGATGCTTCAGGAAAATTAGTT
>DATCOF010000155.1:0-16948 GCA_036564845.1 Chitinophagaceae bacterium | reverse complement strand
ATAGCTAACATTATTGTTAGCTAATATTACACTCGTGGGTATATTGGTATCAAAGAATTTTCCATCAAACTGATCCGGGAATTTTAATTTAGTTTGATCTATTCTTTTATTTGCCCAGCCAACATTAAAGCCTGCAGTAAGTAAGCTGCTGTTACCAAGCATTTGATGATAGGCAATAGATCCGTACATTTTAGTAGAGGTTAAACTTCCGGTGCCTGCAACATCTCTTAATATTACTGCACCCAATCCAAGCCATCCATTTTCTAACCTGTCTCTAAAAACCTGTGCATCTCCATAAATACTTATTGTTTTATAAGGCACAGCCATTACAGAAGAATATTGATCTCTGTAAGAAGCGCCAAGCCTGTAATCCGCATCAGGAATAAAACCTGTGTTGGCAGGATTTGTGAGAAGAGGATTATTGAAGAACTGCGAAAAATGAAGATCCTGCGCATAAAGACAGGTGATAAGTAATGAGTGATAAGTAATAAGTAAGAATATGTATTTAAATCTTTTCATTTTTAATCAGCACATTAGCATATCAACTAATTAGCATATAATTTTTATCGTATTAAAGTTATGTCTCCAACTTTTCTGATTTTATTTCCGTCAGAAAATATTACGTCTAAAGTATAAGTGTAAACATCCATTTGCTGCAGTTTACCTTTGTAATATCCATCCCATCCACTGGATGGCGAACTTGATTCAAAAACTTTTTGTCCCCACCTGTTATAGATCGTCCATTGCATCTGTTTTATACCAAATCCTTTTACACTTATTATGCCATTAATACCAAATTTACCGGGTGTAAATGCGCTTGGTACATCAAGCAGCGGATTTATAATTGCACTTACCGGCATACAAATACTATCACTGCAGCCCGCAACATTTATTGCAGTAAGACAAACATTATAGGTACCTGTTGCATTAAATAAATGTTGTGGATTTACTTCATTGGAACTATCTCCATCACCAAAATTCCATAGATAACCTGTGGCTCCAAATGATTGATTTGTGAACTGTGTAAATGTATTTTCCTTTGGTGGCACAGGGCTAAATGTAAAGTTTGCAATGGGTATATCAACTACGGTAATATTGAAAGAAGTAGAATCCAGTTTATTACATGATGTAGAATCGAATGCATATAACTTAACAGTATAAGTGCCTACAGTTGTATATAAATGCGTTGGATTATCTGCGGTTGAAGAAGTGCCATCTCCAAAATCCCATAAAAAATTTAACCCACCTGCAGATGTATTATCAAACACGGCATTGTATGGAACACATCCCTGTGCTGGTGTATTAAATTGTGCCTTTACAATTGGTGAAAGCCTTATCGTTTTTGATATACTGTCAGGCGAATTACAAAATGATGTATCTGCCAGTATCAGTTTTACAATATAAGTTCCGGGACCGCCATAGGTATGGGTTACAGGCGGAGTTGGACCTGCAATAATTCGCGGAGATCCATCACCAAAATCCCATGTAAAACTGTTTGCATTAAAGGGCGCCGTAGAAGCCGATGATGTGTTTGTAAAAATATAACTAAGATCAGTACACAGCCCTGTTTTGTTAGGAATAAAATCTAAGGTGGCTTTATTATTTCCGGCACGTATTTTCAGGTATGCAGTATCAGCTATGTTACATGTTGAACTGTCAATTGCAATGTGAGTAACAAGATAAGTACCTACAACATTGTAAGTGTGAGAAACACCAACAGCGGTTGTTGTAACTCTTGGAGATCCATCACCAAAATCCCACACATAACCTTTTCCATTTTGAATTGTATCAGCAAAATCTACTTTTAGCGGAACACAACCTGATGTATCATTTACTATTCCATTGATAGAAGCCTGTGGCCCTGCTTCCACTCCTGCAAAATTCATTTTAATTTTAAGCATGCCTAAATTACATTGCCCGCCACCAGAAGCATTGTTGGTTGTAGACCAGGCGCCGGGAGTACCAAAAAATGAAATTGATTTATTACAGTTTGCACAAATTGCCTGGTAGATAACACCATTCTTATCAAACCTGCTGGTGCCACCATCCACATGATCTCCAAAGGATAATGGAGTATCTCCAATCGGATCATCCTGGCCAAAAAAAGTTCCATACAAAAGTGAAGCAGCATCTTTTTTTATTACGATAAAATAAAAATCGCTCCCTGATGGATCTGCCTGTGCTTTAATTACTCCGGTTCCTCCTATTGGCATACCCCGTACTGTTGAATTATTAAATCCAAGTTTATAATCTGCTTTGCCACCCCATCCGGATACATAAACGTTTTCACACCTATCTACTAAAAATGCTGTTGGAGAAATATTTGGTAAAGGTGAACCTGAACCAAACACTGTTGAATAAATATATGAGCTTAGATTTGGATCGAGTTTGGAAATAAATTGTTTACTATTTGGATTTGAATAGGCAGCATTTACAACAGGCCAGCTTCCTTCTGTAGTGCCCATCACATATACCTTTCCCGAGATGTCTGTTTGTACCCCGTAAATCTCGTCTGATGCTGTTGTGCCAAGATAAGTTCCTCTAATTACACTTGTTCCATTATTATTTAATTCAACAACAAATCCATCGCAGGCCCCACCTGAATATGTTGAACTGATAACACCTGATGAAGAAATTTCCGGCATATCATTACTTGCTGTACCGCCTGCTACATACAAATTATTATTATTGCCGAGTGCTAACACATAGGCAGCATCATTATCTGACCCGCCTAAAAAACTGCTCCAGATAACACTATTACAGTTAGGAGATAATTTTATAACAACACCATCTTGGTTTTTTCCAGGGTTTGTCTGAAATACTCCCGGAGTTGTTGGGAATGCATCGCTGACCTTTGTTCCTGTGGATTGTGTACAGGAAGCAACATAGATATTATTTGCACCATCAATTATCACTTCGCTTCTTGCATCGTCGCCATAATTTCTTTTTAAAGATTGCATACCCAGTCCTTCATCAGTTGTGATATTAACGCCATCGTCACTTGTTCCACCGATCTTCATTGAGCCAATTAAAGCGTTACCTGCCGCATTTAATTTTGTTACAACAATATCCCATCCTCCTCCGGGTCCTAGTTTTGCTGTAGTAGGATAATCAGGAGAATTTGTACGGCCAGCCAAAATTAAATTCCCCTGCGGATCTACTACAAGACTATGTGGTTGTTCACTTCCACCACCGCCAATATAAGTTGCATAAACACGGTTCTTCCCATCAGGAGTGAGCTTCATTATTGCAATATCTCTTTCGCCACCCTTAAAACTTGTTTGATAGGCTCCTGTAGAAACAGGGAACCCATCGCCAAATACAATTCCACCGGAAAAAAAACTTCCATCAGGACCATAGGTAGCAGTAAATCCCCAGTTATCGGTTGAACTTCCTGTGTATGAAAAAAATACTAAAGTAGGATCAATAATTAGCGTGCTGTTGGCTGAATGGTCTTTTACTTTAAACGTTACCACGTTGCCATTAATTACATATTTTGTTTCAACATCTTTGCGCTGATTACTGATTACCTCGTAGGTATATGGTGAAAGTTCTTTGTTATCTCCAACTGATGTTTTAATGATAAGTTCCTTATTTTTTATGGCAAGACCATCAGCGCCTTTATATTGCAATGCGATCTTATTTACATCACCACCCGGGTGAACAATGATATCATATTTTAATCTTGTACCTGCATCAGAATAATAACGAACATCAATATTGGGATAAATATTTTTATAAGTAACACCACCATATATTTTGCAGTCGCCTGCCCATTTGCTTTTATCGTTACCAATAAAATAATTATTCACTGATGGCAAAACTTTATCCGGAACGATCTCCGGATTTTCGTTTGCGCCAACAAACTGTACAGTATATGCATGGGAATGAAGTATGTTTTTTTCAAGAGCAGAAGCCGGTGTTGGCTTAACATGATCTTTATGAATAAGCCTTTCGAGATCAACGGGATTATTTTGCAAAACTGTAAAACCTTTTTTTTGCAGAAAGAAAGCGCCGCTGCCTGCATTGGTCATGAAAGTAACCTGCTTATCCCATTGCCCTTTGTTCTCAATAAATTCAGTTTGAGAATATGCATTACTTACAATAAATAAATTTGCAGATAAAAGAAGAGAAGAAAATATTTTAAAAATTTTCAAAAGAAAATATTTTTACCAATGTACGAATTTAAAAAACAAATGTTAGCAACGGGGTTACAGCTATTAAATGAAACCAGATGCTAAATTTACGAAACTAAGATTACAGAAGTTTTGAAAACGATGGCTGGGTCTTTCAATTTAATACCACCTTAACATTCACGAAATTTTGCTCCACATTGTTTTACCTTTTTGCATCTGCAGGAAATTCTTTAACCCCGAATTTTCCGCGGTACTAAGGTCAGGATCTTTCTCAATTATAGCCTCAGCAATATTCTTAGCCTCTTCTAATAACGCCTTACCATTAACAATATTGGCCAATTTAAAGTCAAGTATCCCGCTTTGTTTTGTTCCCTCAATATCACCCGGCCCACGCATCTCCAGGTCTTTCTCTGCAATTTTAAAACCATCGTTTGTATCGCACATTATTTTTATCCGCAGCCTTGCTTCAGTAGATATTTTAGTTGAGGTTAATAATATACAATAGCTTTTTTCACTTCCCCGCCCTACCCTGCCTCTTAACTGGTGCAATTGCGGCAACCCGAATTTTTCTGCGCTTGCAATTACCATTACAGAAGCATTAGGCACGTCCACTCCTACTTCTATCACAGTTGTTGATACCATTATTTGTGTTTCGCCTTTTACAAAGCGTTGCATGTTTATTTCTTTTTGTTTGGCCTTCATTTTACCATGCACCATGCTTATCCAATAAGCAGGTTCAGGAAAAAATGCTTTTACTTCTTCGTACCCCTTCATTAAATTTTCAAAATCCATTTTTGCAGATTCTTCTATCAAAGGGTAAATAATATATGCCTGTCTTCCTTTTTTTATTTCATCTTTTATAAAATCCATTACCTGCGGCCTCGCATATTCATAACGGTGAACAGTAGTAATTGGATGCCTGCCCGGCGGCATTTCATCCATCACGCTGTAATCAAGATCGCCATAAGCTGTAAGCGCCAATGTTCTTGGAATTGGTGTTGCTGTCATCACTAAAATATGCGGATGCGTATCATTTTTTTTCCAAAGCTTTGATCTTTGTTCTACACCAAACCTGTGTTGTTCATCTACAATTGCCAATCCCAAATTTTTAAACTGCACCGTATCCTCAATCACTGCATGAGTGCCAATTAAAATATGCACTTCACCATCTTCACACATTTGCAAAACCTCCTTCCGTTGTTTAGCAGAAGATGAACCTGTATGAATTTTTATTGTAACAGGCATATCCTTCAACAACTTTGTGATGCTGTTATAATGTTGTTGCGCTAAAATTTCTGTTGGCGCCATCAAACAACTTTGAAATCCATTGTCGGCGGCAATAAGCATCGTTAACAAAGCCACCATTGTTTTTCCACTACCAACATCTCCCTGTAAGAGGCGGTTCATTTGCCTGCCGCTGCCTATATCTTTTCTTATCTCTTTTAAAACTCTTTTTTGTGCGCCTGTTAATTGAAAGGGTAAATATTTACTGTAAAAATTGTTGAATAATTCTCCCACTTTTTCAAATACAAGTCCATGAGAAAAGCGATGCCTTTCCAAACGCAACATGCCCAACCGTAATTGCGAGATAAATAATTCCTCAAATTTTAATCTTTTTACTGCAGCACTGTATTCATCAGCGTTTGCAGGAAAATGAATTTGTTTAAAAGCTTTGTAGCGGGAAATAAATTTGTATGTGTCAAGTATCTGTTGCGGTAAATTTTCGGGTAATTCTTTTTCATTTAAAATTGAAAAAAGGTTGAAAGTTATTTTTCCGATTTGTCTTCCGCTTAAGCTTCGTGCTTTTAATTTTTCTGTGCTTGGATAGATGGGTTCTAAAAAATTTTTTGCTCCTGCAGTTTCTGCAGTTATCACTTCCATCTCCGGATGGGTTATCTGCGGCTGGTTCATAAAAAATCCTGCCTTACCAAAAACCAGGTAAGCAGCGCCTACACTTAATGTTTTTTGAATCCAGCTTATTCCCTGAAACCACACTAATTCTAATTCCCCGGTATCATCCTTTAAGGTAGCCACCAAACGCCTTCCTCTTTTTTCGCCTACAATTTCAAAGTGAGTTAACCTCCCTCTCGCCTGTACATACTCTGTTGTGTCAGTGATGTTACTAATTTTCGTAACCTGCGTTTTATCAATATGCCTATAAGGAAAAAATTCTAAAATGTCTTTAAATGTAAAAATGCCAAGTTCTTTTTTTAAAAGATCAGCTCTTTGCGGGCCAACGCCTTTTAAATATTCTATCGGGTTAAGTAATATGGTGGCAATATTATTAATGTTGTGTTTTTGTACAAATATAGATTGTGCTTATTGATTTTGGTTTAGGCTTACCGGAAGGCTCATTTAAAACCGACCTAAACTTTTGATTACTTTTAATTATGATAAAATATGTAAGACATGGAGTAAAAAGGGTGTACGCAGCCATTGCACTTTTATCATTGGAGATAATTATTCTGATAAGCGTATTCAGCATTGCACTCATTGCATTCATCAGTATTGCACAAATGATATTTAAAGATAAGAAACAAGCTTTCGACCAGGATGCTTTTAATTTTCTTTCAAAATATGTAAGCGATGTAAATACAGATTTGATGCAGGTATTTACTTTTTTAGGCACACATACTTTTCTTATTCCTGCTAACATTATTTTGATATCGTATTTTTTATTTATCAAAAAACATAGATGGTATTCTATAAAAGTGCCTGTGGTGGCGCTTAGTAGCCTATTGCTTATGTTCTCTTTAAAATTTATTTTTCACCGCGACCGGCCATTAACCCCTTTGCTAGAGGTTGCGAAAGGTTACAGCTTCCCGAGTGGCCATGCTTTAATGAGCATAACTTTTTATGGACTATTAATATTTTTAGTTTGGCAAATTGAAAAAAATGCATTGCTGAAATGGATGCTCACTATCCTGCTTATACTACTCATTATTTCTATTGGTATCAGCAGGGTATATTTAAGAGTACATTATGCAAGTGATGTACTGGCGGGCTTTTGTGTAGGTTTAATGTGGCTGTTTTTATCGCTTTGGATACTAAGAAAAATTGAAAACTTTAGCCGCAAAAAAGTTGATCCTGTAGTGATGAAGACACCATAATCCATATTTATTTCTTATTATCTATATTTGAAATCAAATGCTCTGCAGGCAATGAAGATAAGAGCTTCTTATTACAAAAGTTTTTTTGAGTTTATCCAAACTGAATATGGCGAGCAAGATGACTTTACAAAATTTTTCCAAAAAATTCTTCCTTTCATTTTATTGGTTAGGAATATCCGAAATTGTTTAGACCATCGTAAAACTGAAACTGAAATTAAAGAAATTGAATTGCAGATTAATGCCAACATAATTTCGCCTACCATTGAAGTAAACTATCTGGATAGCAAAATGCAAAGAACTTCAATTGCAGAATTTCTTCCAATTGTAACTCAAAATTTAGTTATGATATTTGAAACAACGATCGCTTACTTATGTAGTAAACAAAGCAAGCCGAATAAAATATTTCCTGGTCAAGTAATGCTTATTCCGGAAGAGAGAAGAATAAAAATATCAGATACGCCTACTGGTCACCTTTGGGTGAAGGAGGATACTTTCATCAATAAAATGTTTCAAGTAATTCTATCAAACGACAGTTATAAAAATGACAAACCAAAAAGAAATTGAGCAAACGATTTGGACAACTCTTAACAGACTTAGAGGGGACATAAATTTTTCAGGTTTTCATAGCATCAAGCTACTTGAACTTATCGGCACAACACAAGGACAAGAAAAGTTTGAGCAGATTTTAAATAACAAGGAACTTATTCGTGCTATAACTAATACTGATGGTTTTACTCCACCGCTTTACATCTATAATTTCATCAATGAACTTGCAAAAATTGTAAATCCTAAAACGCATCTTGACCCTTGGCTGACACCTTCATCTCCTTGTAATTTCTTTGACTTTGGAACAACGACAGCTTATTGCATAAACCAAACTGCATTTGAAACTATCAAAACCATTTTCGCAAATCCTAAAACCAAAATTCATTTAGGTGACAGTTGGCAATTCCTTGACAGCACAAAAAACAAGTTTGATTTTATCACCTGCTTTCCACCGTTTGGAATGCAAAAAGAGCCAACAGAAATTAATGGTTTCAAAACTTCAAACGATTTTGCTTCAACTCTTCTTATTCAATCCTCTATGTTTTTGAATGACGATGGAAAAGCAGTTTTCTTATTACCACTTTCATTTTTATTTAATGCAAAAAACAAAGAAGTTTTAAGCAAACTTGGATTTTTTGTTGACGCTGTTTTTGCTCTTCCGAATGGAGCATTCTTACCGCAAGCAAATATTAAGTCTAATCTAATTGTCGTTACAAAGCAATCAAAAGAAAAAACTTTTATTGCTGAAATTTCAAATGATGAAAAAGCTAACAAAGCAATCCTTGACAACTATAAAAATCGCAGAGCAGGGAAAGCAATTCAGTTGGGTGCTTTAGTCGACTTCTATGAATTCAAATCGTTACAGGAGTTAGTATCAGAAAATGAAATGCAAGAATTAGTTAAACGAATTGGCTATCCCCCAATTAATTTAACTGATGTTGTAATTAGCATAAATCTTTTGAAAGCATCTGATGCCGATGAAGTAGAACACCTTTCTAATTCTGTTTATCTTCCAAAAATTGGTAACAGCATAGCAGTTACAATGCCCTCGGAAATGAAAATGAAAAATCCAAAAAATTATTTTCAAATTCAGCTTGACGAGACAAAAGCAAATTCAACTTTTGTCGCCAATTATTTTAATAGTGTAATTGGCAGAAAATTGCGAGAGAGTTTAGAGGTTGGTGTAACTATTCCTTCTATTTCAAAATCGCAATTACAAACTTGTTTTTTGCATTTACCAGAATTGAAAACACAAATAGGGTTGATTGAAATTGATAGTAAGATTGACCAATTTACTTTGCGACTTGAAGAATTAAAGCGAAACCTTTGGAAACAACCTAAAAGTTTCAATTCTATCGCAAAAGAATTAAAGAACATTAACCAAGAAGAGAAACTTGAACAGTGGATTGATAATTTACCTTTTCCAATCTCATCAATTCTTTGGCGTTACTATGCAACAAAAGAAAACAGCAAAAAGGTTGAACACCTTTTTCATTTCTTTGAGGCATTATCTGAATTTTTCTCAATGATAATGTTAAGTGCATTAGTTCAAGACCAAGAGTTTTATAAACAAGAAAGACACAATTGGATTGACACAGACGAGAAATTTAAAGAGTGGTATTTCAGAGCAACATTTGGTAGTTGGAACGTTCTTACTTCCCGACTTTCAAAATCAGTAAGAAGATTTTACACAGATGCAGACAAGGAAGAGTTTTGCAAAAATCTTTTTGGAAATCCAACAGAGGCATTTATGAAAATGCTTACCGAAAAAGGAATTGTAAATACGCTTTTGACAGTTGCTGAATTACGCAATAAATGGAAAGGACACGGAGGTATTACGAGTGAAGAAGAAAACAAACAAAGAGTTACAGCACTTGAACAGCAACTGAATGAACTAAGAAAATTTATTGCTGACGGTTTTGAGGAAACAAAAATTGTTTCTGCAAAACAAGGTGAACTTGACGAAGGAGTTTGGACATTTACAGCAAAGGAACTTATCGGAGCAAAATCACCATTTAGGGAAGCAGAAATAAAATCATTGGTTGGACTTGATAAAAAGAAACTTTACTTAACGCATACAAATCAATACAAGCCTGTTGAGTTGTTACCATTCATAAAGTTTGTTGAACTCTCTGACGCAGTTTATTTTTATACAAGCATTGAAAGTAAAAATGTTCGTTGGGTTTCTTATCACTTTGACAAAGATCCTGAACTAAATCAACCAGCGGACAACGAATTATTTAAAGCGTTTGAATTCTTAAAACAAAATGAAAACAAAAATTGAAATGGCAGACATTCGTGGCGAGAGTTGGGCTGCCTATAAATCTAAATTTTTTGTAGAACCATCCTTAATTCGAAACTACCTCCGTCTTTGGTTTTATTATTCCCATTGTAAAACCGGAGGCAAGAACGTTGGTGGTTTTCTCAATTAGGTCAGAAACTTTTGCAATGGTAATGGCAATATTATTCAGCCTGTCGGATGTTTTATTTATGTGATCAATAACTGAATTGAGTGAATTTGTTTTTTGCCGTAATTGATCAATAATTTCTTTTTGCGTTTCCAACACGATAAGTTCTTTGGCAACATTCATCTGCTGCAATGCTTCATTCACATCTTCTCTTTTTTCCATAGAAAGATCCATCAGCCTGCTGGAACTTCTTATGGTTGTATAGGCATTGGAAAATGCAAATAGAATTTGATGCTACACCATTTAAGTATATTGCAAACGTTGAGTAATTAAATTATTCAAGCACCAAATCTTCTCCCTCTCTGTGAGCCTCAGAAAATTGTAGCATCTGCAAAAGTTCTAATAACTTTTTTTGATGCGGAGCAGCTTTTTCATGTGCAATTTTTATGAAGTCTTTTTTAGAAACGGGGTCTTTTGACAGCAATTGAGCAAAAGGCTTTAACATGTCGCTTAATATGTGCATGTGTGTAAAGTTTATTACAGATATACTGTAGTAAAAAACATGCCAAGTGGCTTATTTAGAAGATTATGGTGATAAGAAATAGATAGCGCATGGTTTTATGCTAAATGCACCAGTAAATAATTATTAAGACCCCATTAAATATTTAACACACAACATTCAATAATCAATGTTCAAGTAAACCCGTATTACTTAATTAAGAACATTGCCAGATGGCACTACAATATTTTCTTCTATTATTTTCTTAAGAGCTATAACATCAAAAGGTTTTTTTAAAAATCCGTTTGCATTTGACCTTTGGCATATTTCTTCAATTTCGGCATTGGCAGAAAAAAGAATGACGGGTAGATGTTGGGTTTCTTTGTTATCCTTCATCAGGTGTATTGCCTGTTCTCCGCCTATCTCGGGTATCCACACATCCATTAAGATCAAACCCGGTTTTACCTCTTTAATATCCTCAATAATATTATCGCAACGTGTCCTGGTTTCTACGCGGTAATTATCCTGTTCTAAAATTATTTTACAAACCAATAATATCTCCGGGTCATCATCAAAAAATAAAATACATCTATTCATAGCTTATAATGGTATTGTAAAATAAAATGTGCTGCCCTTGCCCGGCTTGCTTTCTGCCCATATTTTTCCATTATGGCGTTTAATAATTTCGCGGCAAATGGATAGTCCTATACCTAAACCCTGAAAATGAACGGCACGTCCTTCTTCTCTATAGTACCGTTCAAATATCTTTTCAAGATTTTCTTTGCGAATACCAATACCACTATCTGTTACCGAAACTTTTATTTCTCCCTTTTTCTCAATCACATTTACGAACACTTTATCAGATTTCGGTGAATATTTCACAGCGTTCGTTAATAAATTTATTAACACCTGCTGTAATCTTTCTTTATCTCCTGTTGCGGGTTTAAGTGTTTCTCCGGATTTAATTATGGTATGTGTGGGTGCTCCATATTGAACTCCTTCAATAGTATCAGATAACATTTTATTAAAATCAAATGTAGTAATGTGCAGCGGAAGTTTTCCATTTTGTATCTTACTTACATCCAGTAATTCGTTAATAAGATCATTAAGCCTGTCAATACATTCACCGGCTTTTTTTGCAAACATAAAATCCTGTCCATTTGTTTTCTTCGTGCTTAGCTGCAACAATTGTACGTAGGCTTTAGCGGTTGTAAGCGGCGTTTTTAATTCATGGCTGGCAATACTTATAAATTCATCCTTTGCCTGTTCTTTTGTTTTTTGATCATGAATATCTGTATTAGAACCTACCCACATTTTTATTTTGCCATTCTCATCTTTATATCCAATGCAACGGCTCAGATGCCATTTGTATTCGCCTTGCTTATTTAAAAAGCGGTGTTCCAATTCAAAATTATTTCCGGTATCAATGGAATATTGCCAGCGTTTTTTATTTTCTTCCCAATCATCAGGGTGAATTATTTTTCCCCATCCCCAGTCTTTTAATTCTTCAAAAGACAAACCTGTATAGTTAAGCCAGTTTTGATTAAAATAATTTATATTGCCCAGGGCATCTGCTGCCCAAACTTTTTCGGGCATGGCATCGGCTATGAAGCGAAACTGCTGTTCACTTTCTTCCACCTTTACTGCTACCTGTTTTCGTTCCGTAATATCTTCAATAGACAGCAGAATTAATTTCTCTGAATTGTTTTTGTTTATCACCTCACGGGCATTCAACAGCATTACACGCTCACCAATACCTGAAAAGGTATGCGTTACTTCAAAATCATTAAACATTGATTTTTCAGGAAGGATTTTTTCAAGTAGCGTTCGCAATGCAGGAATGTTCCATTGTTTGTTACCAAGGTCATAAATTAAAACACCTTCTGTTTCCGGTCCGTTTACACGAAATGTTTTATAAAAAGCATTGTTAGCCGTTTTTATCCGCAGGTTTTTATCCAGCACTAATAGTGGTTCACGAATGTTGGCAATAATGTTTTCTGAATAATCCCGTGCTACGGTTACCTGCTCATTCAAACCAATCATTTCCTGGTTTACAACAGTAAGCTCTTCATTGGTGCTTTGCAGTTCTTCTTTTCCGGTTTCCAATTCTTCATTTAAGCTCTGCAATTCTTCGCTGCTGCTCAACAGTTCTTCATTGGCGCTTTGCAGCTCTTCGTTGGCTGCCTCCTGGTCTTCGGTAATGCTGCGCATATCTTCACGGGCTTGCGCAATCTCCTGCTCTAATTGTTGTATGCGTAAATCTTTATCATCTCTTTTTGTTTTGGAAGGTTTAGCGTTTGACGTTTCCCGTTTCACGTTTGACGTTTCTCCTTTATCGTGAAAGAGAATTAAATAATGCGGCTCAATTGTGTTAGGCAGCAGCATAGCTTCGATGGAAATATTGTGCAAGCCCCCATTTATCTGCATGGGAATATTTTCTTTTATAACCGGGGCTTTATCTTTTTTTGCTTTGTGCAAAATGTTGCGCAGCTCAAAAGCCAAACCGTTTTTTGCCATTTGCAATAAATTATGACTGGGTTTGCCCGGCGACTGTTCTAAATAATTACTGGTATTGCCTCTAAAGTGTACAATGTCCATTGCCTCATTTACAACCACACCGGCAGGGGTGTATTTGCGAAGCATAATATCATCAGCCGTTTTTTGAAAGTCGGTGCGTAAGGTTTCGTTGTTGGTGCCGGCATCGGTGCGGCTAAAACTTTGTTCGCTTCGCTGGCTTGCCACATGCATAAACCTGCCGGGCACATCTTTACGCGTAAATAATTTATCGTTCTTAGCAGCCGAAGCAAAAAGGTCGGGTACACCGCTAATGGTTTCTGATTTACCGAGCAGCAAAAATCCTTTTTGGTTTAATGAATAATGAAAAGTGGTGAGCGCCTTTTTTTGCAGGTAGGGCTCCATATAAATAAGCACATTGCGGCAGCTTATAAAATCCATTTTGCCAAAAGGTGGGTCTTTTAAAAAATTGTGATGGGCAAACACACACATATCTCTTACCTGTTTATTTACCTGGTAACTGCCGTTGGTTTTAGTAAAAAATTCCTGCATGCGCTGCGGTGTTACGGTATCTAATTCTGCTTTTGTATAAATACCGGTTCGTGCTTTTGCAATAGCAGGTTCGCTTATATCGGTGGCAAATATTTGCATTCTTTCCTGGTTATCGCCTAAAAATTCTTTAAAGCACATAGCAATGGAGAATGCTTCCTGCCCTGTGCTGCAACCCGCCACCCATACCCGTACGGGTTCACCTGCTGTTTTATTTTTAACGATGAGCGGAAAAATCGTTTCACATAAATTATCAAAGCTTTTATTGTCGCGAAAAAAAGAAGTTACCGGAATTAACAGATCCTGATATAACACATCCTGCTCCGTTTTATTTTCTCTAAGAAATTTAAGATAAGCAGCAGGTTCTTCCTTTTTGTTAAGCGCTATTCTGCGCAGCATTCTTCTGCGGATGGTGGTTTGTTTATAATACGTAAAATCGGTTCCCTTGCGGATGCGCAGTAAGGAAAGTATTTTTCTAAACACCTCATCATCCTCCTGCGGAATGTTTTCTTCATCACCGTCATTGCCAATGATAATGCCGGTTATTTCTAAAAGTTTTTGCGGAATTTTTTCAGGAGGAAGAATAAAATCAACCACTCCTGCCTGTGCTGCGCTATGGGGCATACCTTCGTATGCTGCCGATGCTTCGTCCTGTGCAAAGGTAATGCCACCGTGATCTTTAATGGCTTTCAATCCCTTTGTTCCGTCTGAGGCGGTGCCCGATAACACTACCCCAATAGCATGGCTTTGATGCACCTCTGCCAGTGAAGTAAAAAAAAGGTCAATGGGCAGGTTGCGTTCGGTTGTACTTTTTGCAGGGCGGGAGGTGAGTAATAAAACACCATCCGTTGCCACCATCATTTTGTTGCTGGGAATAACGTAAATATGATTGGGCTGCACTTTAATATCATCCGAAATTTCTAATACCGGGATATTGGTAACTTTTTGCAGCAGTTCGGGCAACATGCTTTCGTGTGTAGGGTCGAGATGCTGCACCAGCACATACGCCATACCGGAGTTTTCGGGAATTGCTTTGAGCAATCTTTTAAATGCATCAAGGCCGCCTGCTGATGCGCCAATACCAACCACGGGAAAGAGATTTTTAGAAAGAATTTTTGTTGTATTCTGATCAGTTGAAGCCATAGTTTCCTTTAAGAAATAATAATACTAAATAGCAGTTGGTTAAGGAAAATACTGACCTAAAAAAAAATCAGATGCTCAAGTTAACATTTTTTGTAATTACCCATAAATAAAAATAGATGTTCTCAAAATTGTTCTGCCGGTGATAACTTTTGAGAAGCTTTACCAGCTTGTACGTCCTTTGCGAATAAACATGCCTGTTATAAGATGGTTTGAAATGAAAAGGACCCGGCATGTTTTGTGGCAATCCTCTATTGGAATTTATAATTGAGAAAAGGAATTTTTATAATTACAAGTAAAGTGTGAGATTGCCACAGAGTTTCGGCAAAGATCCCCGCAAACTCTTCGCAATGAAGGTTTAGAAAATAATCAATGAAACAATCAACCTAACTTTTGGGAAGCAAACAAAACTTCTTTCATTTTGTAAATATGTATTTGTATGTCATCTGTTTTTTCTTTATAATTTTTTTGACAATTTTGAAAGACCCCTTTTAGCATGATCATGTTCCATTTTCTTCAATAGCGTTTTGCGTTCTTGATACATATTGTTAACTACTCAACATTTGTTATTTTGTGATGATAACTAATTGCCCCTATGCCCTTAAGCTGGAATGAAATAAAAACACGTGCCGCTACATTTGCTAATGAATGGAAAGATGAAGTAAGCGAAGATGCAGAAGCCAAAAGTTTTTGGGATGACTTTTTTAATGTCTTTGGTATCAGCCGCCGCCGTGTAGCAACTTTTGAGCATGCTGTAAGCTACACAGACCTCACCCCTAACCCCTCTCCAAAGGAGAGGGGAATAATGACCGTTGGATATTTTTTGGCATGATGACAGCCAATGCATCCATCATTACCAACCGACGGCAAGCCGCACTAAAAAAAACAGCTTAACTGCCTGCAAAGAAAATCAAAAAAAACACCGGAAAAAATCGGTGAAGAAATATTATTGCCCAGGCAATAAAAAATCGGCCAAAACTCAAAGTCAATAACCTAAAATCAGTCTTTACATTTTTATAAGAAAAAAAAGTTTCGGAAATTTTGGGTGACAAAAAAATATTTCTCATTTACAGGAAGGCCCTAAATATTTCTCAGCGCATCCCGATAGCTATAGGGATTGCCTTTCTACGGTAAAAATTAATTCAATTCCGCTTTTAAAAATTCAGCTGTATAACTTTCTTTATTTTTTGCAAGATTCTCAGGAGTGCCTTCAAATAAAATTCTTCCACCGCCATCTCCCCCTTCAGGGCCAAGATCAATTATATGATCTGCAATTTTAATTATATCCATATTATGCTCTATCACCAGAACGGTATTGCCCCTGTCAACTAATTTATTCAATACGTCGGCAAGATGCTGAATGTCCTGAAAATGCAAACCGGTTGTAGGCTCATCTAAAATATAAAATGTTTTTCCTGTATCTCTTTTCCCCAATTCAGTAGAAAGTTTAACACGCTGCGCTTCGCCACCACTAAGGGTTACGGCGCTCTGCCCTAAAGTAATATATCCCAAACCAACTTCCTGCAGCACTTTTATCTTTCTATAAATGTAGGGCACGTTCTGAAAAAATTCAACCGCTTCATCCACTGTCATGTCCAATACATCACTAATCGATTTTCCTTTGTATCGTATCTCCAACGTTTCACGGTTATATCTTTTGCCATTGCATTTTTCGCAGTGAACATATACATCAGGTAAAAAATTCATTTCAATCACTTTCATTCCGCCACCTTCACAAACTTCGCACCTCCCGCTTTTTACATTAAAAGAAAAACGGCCCGGTGTATATCCGCGGATCTTCGCCTCGGGCACTACAGCAAACAATGTGCGTATGTCAGTAAAAAATCCGCAGTACGTTGCAGGATTACTTCTTGGTGTTCTTCCAATAGGCGATTGATTTATTTCTATCACCTTATCAATATTTTCAAGGCCGTCAATAGTTTTAAATTCCAGCGGCGTCATTTTGCTATTGTATGCATGCTTGCTCAACAGAGGATAAAGTGTTTCATTTATTAAAGTTGATTTTCCGCTTCCACTAACACCGGT
>DATCOF010000154.1:0-27766 GCA_036564845.1 Chitinophagaceae bacterium | reverse complement strand
TAAGTTTGATGGCACATTAAGGGTTGCAGGAAACTACCGCAACCAATGGCCGGCATTTAATAATGTGTACACCACTTCTACTTTAAATGTGGATTTTTCAATACTAAATAAAATAATTCCTGAGAATGATACATGGGGTGTAGGGATAATTGCTTTAACTGATAAAGCAGCAGGTGGCGTACTGACAAATAATTACATTGGCATTTCAACAGCGTATCACAAAGCATTAAATGAAGATGGTTATAGCCAGATAGGGATTGGGTTTCAGGGCATGTATGGACAAAAAAGGCTTGACTGGTCAAAATTATATTTCTCAGATCAGCTTACCCCTTTTGGTTTCGATCTTAGTGTTCCCAGCGCTGATATTTCTACTTTAAATAATACCAACATTAATTATCTTGATGTAAATGCTGGTATTATTTATACCGCCTCTACAACCGATAAAAATAATTTTTACATTGGCGCATCCATGTATCATATCAACCGCCCTAAAGAAACTTTTAAAGGAGGCAGTTGGAATATTGCTGCCCGTACAACCATAAGTGCAGGTGGATATTTTCCTGTTTCCGATGTTCTTACATTGCACACAAGCGGTATTTTTCAAACACAGGGTAAAGCCACTGAAACAACATTTGGTGGCGCCCTTTCAACTTCTTTAAATAATGATGATAATAATCCTACGAATGTTTATGGAGGATTATGGATGAGATGGAATGATGCTCTTATTCCTTACCTCGGCTTAGAATTCGGGGGAATGCGTTTTGGTGCCTCGTATGATATCAATACTTCTAGTTTAAAATCAGGCTCACAAAGCCGCGGTGGCATGGAGATATCTCTCATCTATATCAAAAAAGCTACAGACGGGAAAAATGTTCCTTGTCCTAAATTCTAATTTTTTTTTTGAAAATTATTCGGGTAGTTAAAGCTCGCTATGCCTGCTGCTTATTTGCTTATCCCTTGTCTTGCGACTGATCTTTTGTAATGCATCAACGCATTCTGTAATTGCTTTCTCAAATACGTCTGAGCTCTTTTTTACAAAATGATCATTGCCCGGAACTTCAAGACGCATCTCACATACATTATTTTCCGAATCGGATTCCGGGCCCATATATAAAGTAACATTTGCTCTTATTACGTTATCGCTTTCAAGAACTACTTTGTTAAGTTTCTCACGAATAAAACTTTCTAAATTATCACTGGCTTTAAAACCGAGTGACTGTATGATAATATCCATATTGATTTTTTTTATAAGAAGCTATTATTGTACCAAGAATAAATGACCGATAGAAAATTTTGGAGAAAAACTTTATCAGCTTAGTAATTTTGTGCCGAGTTTTTTAGCCAACCCTTTACCACCCCAATACATTACAACATCGTGGTTAAATTTAAAAACAGGTTTTAATAAAAAAGCGAAAGTATTCATCCACTTTTTGGTAGTAATAATATTCCAGTTGTAATGTATATTAACAATGCCATCTTCCTGGATAAATGTCCATTCGCCTGTTCCTTCCAGCTCTCCAAACGCAACTCCTTTCAATCTTTTTAGTTGTTCCTTTTCTGTTAACTGCATAGAAAATTTTAGTTCATAAGGCAAGAAATTTTTCCATGTATATTTTCTTATCCCGTTGATCCCGTTCTCATCATTCTTTTGTATTTCGATAACAGACTTCACTCCCCGCCACCATTGCGGCCATTCAAGAGAATTATAAATTGCATCCCATACATCTTCCAATGATGCTTTCAGTTCCCAATTTGTATCAAACGAATATTGTGTGAGCATACGAAATTAATGCTGTTGAGAAATCCGTTATTTCATCTCTGCAAAATATTTATGGAAGTAAGGAATTGTTTCAATCCCTTTATAAAAATTAGCAAGATCAAATTTTTCGTTCGGGCTGTGAAGGTTATCACTGTCTAAACCAAATCCCAGGAAAACAACTTTAATTCCCAATTCTTTTTCAAATAAAGAACAGATAGGAATACTTCCACCACCACGCACCGGTATTGGCTTTTTACCAAAAGTTGTCTCCATTGCTTTTGCAGCAGCTTTGTATGCATTGCTATCGATCGGGGTCATGTAAGGTTCACCACCATGATGCTCAAATGCATTTACAGTAACACTTGCAGGTGCAATGCTTTTAAAATAATCAAGCAACATCTTTGTCATTTTTTCTGATGATTGATTGGGCACCAATCTTGCAGAAATTTTTGCAGTTGCTTTTGATGGCAACACAGTTTTTGCGCCTTCACTCTGGTAGCCGCCCCAAATACCATTCAACTCAATTGTTGGACGAATGCCGGTTCTTTCATTGGTTGTAAATCCTTTCTCTCCCCACAATTCTTTTACGCCAAGATCTTTTTTATATTCTTCTTCATTGTATGGCGCTGCTGCCATTAATTTTCTTTCTTCATCAGTTGATGTTACAACATCATCATAAAATCCGGGTATGGTAACATGATTATTTTCATCATGGCATGTTGCTATCATCTTAGCTAAAATGGTGATAGGATTTGCAACTGCACCTCCGTACACACCGCTGTGCAGGTCACGGTTTGGGCCGGTTACTTCCACTTCAATATAACTTAAACCGCGTACACCAATATCAATGCTTGGGTTTTCTAAACTTATCATCGCAGTGTCGCTTATTAGCACGACATCCGCTTTTAATAACTCTTTATTTTGTGCAACAAATTTTCCAAGATTAGGAGAGCCAACTTCTTCTTCACCCTCAATAATAAATTTTATGTTGGTTTCCATTGTGTTGGTCTGCATCATCGTTTCAAATGCTTTTACATGCATATAAAACTGTCCCTTATCATCGCAGGATCCTCTTGCAAAAATTTTACCGTCTTTTATCACCGGCTCAAAAGGCCCGCTGTGCCATAGTTCCAGCGGATCAGCAGGTTGCACATCATAATGCCCGTAAACCAAAACAGTTGGTTTGGATGGATCAATTATTTTTTCGCCAACCACTACGGGATGACCTTCGGTTGGGTAAATATCTACTTTGTCTGCTCCGGCATCAAGTAATCTTTGCTTAACAGATTCGGCACATTTTATAAGATCCTGTTTATGTTCTGTCTTAGCGCTGATGGATGGAATTCGCAGCAACTCCAGTAACTCTTCTAAAAATCTATCCTTGTTTTTTTCCTGGTAATCTTTCCATGTTTGCATGATATGATAATTTAATTAGGTAAAAAATTATGGGTTACGAAAGTAGGTATTCTATCCGAACCACGATTTATGAGATTTATAGGATTTATGAGATAAATAATCTTATCAATAATTATTTATCAGCGATAAAAAGAAAATCTTTTTTAATCTATTAATCTACCCAAATCATGGTTCAGATAATTAACAGTTTCTGTTTAATATTTTTAGGAAATAACTCTTTTGTTATTATAAATTTGTTCCAGATTGCTTTTCAATTCATCAGCCTTTGTTTTAGTTGTATCATTTTTAAAGATGCCTCTTAGCAAAGGCTGAGTCTATTTATAGCGTTACTGATTTCAAATTTTTGAAATGCAATTTTACACCGGCACATTAAAAAATACTGCATAGCGTTGCCATACATAATCCCAGTTAACAACGTTCCACCAGTTCTCAATATAGTCTGCTCTTTTATTTTGATACTTTAAATAATAAGCATGTTCCCAAACGTCCAAACCCAATAGGGGAAAGCCTTTTATATCACTTATGCCTGCCTGTCCGGTAGGCAGGTTCATTAAAGGATTATCCTGGTTGGGTGATGATCCAATTAGAAGTTTTTTATTTTTATCTGCATACAACCATGCCCAGCCGCTGCCAAAACGGTTTTTGCCTGCATCACTAAATTGCGTTTTAAAATTTGCGAATGAAGTAAAATTGGCTTCAATAGCATCCATTAATTTTTTGCCCGGCATATTATTATTTTGTTTTGGACGCATGCATTGCCAAAACATTTCGTGGTTATAATGCCCGCCACCATTGTTACGCATCTTAACTGAATACTTTGCAATATTTGCAAGAACATCTTCCAGTGAAGTTGAGGCATCAATGCCTTCTGCCTGTGCTGCGTCTTTTAAATTTTTTGAATAGGCTGATGCATGCTTTGTGTAATGGATCTCCATCGTTGTTGCATCGATCACATTTTCCAATGCATCATATTTGTAAGGCAATGGCTTTTGATCAAACCCGGTTTTAAACGGTGAAGTGATAACATTTTTTGTTGATGAACATGATTCAAGCAACGAACCTAATACGCCGGCACCAATGGTTACAGCAAGCGTACCTTTCACAGAGTTTTTTACAAAATCCCTGCGATCTGTTTTATTAAGTTGTGTCATATAATTTTATTTATTTAGGAAGATAATTTTTCTTTTTTAAAAATACCTGAAACTCTTTTAATAAATATGTAATAAGCTTCTTTATTGAACAGTTGCGAATCTCTTGTTGCTTTGTAAGTAAGAAAAACACCCACAGGAAACAGTACAATAATTGGTAACCACATTCCTGTCATTGGTGTTAAGGTTTGTTGGCGCACCAGCTTTTCGCCAAAGGTGCTTAGCAAATGAAAAACAGTAAAGAAAGTTAATGCTACCACAATTGGCAGGCCCAGCCCACCTCTGCGGATAATAGAGCCTAATGGGGCGCCAATAAAAAGCAATACCATGCATGCAACTGACAAAGAAAATTTTCGGTGCCACTCTACTAATATTGAGCGGATGTTTCCCGTGCTATTTTCAAATTCTGCACCTGTAACCTGCATTATGTTCCTCGAATTCATCACTGTGCTAAGTGCGGCTTGGTTTACAGTAACCTTTAATGAATCGGGTATAAGTTCGTCGAAAGTTTTTACATTGATCTTATCTGCCTTAGCATTTGACCCGGTCTTTATATACTTATAATAATTAAAAAAAGGCGCCAGGTCAGTTTGTGTTCTTGCACCAAAAACATCTTTATTCTTATTTGCTGAATCAAGCACAACATCAAGCTGGCGCAGGGTTTGCATCTTAAAATTATTTTTATAAAGACTATCCGGCGTAAATTGTATATCCAGCTGGCTAAGATCGAACAGCTTGTTATATTCTTTAAAACTCAATCTTATAAATTCATTATTTGTTCCTGTCATATCAGTTCCCTTCTCTTCATAGCGATAACCATTTTGTAAATTGAATTCGAGAAATTTTTTATCAAAACTTGTTTTCATTGTTCCTCTTTCAGAGATCACTGTATTATCTTGCGGGCCATTGGTTTGCTCATAGATCAAAATACTTTTTAAAGTAGTTTTATCCTTTTCTTTTTTTGCAACCTTGATTGAAAAACCTTTAAAGCCATTGTAAAACACTCCTTCTTTAAGATCGAAAGCAGGGCTCTTGCGATAGATGTCATTATAGATAACAGCAAATTTTAAATTAGCAACAGGAATTACATAATTAGCAAAAAGAAAAGCAATAAAACATAAAATAAGCGCTACAAAAAAAAGTGGGCGCATAAACCTTAATAAAGAAATGCCGGAAGATTTAATAGCAACCAATTCAAAATTTTCTCCCAGCTTACCAAAGGTCATTATTGAAGAAAGTAAAATTGCAATTGGCAACGCCAGCGTAACCAACGTAGCACTTGCATAAATTATAAACTTAGTAAGGGTAATAACATCAAGGCCTTTGCCTACCAGATCATCAATATACTTCCAGAGGATCTGCATCATAAAAACAAACAGTGTAATAAAAAAAGTAACTATAAACGGGCCTACAAAGGCTTTAAGAATGAGTTTATCTAACTTTTTAATCACAGAAGAACTATGTTTAACTTTATAAGAAATGTATCTTTTTACAAATGGAAACGATAACAAAAATACAGCTTTCGCCACAGGAAACAGAGTTAGTGAAAAATACAGAATGGATATTGGCTAAGCACAGCATTATTAAAAAAGTGTATGCTCTGTTTGGTGGATTTAATGAATTTATTAACTTGGAATTCGCGTCTTTCAATTATTTATTTCCAGGAGATATTAAAAATTGGAACGGTAAAATTTCAAAAGGAGAAAACTACAAACATCTTCCCTATGTAATATTGGATAGCCCTGCCTTCTTTGACAAGGAAAATATTTTTACAATAAGAACAACGTTTTGGTGGGGTAATTTTTTTAGTATCACGCTGCATCTGTCAGGGATATTTAAAGAACAGTTTAGTGACAAAAAATCCGAAGTATTTTCTTTACTAAAAAAAAATAATTTTTTTATTTGTGTGAATGAAGACGAATGGGAACATCATTTTGAAGAAAATAATTACATGCCTTCATCATCCATTACATTACAGCAATTTGAAACAATAAATGAAAAAGATTTTTTTAAGATCGCAAAAAAAATATCACTCTCTCAGTGGGAGAACGCAAATGATTTCTTAATAAATTCTTTCAGGGAAATTATGCATTTACTGCAGATCAGTTACCCAGCCGGTAAAAAAGATCTTTTACCTGGGTCTCCCAAAGTTGGCTCTGGTCTTTGATCTCCTTCTTTTCTGCAAAATCAGTTATAGTAAGAATTGTGAGATTGGTGACCTCTGATTTATCTATTTTAAATTCAAAATATTCATCCTTAGGAGAATTTAACCAATGGTAGCGGATAAATTTATTTTCTTCGCTTTCTATTACTTCGGCTTCTTCTGATGAACCATTCCATGAAAAACTATATAGGCCATCTCTCTCATCAACTTTATCTGCGAACCATTCCTGTAAGCCTGTTGTGCTTGATAAAAATTCATACAAAATGCCTGGTGAACACCTAACCGGATACTCTAATGTAAACTTAACTTTCTTACTCATTTTAAATTGATCGTATTGTATATGTGCAATAATAGAAAATAAATCTGCTAAACAAAATTTTATTTAATGAATGCGAAATATATTTTTTCAAATACAGATTATATTCTAAGCTCAAATACTTGAACTTCAATAGCTTGATAAATAAAATATTTTGTTACATACTATAATTGATATAGATTACGTTACATCTGTGATTATTAACAAAGTGTTAACCAGAGAGATCCAAATTAAATTTAGTTAAACCCAAAAAAACTGCAGCTTATGAGTATGCGCCAACTCAAGATCTCAAAATCTATCACAAACCGTGAAAGCCAGAGCCTGGAAAAATACCTCCAGGAGATAGGAAAAGTAGATCTTATCAGCCCCGAAGAAGAAGTAAAACTTGCCATTCTTATTAAGCAGGGAGACCAAAAAGCTTTAGACAGGCTAACCAAAGCCAATCTACGTTTCGTGGTTTCTGTTGCAAAGCAATACCAAAACCAGGGCCTTACTTTACCCGATCTTATTAACGAGGGAAATCTTGGCTTAATAAAAGCTGCACAACGCTTTGATGAAACCCGTGGATTTAAATTTATTTCGTATGGTGTTTGGTGGATACGCCAAAGTATTTTGCAGGCATTGGCTGAACAGGCGAGGATAGTTCGTTTACCATTAAATAAAGTTGGATTAACAAACCGCATAAGCAGGGCATATTCACAGTTGGAACAGGAATTTGAAAGAGAGCCAACACACGAAGAATTGGCTTTTCATTTAGAGATGGATACAGAAGAAGTGGCAGCAACTTTAAGTGTGGCAACACGTCACCTTAGTATGGATTCTCCTTTAAGCGATGGTGAAGAAAGTACTCTTATCGATGTTCTTCGCAATCCTAATGCAGATAGCAGCGACCTGAAAATAGAATTTAAAGAATCACTTAAGAAAGAAATCGACCGTTCATTAAGCGCTTTAACTGAAAGACAAAAAGATGTGATTCGTTATTTCTTTGGGATAGGTATCGATCATCCAATGAGCCTTGAAGATATTGGCGATTATTTTCATTTAACAAGAGAAAGAGTAAGGCAGATAAAAGACAAAGCATTAATAAAATTAAGATCAACCACAAGATGTAATATGCTTAGGGAATATATGGGATAAGATTTCTTAATTTTGCTTCACATATTTAAAGTGAATATGACTTAGTTGTATTCACTTTTTTTATTGCACCCTTCTCCCGAAGGAGGCAGTTTTTTTTAATTTTGAATTTCAAATTTGTATAGATCATGTTCGAATCGTTAAGTGATAAATTAGACTCCGCATTTAAAAACCTGAAAGGCCAGGGCAGAATTACAGAATTAAATATTGCCTCTACATTAAAAGAGATACGCCGTGCATTGGTTGATGCCGACGTGAACTATAAGATCGCAAAAGAGTTTACTGATTCCGTTAAAGAAAAAGCTACCGGCGAAAAAGTTATCAATGCCATAAGCCCGGGGCAGTTAATGGTAAAAATTGTAAAGGACGAACTGGCGGAATTAATGGGTGGCACTGAAAGTGATCTTGACCTGAAAGGCAATCCCACCATCATTTTGATAGCAGGCTTGCAGGGTAGTGGTAAAACAACATTTAGTGGTAAACTGGCAAATTATCTTAAAACAAAAAAAGGAAAATCGCCATTGCTTGTGGCTGCAGATATTTACCGTCCGGCGGCTATTGACCAATTAAAAATATTAGGAGAACAGGTTAATGTTGATGTGTATAGTGAGCCTGAAAATAAGGATGCAGTTTCAATTGTTCAAAATGCAATTAAAGAAGCAAAGAGCAAAAATAAAAATGTAATTATCATAGATACTGCGGGCCGTTTAGCAGTTGATGAAGTGATGATGACTGAAGTAGCTAATATCAAAGCTGCTGTTAATCCGCAAGAGATTTTATTTGTTGTGGATAGTATGACCGGCCAGGATGCAGTGAATACGGCTGCAGAATTTAACCGCCGGTTAGATTTTACAGGGGTTGTATTAACAAAGCTGGATGGTGATACAAGAGGTGGTGCTGCCATTTCAATTAAATACACTGTTACCAAACCCATAAAGTTTGTAAGCAGCGGCGAAAAAATGGATACACTGGATATTTTTTATCCTGAACGTATGGCGCAGCGGATATTGGGCATGGGAGATATTGTAAGTTTGGTAGAAAAAGCACAGGAACAATTTGATGAAGAGCAGGCAAAAAAACTTGAGAAAAGGATCCGCAAAAACCAGTTTGATTTTGAAGATTTTAAAACCCAGCTGCAGCAGATAAAAAAAATGGGTAACCTGAAAGACTTGATGGGCATGATTCCCGGGGTTGGCAAACAAATAAAAGATGTAGATATCAATGATGATTCTTTTAAAGGAATTGAGGCGATGATAAACTCTATGACGGTAGAAGAACGCAGAAACCCCGATATAATAAATTCAAGCCGGAAGCAACGGATTGCTAAGGGAAGCGGAAAAGATATTGCTGAACTAAACGCATTTATAAAACAATTTGAACAGATGAAGGATATGATGAAAATGATGAATAAAATGCCTATGAGCAGGCTGGCCGGTTTAGGTAAACGATAAAATTATTTTTTACATTTGGATTTTGTGCGCTCACTCCTTATCTTCGCACTCCTTTTAGAAACACTATTTATTCAAAACCCAAAAAAAATTTCTATTTTTTATGGCTGTAAAAATGAGATTGCAACGGCATGGCTCAAAGAAGAGACCATTTTACTTTATAGTAGTTGCAGACGGACGTAGTCCACGTGATGGAAAATTCATCCAAAAATTAGGCTCTTATAATCCCTTAACTGTTCCTGCAACAATTCAGATCGACAGGCAAAAAGCTTTAGACTGGTTGCACAAAGGTGCTCAGCCAACTGATACTGTACGTAGGATTCTAAGCTTTAAAGGTGTATTGTTCCTTAAACATTTGCTTCGTGGTGTAAGCCTTGGCTTATTTGATGAAGCTGCTGCAATGGAAAAATTCACAAAATGGAGCGGAGAGCATGAGCAGGAATTTGCAAAGCGCCAGGAAAGTCATAAAAAGGCGAGGCCAAAAGGCACACAGCCTTTTGTAAAAAGAGAAGTAGCTAAAAAAGTTGAAGAAACCCCACAAGCTTCTGATGAAGTTGCCCAGGATTCAGCTCCAACTGCAGAAGCAGAACCCAAAACTGAAGAATAACTCTTTTGCTATATGATATTACTAAGTCCCGGTTTTTATCGGGACTTTTTTATTTAATTTCACGCAAAGGCGCTAAGAAGCAAACCAGCAAAGTAAAAACTTAGAATTCTTGGCGCCTTAATTACTTTGCGTCTTTGCGAGCAACACACATGGAAAATTATTTTAAAATAGGCAAGCTCGTTGCCACATACGGCTTAAAGGGAGAGATAATTTTACAACATAGCCTTGGTAAAAAAACTTCCTTAAAAGGATTGGAAACACTTTTTATCGAAGAGAAAAAAGACAGTTTCATTCCGTATTTTATTGAATCAGCTAAAATAAAAAGTGAAACAGAAACGTATGTAAAGTTTGAAGGCATTGAAAGTAAGGAAGCTGCCCATAAGCTTATCCAAAAAGAAATATGGCTGCTGGAAAATGATTTTAAAAAATTTGCAGATAAATCTGCACCCATTTCTTTATTAGGTTTTACAATGATAAATGAAGATGAAGACCTTGGAGAGATTTTAGAAATCATTGAACAGCCACACCAGGTTTTGTGTAAAATATTATTGGATGGAAAAGAAGCACTGATCCCTATTCACGAAGAGTTTTTGGATAAGATCGATAAAAAAGGAAGAAAAGTTTTTGTAACGCTGCCTGACGGATTGTTGGAGATTTATAAGTAAAGTATTCATCAGAATCCATAGCCTATAACTCGTCTTGAATATTTCTTGTCTTGAATAATCCATGTTACTTCATATCCTCCAGCTCCATCACTATTAATCATGTCAATATAGAGGCGTTTTCTGTCACGTGAAAAATAAATATTCGTAATAAAAAGATTAGGATTATAAAGATCATTCATTTTTGTTGTAGGGATTGATATAGTATCTTTTCCAATAATTATATATACCGAGTTAATGGTTCTAGTTGGTAATCCACCATCTGTTCCCCAAAATGGTTTATTGTCAATTTTTACAACATATTTATCAACATATTGAATTTTGTGTTTTGATTTATTGAAAGTGCCTGTTGTAATTATAACTTGAAAAGAATCTTTCTGAAATAAAGAATATCTCTGATCAGACTTTATGAGTGGAACTTGTTTAAGTTCTAAGGATGGTTTATTTCCATTACTACCTTCTATTGTAAAAGTTGCTAGCTCTTTGCGAAGTATTTTATCTTTTATTTTTTTAAAGCTTTCTTTATCACCGCGATAATCTGGTATGGCTACTTCTTGTCCGAAACAAGTAATAGACAATGTTGTAAATACAATGAATATTATAACTTTCATAGATTAAGGTTTTCAGTATAAATATACATTACTCTCCATAAATTTGCTCATGTCTTCCCCCATCCAACATATCATTGCTCACTTTGATCTGGATTCATTTTTTGTTTCTGTAGAAATATTAAATGATCCATCATTAAAAGGCAAGCCTGTAATTGTTGGCGGCGCAGAACGTGGTGTAGTAGCGGCTTGTAGCTATGAGGCAAGAAAATTTGGAATACATTCTGCAATGCCTTCTACAAAAGCAAAACAGCTTTGTCCACAGGCAATTTTTGTAAAAGGAACAAGAGGAGAGTACAGCCGCTATTCAAGATGGGTAACAGAAATTATTGCTGCTAAAGCGCCGCTGTTTGAGAAAGCTTCTGTTGATGAATTTTATTTAGACCTCACCGGTATGGATAAATATTTTGATCCGCTGCAATGGACCATCGATCTGAGAAATCAAATTATCAACGAAACAAAACTTCCCATTTCTTTTGGATTAGCCAATAATAAAATGGTGGCAAAAATGGCTACCAACGAAGCAAAACCAAACGGTTATCTGCAGGTTGCTTTCGGAAAAGAAAAAGAATTTTTAGCCGCATTGGATATAGGAAAAATTCCGGGTGTGGGTGAGCAAACAAAACAGGTTTTAAAACATAAGGGAATAAATATCATTGCTGATATTCATAAAAGCAGCGCAGATGAACTGGAAAATCGTTTAGGAAAATGGGGGATAGATCTTTGGAATAAAGCGCAGGGAATACATACATCAAAAGTGGTTCCGTATCATGAGGCAAAATCAATTTCTACTGAAAACACTTTTGATGAAAATGTTTTGGATATGAAATTTTTAATGGGAGAAATTGTGCGTATGACAGAGAAAATTGCCTTTGAATTAAGGCAGGAAGAAAAAGTTGCCGGCTGTATTGCAGTAAAAATCCGCTATCCTGATTTTGAAACTACTTCACGGCAAACAACCATTCCTTACACCGCGGCAGAAGACGAAATGATCCCCGTTGTAAAAGATCTCTTTCATAAATTGTATAAAAAAGGAACGCCCGTTCGCTTGCTGGGCGTACGTTTAAGCGAATTGACCAATAATGCCGTGCAAACAAACATCTTCAGCAATACTGAGAAAAAAGCCGGGCTTTACAAAGCCATTGATGAGGTAAAGAACCGCTTTGGAAAATCATCTTTGCACAGGGCTTCCTCTAAATAATTTTAGTTTTCTGCTTTTTTGATTTTAGATTTGCAGTGATTGGTTGCTGTGGTATTTTATATTTAAAAATTTAAAAATTAATTGTTATGAGTTTACGTTTAGGGGACATTGCTCCCAACTTTAAAGCAAAAACCACCGAGGGAGAAATTGATTTCTACGAATATCTCGGTGATAGCTGGGGTGTTTTATTTTCTCACCCCGCAGATTATACGCCTGTTTGCACAACAGAATTAGGCAAAACAGCATTGCTTAAAAATGAGTTCGAGAAAAGAAATGTAAAAGTGCTTGCAGTTAGTGTGGATCCATTGGATAAACACATGGGCTGGAGAAATGATATTAATGAAACACAAAACTGTACAGTTGATTTTCCTATCATTGCGGATGAGGATAAAACAGTAGCCAATCTTTACGGAATGATCCATCCCAATGCATCAGAAACTTCTACCGTCCGTTCGTTATTTGTAATTGGGCCTGATAAAAAAGTAAAACTTACACTCACTTATCCTGCTTCAACAGGCAGAAATTTTCATGAAGTACTACGGGTGTTAGATTCATTACAGCTTTCTGCTAATTACAGTGTAGCAACACCTGCAGACTGGAAAGAAGGTGAAGATGTAATTGTGTCACTTGCAGTAAGTACTGAAGATGCTGAGAAAAAATTTCCTAAAGGATTAAAGATCGTAAAGCCATATTTGCGTTATACGCCTCAGCCAAATAAATAAAAAGAGATAAGATTGAATCACTTTATCAACTCGCCAACCGCGGGAGGGTAAAGTGATTTTTTATTTTAGCACCATCAGTGATTGTAAGATCTTTTTTACATCAGCTTTGCTGATCTTGGGCTTTGAATTATCAGGTTTGTCATTTGGGTTTTGCGAGTTGAAGGATGCATGAAAGGCAAGTTTATGTATGTTGAACCATTCGGTCATGATAAAACCAAAGGCCTTTACTTTTTTTCCATTCATATCTTCCTCAAAAGGTTCGTAATACAAATAAATATTTCCAACATTGTTTTTTATCGCTTCGCCATTTTCGTATGGTAAATCTCCAAGTCCTTCAAAACCTGCATCAATACTGAATTTAAGAGAGTTGCTGTTTGATAACTTTTTAGTGTACGTAACGGCATAGATTTTATTTTCCAGTTTTATTGACTTGTCCGTTTTGGTTACAATTTTAGTTACAGCAAATCCATCAGGTATCCAGGTTGGTAATGGAATAGCAATCTTAGTATTTAATAATTGTTGCTTTTGCGTTTCAGTAATGCCCGGAAAAACAATTTTGTTTTGAGAAAAAACGGAAAATGTTATTGCAACAAACAGCAGCAGTAAGAAATTTTTTTTCATTTTAGTTTCTGTTCTTTTTTAATTGTTGTAACAATGCTCTCATATCTTTAGGCAGGTCTGCTTTAAGATCAAATTCTTTTTTATCCTGGTCTTTAAATTTTAATTGGTAAGAATGAAGAGCAAGCCTGTTCATTAATGGCCGCTCTTCTTCATCATGTTTGCTAAGTTTATATTTTTTCTTGAAAGAAGAAAGTAAAATTGGTTTTGCATCTCCATACATCTCATCACATGCGATTGGGTGGCCAATATATTTCATGTGAACACGTATCTGGTGCGTTCTTCCTGTTTGTATTTTAAACTGAACCAAAGAATAAATACCATATTCTTCCAGCACTTCATACTCTGTTACGGAAGGTTTTCCTTTTTTGTTTACGGCCATCATCCCTTTGTGTACCGGATGTTCTGCAATCGGTTCATCAATAATTCCTTTTTTCTCCTGTAGTGAACCATTAATGATCGCCTGGTAATATTTTTCAACATTTCTTTGTTCAAACAATTGCGAAAGAAATTTATGCGTTGCTTCATCTTTAGCAAATAAAATTAAACCGCTTGTGTCTTTATCCAGACGATGAACAATAAATATTTTTTCGTACTTAAGTTGCAGTGTTTTGTACAACGAGTTTATTAATTCATTATGCCTGTCGGGGATAGTTAATAATCCGGATGGTTTGTTAACCGCAACAAATTTTTCATTTTCAAAAATGATATCCAGTTTGCCTGCAGCTTTTGAAAATGAAGTTTCAGTATTTTTTTTTTCAGAAAAGTTTTCCATTACATATTTATTTCTATTCTCCTAAAAGGTCGATGCTTTCTTTTTGAGACAAATGTTTCTCTTTTCCTTTTTCATTAGGATTAAGTTTGGATGGAGCGCTGTATTTGAGCAGGCGAATTTCTTTTTCGCTCAGGTAACGCCACTTTCCTCTTTCAACATTTTTTTTAGTAAGAGTTGCATACATCACACGGTCCAGCGCTTTTACGTCATAACCAAAATGCTCAAAGATGCGGCGTACAATACGGTTGCGTCCGCTATGAATTTCAATTCCTATAATTGCTTTATCATTTGAATCTGCGTATGCTAGTGCATCTGCATGTATCTCGCCATCTTCCAATTTTATCCCGCTAACTATTTTATCAAAATGCGCTTTTGTAACAGGCTTATCCAATTTTACTTCATACACTTTTTTTACATTGTAACTCGGGTGCGTAAGTTTTTGTGTAAGCTCTCCATCATTGGTAAATAATAAAACACCGGAAGTATTTCTATCCAGCCGCCCTATTGGATAAACTCTTTCGGTAGTTGCGTGTTTAATTAATTGTAAAACTGTTTTTCTTCCCTGCGGATCATCCGTAGTGGTAATATAATCCTTTGGTTTATTTAAAAGAATGTATACCATGTTTTTTGTGACAAATATTTTTTTGCCATTAAAAACTATTACATCTTTATCTGTTACTTTAAACCCCGGCTCGGTAACAACAGTTCCATTCACAGTTATCTTTCCTTCTTTTATCAATGGCACTGCATCCCGGCGGGAACCAACACCGCAATGCGCAATAAATTTATTTAAAGGCATCTCATCAAAAGAAGTTTTTGAGTTTATAGTTTGTGGTTTGTAGTTTGTAGTTGTGGGTTGCGTTCTTCTACTTTCTAATTCCTTATTTCTAATTCCTTGTTTCTTATTTACCTGGGGATATTTTTGTCTTTTATCAGGTTTCTCCGCTATTGGCATTTGTGCAGAAGGTGCATAGCCTTGATTTCTTAAAGCTCTCTTCTCTTCAAATCTTTTATTAATGCCTTCAGCTCTTGCTTTTTTTGCGGCTTTTTTTTCCTGCTTAAATTTTTCTTTTATTGCAGCGTTATTTTTTTTAACTACGAATTTTTTGAATTGTTGCTGACTCATTCTTTGAAGTATTTACTGTTTTTCAACAGGGATGAACAGCGAAGGTAAAATAAGTCTTACATTCCTTTGTGTAAACTTTATTACGCATTTAAATCTTAACCGCAGAGAAAAAGAGTTAATAGAGTTTACGCAGAGAATTTTCTCAGCGTAAACGCTGCTTCTCATGTTCTGTGCGGTAAATCCTTACATTCGCTGTTCAAAAAAATTCCTGATGAAAAAAAGTATATTTTCAGTTTTTATATCCCTGGTATTTTTTAGTTCCTGCTCGGTAACGCATACAAATACTTCCGCAAATAATGGTTCTATAAATTCTTTAAAATATCTTGGTGAATACCAGGTGCCGTACAATCAACAATTTAAGAGTACAACCATCGGCGGCCTTTCTGGCATTGACTATGATCCTAAAACCAAACAATATTATCTTATCTGTGATGACCGTTCACAAATAAATCCTGCAAGATTTTACACGGCAAAAATAAATTTTTCGCAAGCGGGTATCAGCAATGTTGAGTTTGTAAATGTTACTACATTATTACAACCTAATGGCAGCGCCTATCCCGAAAGAAAAAAAGATCCTGCTCATGCGCCTGATCCGGAAGCATTGCGTTATGACCCTGTGATCAATAAATTTGTCTGGACAAGCGAAGGCGAAAGAATTACCGGCAAGGACACAGTAATAGAACAACCTGCAATAACAATTATTAAGAAAGATGGAAAATACATTGATACGTTTTCATTAGCGCCACAAACAATTATTTCTGCAGAACAAAAAGGGCCGAGACAAAACGGAGTTTTTGAAGGACTGGCATTCGCGGATAATTTTAAAACAATGTACATAAGTGTTGAAGAGCCTTTGTACGAAGATGGCCCCCGCGCAGGCTTAGAGCCATCCGATGCTTATACACGAATTATAAAATATAATATGGCAAACCATAAACCGGTGGAGCAATTTGCATATCGTTTAGAGCCTGTGGCTCATGCGCCTGTTCCTGCGGATGCATTTATAATAAATGGAATTCCGGATATTTTATCTGTTGGTAAAAATAAATTACTCATTATCGAACGTTCATTTTCTACAGGAAGACCGGTCTGTACGATCCGTGTTTATATTACTGATCTTTCGGAAGCTTCTGATATCTCTCAATTACAATCTTTGCGTGAGCAATCCTTTAAACATCCGGCAGCAAAAAAACTTTTATTAAATATGGATGACCTGGGAATTTATATTGACAATATTGAAGGCGTAACTTTTGGTCCTGATCTGCCCAACGGGCATAAGACATTGGTATTTGTTTCTGATAATAATTTTGACAAATTACAGAAAACGCAGTTCCTTTTATTTGAAGTAGATTAATCTTTTAATAATTCGTTTTTTAAAGTTTCAAGCCTTTCTCTCAAATGCAAGACAGCATGGCGTTTCCTGCTTATAAGTGTAGTGACTGCTACGCCTGTAGTTTTAGACATTTCTTCAAAAGAAACATCTTCGAGATCATACATGATAAATGCATTTTTTTGTTTGGCAGGCAATTCATCCAAAGCATTTTGCAATGTTGTCCAGAAAAGATTTCGCAGGTATTGTGTTTCAGGATTATCATCAGATGAAGATAATACCTCATCTCACGAAAATTGATCTTCATCATCCACTGCAAATATCTCTTCCAGTAATTCAGATTTCTTTTTGCGATAGCTGTCTGTTATTTTATTTCTTGCTACAGTAAAAAGCCATGAGCTTAATTGTTCAACAGGTTTTGTATTTCCCGCAAGCTGGTAAAACACATCCTGCAAAATATCTTCTGCATCTTCTGTACTGATAACCCTGTTTTTTATAAATGCAAATAACCGGTTGCTGAATTCAGCTACTATCTGAGTAATATTTTTTTCTCATTCATTATTGCCGGTATGCTCAGGGCCTCCTTCATTTATAGGTAAGGCGAAGGGCAACTTTTGGAGAGTTTTAAAACTCTCCAAAAGTTTTTCCAAAAATTATTTTATTCGAAAGTTTTTTATAACTCCTTAATTAATTCAGTCAGTTCCTTTTCTTCTAAAACAAAACGCTGAGAGGCATTCTTATCCCAATGCCATTTTATTAATGCAATTTTTCCGTCGCATATTTCAATGCCTGTTATGTCTCCATCATTATAACAACAACAGCCACTGTTGAAGTAAGATGGTTTTAATTTGCTTTGGTTTCCGACAGCCGCAATTTTAGTATCGTTTACTGTGTTGTTGGGATGATCGGAATATAAGCCCGATGCAAAAACAGGTTTATGTGTATGACCTGTAATAAGTAACAAATTTTCATGGCGGCTGCTCCAATCATGCATCATGATATTATGCTTATCACGAAGCGTGAAATCTTTGGCAGGTGTATTCACATTTATTTCCAGGTAGCGCTGCAGCGGCCGCCAGATATGCGCCACCATCCACGTGCTGAAAGCATTGTTGTCACTCATTTTATCTCCCTGATGTCCGTGTGTTAAAAAAATGGAAAGCGGTTTTTCATTGATCGTTGTTTTTAATAAAATACCTTCCAACACAGGTAGAGGCAAAGTGAAAATATCCTTGAACCAAAAATCTACATCCAGTTTATTTTTCCAGGTAAGATCATGATTGCCGAAAGTTTTATAATATTTTTTTTGCTGCTGAAATCTTGCTTCGCTTCTTAAAGCTGTAATATTTTTTGAGATAACTTCCTTTGGTTTATACTTCCACAATTCTTCTGCGTCGCCAAGGTTTATATAAGTGAATTTATTAAGCAGGTAATGATCAAGCGCAGCTAAATAATTGGGTTCATTATTTGCAAAATCATCTCCATGATCTTTATTGCCTTTATGATGATCGCTGAAGATTATGAATTTATCTTTTGTGAAATCAACTTCCAGAACGATTCCTTTCTTGCTATGGTCTCTGTTAATATAACGTAGCAGCTTGCTTAAAGAACTGAATACATCCTGCTTTTTTGGTGCTGATGCTTTTTCAGCAAGGCGGGTTAAAAGTGGTCCTAATATTTTTTGCAGAAATCTTTTCAATTTTTTTTATTTAAACCATCTGCCAATAACCGGTAATTTTTGAAACTCTTTTTTTTCGATGTTCATAATAAAGAGTAAGTAAATGAACAACAAAAAAGTTGCCGTTGAAATATTTACTAACCTGCTATCGGAGAAATTTATTACGATACGATGTACGAAAAATAAAAGCACTACAATGATGATATATGCACACAATTTTTTCCATGCGTACGGAATGCGATATGCTTTTTGCCCCCACGCAAATGAAATTACCATCATACTTCCATAGCAAAAAAATGTAGCCCATGCACAAGCCATATAACTGTAATAGGGGATGAAAATAAAATTAATGATCAATGTAACAGCCGCCCCGATCAAAGTAATGTATGCGCCCGAAATTGTTTTATGTGTAAGCTTGTACCAAATGGAAAGGTTGTAATAAATACCAAGGAACATATTTGCCAAAAGCAGTATGGGAACCACTTTCAGGCCTGCCCAAAATGTTTTGTTGCGAATAAAATATTTCCAGATATCTAAATATAAGGCAACTACTAAAAACATTACGGTAATGGTGATTACAAAAAATTTCATGACCCTTGCGTATATTCTTTGTGGATTCTCTCCCTGCGATTGCTTAAAGAAAAATGGCTCTGCACCCATGCGGAAAGCCTGTATAAAAAGAGTTATCAAAATTGAAAGTTTATAGCATGCACTGTAAATGCCTACTTCGTTTTTAGCCGCGTCAATACCATGCACAGGCGCCCACCACAAAAGCATTATCCTGTCGAAGGTTTCATTTATCATTCCGCCAAAGCCGGCAATTATCAATGGTAATGAATAGATCATTATTGTTTTCCATATTCTTGTATTGAACTTCCATTTAAAAGAAAATAATTCTTTTGATAAAAGTAAAAGTGTAACAAACGAAGAAATTAAATTGGCAATGATTACATATCCTACACCATAATTTTTTACATAATGTTTAGCAACAAAACCTGTATGATCGGCGGCAACAATTTTTGGACATATAGAGATAAAAAAATAAGTAAGGAAGATTGTAATGAAAATACTAATGATGCGTATGAGTGCGAATTTTTTTGGTCTTCCCTGTTGGCGCAGCTTTGCAAATGGTAAAGTTGTTAGCGTATCAAAAGCAATTATTAAAGTGCTGTAAGTTATAAATTCTGGATGGGCATCTAATTTTAACCAATGTGCAAATGAAGAATGTGATAATAAAAGTAGTCCTGTTAAAATAATTGTGCTGATGAAAATGGAAATGGATGAAGTGCTGTAAATATCTTTTTTAAATTCTTCTTTTTGAGAGAACCTGAAATAAGCTGTTTCCAACCCGTAAGTAAACAATACGTTTAAAAATGGAATAGCCGCATAAATAACACTTACGTCTCCATAGCCCGGCCCGCTTAGCTTTGCGGTAAGATAGGGAGTAAGCAAATAATTTAAAAACCTTGCTGCGATAGAACTTGCACCGTACCAAACTGTTTGTCCTGCTAACTTTTTAATGCTCAATTATTTCCTTTTAAAAATCAAATTTAGTTGTATAATTTTTAATTAGCTACTCTGGTTAATGCGTACACTTTTTAAAGTTTGTATCTTTAAAGAAATATTTAGGTATGAGAAAAATACTTTATACACTTATTACTCTTTTCATTTTTACTATAACTGTTTCTGCACAGGCCCGTTATGTTTTTATAGATTATAAAGATGTTCAAAAGCCTGCAGTGCAAAGTGAATTTACCTTTCCTGATAAAACCGTAAGCGATGCCATTGAAGAAAAGCTTAACAAAATGGGATACAAAGGCAAAGACACTAAAGGTTATACAGTTTATAAAGGTGTGGTGTTACCGGAGTTGGGAAGCCAGCCGTATGATCTTTATTTTAAGGTGGATAGAAAAAGCCGGAAAGAAAAAGACATCGCTGTTGTTAGCTTACTTATTTCAACAGGTAATGAAAATTTTGTGAGTGATTCATCAGATAGAAGAACGATTGGCAATGCCAAAAACTATCTTGATAATTTGAGAACTTCAATAGAGGCTTATGATCTTAAACAGCAAATTAATGCACAGCAGGAGATTGTAACTAAGGCAGAGAAAAAATATAAATCATTGCAGGACGATGCTGATGACCTTTTCAAAAAGAAAAAGAAATTAGAACAACAAATAGAAGATAATTTAAAAGCGCAAAAAGATCAGGAAGTGGAAATTGATAAGCAGAAACAATTTTTTGGAACTATAAAAGCAAGACAGAAATAGTTAGTTGTGAGTGGTGAGTGATAAATAGTGAATAGATTGACAACTCACAAAATAATTTTCTTTCTTCCCGATTTTATTTCGCCTTTCTTTTTTTTAGATTCAATTCTTTTTTCTTTAGCTGCTTTGGATGGCTTGGTTGGCTTTCTTTTTTTAGGCTTAATTAAAGCGTGGTTTATAAGCGTATTTATTTTTTTTATTACTTCTTCTTTATTGCCAAGCTGTGTTCGCTGTGTTTGACTTTTTACAAGTAAAAATCCCTCATCAGTAATTTTATTAGCAAGCTTTATTGTTATCAACTCTTTTTGTTCCGGCGAAAGTATTTGAGAAGCCTGCACATTAAAATAACCTTCTACCATTGTTTCTACCTTATTCACATTCTGTCCGCCACTTCCGCCGCTTCTTGCTGTTTTAAATTTTAATTCTTTCACAACATTTATCATCTTCTAAAGTTATAAGTATTCAGCCAATGGGAACCTTAGTAATATTATTTACGTTAATTTTAATAAGACAAAAAAATTTTACATTTTTGCATATACTAATCTGGAACAAATGATCAACAGGATATACAATTCATTGACGGAGAAGAAGCGACACGGTAAAAAATCATTTGCTGTTTTAATTGATCCTGATAAAGTGAATGATGGAAAAATGCAAAGCCTGATCGACCTGGCGGTGACAGCAAAGGTTGATTATTTTTTAGTTGGCGGCAGTTTGGTTATTTCTAATTATTTAGATGAATGTGTGCAGTACATCAAGCGGTCCTGCGATATCCCTGTTGTACTTTTTCCGGGAAGCCCTTCGCAGGTCTCGAAATATGCCGATGCATTATTATATCTCTCATTAATCAGCGGCCGTAATCCTGAGTTGCTCATTGGGCAGCATGTTATAAGTGCGCCGGTTGTAAAGAGTAGCGGGCTGGAGATAATGAGTACCGGCTACATCGTAATTGATGGTGGTGCGCCTACAACGGTTTCTTACATTTCCGGTGCAGCACCGTTGCCTTCAGATAAAAATGATATTGCCATGTGTACTGCAATGGCCGGTGAAATGCTGGGGATGAAATTAATTTACATGGATAGCGGCAGCGGTGCAAAAAGACCGATCACTGAAAGCATGATAGAAAAAGTTTCAGAATCAATTGCAGTTCCTTTGATTATTGGCGGTGGCATTACCGATCCTGAAAAAGCATACCTTAATTGTAAAGCAGGCGCTGATGTAATTGTTGTTGGCAATGCTATTGAAAAAGATGAAAGTCTTATCTCAGAAATGGCTGCTGCTGTGCATTCGGTGCTTGTGAGGGTTTAATAAAACAGTCAATTGTCAATGGTCAATTGGTCATTGAGGGTTAAACATAATGACGAATGACTCAATGACGAATGACAAAATGATCACTGATTAATGACTGCAACTCTTGATGGCGTATCTTTTTTACTTACAATTGTTTTTGAACTGATAGCAATTGCTTTAATAATTTCTGCCATGTTGTTCATATCCAGCGTTGTTATTTCATCACTTTGTTTATGGTAATTAGGTTCGTTGTCCATTTTAGAAGTGGAGATGGTATGAGCAGGAACACCCAGTTTTGCTAACGTTGCATTATCTGATCTGTAAAATAAATTTTGAGTTGGATAAGGGTCGGGCTCAAAATGAAATTTAGAATCAACTAAATTGGTTTGTAAAATATTTCCGAAGTCGGATTTTTCATAACCGGTTATATACGCCGAGTTTGTTCCCCATTTACTTTCTGTGCCTATCATCTCAATATTGAACATGGCAACAACTTTATCAGGATTTAATTGACTTGAAAAATATTGTGAACCAAAGCCACCAACTTCTTCGGCTGTAAATGCAACAAAGATCAAAGTGCGTTCATTATTTTTTAGCTTGCTAAAATAATTTGCAAGCATGATAACCGCTGTAGTGCCCGCTGCATCATCGTTTGCGCCATTGTAAATTGAATCGCCTTTTGCATCAGGTCTGCCAATACCAAGGTGATCATAATGGCCTGAGAAAACAACGCATTCATCCTTTTTGCTTTTCCCCGGAAGTACGCCCACAACATTTGCCAGTTTTGATTCACTCAGTTCATGTTTTATTGTAAGCTCATATTTTTTAGGATCAACAGATGAAAGAACAAAGATCACGCTGTTATTCTTTTTGAACGTTTCTCTTTTAAATCTTTTCAAGCGATTAAAATTTGCAGCGTTTCCGGTATCTACTATCAATAAATAATTTTTATTACTGCCAATATATTTACGGGCATTCCTGATAAAATTTGAATCTGAGGGAAGTGCAATTTTTTTATAGCCGGAATTATTATTGATAACAAGATCAGCCTGTGTAGTGAATGCAAGAATATTTTTAGTTTCCAAAGGTTGGTCATCAAATTTTCCTTCGGCAGAAATAAATTTAGCGTTGATCATGCTGAACTCCTGGCGGTAATTATTCAATCCCGGAAAATATAGTAAGCCAATTTTTTTAAACTCTGCTGCAATAAATTCTGCTGCTTTATCAATTGCAGGTGTAAATGCTTTTCTTCCCTGCATGCTGTCTGATGAAAGCGCTTTTTCAATTCTTTCAACTTCCGTTGCATTAATAATTTTATCAATTGATTGTGCAAATAACTTGCCCGATAATAAGAAAACAAAACCCATTATAAGAAATGGGAGAAAAAAATTTTTCATAATAAGTTTTAAGGAGTCCTATCAATTAATCGTAGAAGATATAATAAATCTGGAATCAAATTTTTACAGGCTCATCATTTCTTTAAACTTTACTGCCTGCCTGCGGCTTACTTCCACTTTTTCTCCACCTATTATTTCCAATAATAATCCGCCATTAAAGTAAGGCTCTATTTTTTCTATCATCCTCAGGTTTACAATATGCTTACGGTTTGCCCTAAAAAAAACTTTATCATCTAATCTTTCTTCTAAAGAGTTAAGAGATTTTAAAATAAGTGGTTTGTGCCCGGCAAAAAAAACTTTTGCATAATTGCCAACACTTTCAAAAAGACGAACATCAGAAAGTTTTACGAACCAGCAACGTTCCCCATCTTTCACAAATACCTGGTCATGCTCTCCCAACAAACCGCGGTTCATATTTGAATATGATAATCTTTCCTCTTCATCTTTTTGCTTCACTTTCATTAAAGCATCGGCAAGGCGCTTGGGCTCTACAGGCTTCATCAGGTAATCAAGCGCATTCACTTCAAATGCTTTTAGTGCGTACTCATCATATGCCGTTACAAAAATTACATGTGGCGCTCTTTCCAGTTCTATAAGCATATCAAATCCTGTTTTTCCCGGCATTTGTATATCTAAAAATACCAGGTCGGGGCTAAGGGCTTCAATCTTTTCAATGCCTTCATTGGCATTGGCAGCTTCTGCAATTACTTCTACTTCAGGAAATTCTTCTAAAAGTTTTTTTAACTCATTTCTTGCTAAACGTTCATCATCAATAATGATAGCTTTCATTGCAAATGATTTTTTATTTTGAGTTATTTTAAAGTCATTAAGTTATTTGTCAATAAGAATAAAATATAATGACTCAATGACCAATTGACTAATGACTGATTTAATAATTTACCGGCATAATTATTTTGCTTTCAACCATATTACCGTTCACATTTTTAATTTCGAAACGGGCTTTGCCATGGTACAAAAATCTAAGTCGATCCTGTGTAGATTTTATTCCAAATCCATCGTCGTTTACTTCACCATTTAGTTGTCCTGAATTTTGTACAACCAGCTCATGATTGTTATTTGTAAAATCAGAACAGATCTTTACAAATCCGCCATTGATGCTTTTACTTATTCCATGTTTAATGGCATTCTCTACGAGTGTCTGCAACATCATTGGAGGTACAGGTTGTTCAAGCGTATCTTCATCTATTTTCATCTCTACTCTTAACCTCTCTTCAAAACGCATTTGTTCCAAAGCAAGATAATCTTTTACAATATCAAGTTCTTTATGTAATGGAACTGTTTCCATTTTTTCAACCTGCATACTGCTTCGTAAAATATTGGAAAGCTCAGTGATAGCCTTTCGTGCCCGTTGTGGATTTTCATCAACCAAAGCCCTGATACTATTTAATGAGTTGAATATAAAATGAGGATTGATATGTGACTTGATGGTTTTTACTTCAAGCTCTTTTACGGTTTTTTCAAGCGTTAAGCGGTCTACCTGGTCATTACGGTTCTTTTCAACAAAATGCCAAACCATGTATAACAATAACCATAATGCAACAAGGATAAATGCAAAAATTAGTTCCCACCAAAACCTGCCTCTGCGCTGCTCTTCGTATTGCCATTCACCTTTAGTGTTCCTATACCACCCGGTTGATTTTTTTATTGATAAAGCTGCTGCTGCATAATTCAAAGCATTTTTTGATGAATCCTGTGATTGTATGTTTGGATTGGCAAGATAATAATTAGTGCCTGCAACATTTAATTGCTTTTCCTTTTCTATAGCGCTATTGCGGGCTTCTTTTTTTTCATAATCAAGCAGAGAACTGTTTGTAAGAGATGCCGTTGTTTTAGGGCCATAATAAGATAATAAACCTGTTAAGCATACTCCAGAAATGAAAAGCATTATTATTTTCCTGGAAGGCATGCGCATCCACGGTATCTTTTTTAATACCATGCGCAGAATATGAGTAGCAAGGATGGCCCAAACAAATTCAATAAAAAGATCAGTTAAAAAGATATGTGCTTTCTCAGATGATTTTAAATACATATCATGGGCAAACAGATAAACAAAGAAAAGGTTTATCATAGTCCATCCTCCCCATCCGGCAATCTGGCATGCCCAATATCTTAGATTTAATTTCAAGAAGACAAATTTACTTTGTTATAAAGCTAATCAGCATAGGCATTTGATTAATGGTGAAATGTGCTGCTGAAAGGTTACGCTTTGGTTGATAAATGTAAATAAATTAAGATACTGTTATCGTACTATTTTAAAATTAAAATCGGAAGTACCTAATGCCCCCCATAATCTTATCCAGATAGGTAACAACTGCTCTGTACCCCGTGAATTGGTAATATCGCCAAGATCAATAATGTTTTCGGTTTTCCAATTAAAATTATCATGAAGTAATTCTTTTACCGTTTGCTTTGCACCGGCATCATTACCACAAATAAATATATTATGATCGCCATTGGCAATTTTATTTGGATCCACCATAAGAGCGCTACTCAAAGTGTTTAATGTTTTAACCACTTTAGTTTCAGGAAAAACATTTTGTATCGTTTCGCCAAGAGAGGTGTCATTAACTAAAGTTAAAGTTGGAGGCATGCCTTTTGAAAAATCCAGCGGGTTGGCAACATCCACTAAAATTTTTTCTGCCAGGTTTTGTTCACCGGCAGCTTTTAAAGCTTCAAGAGAATGATCGCCTTTTGTGCAATTAAAAATAATATCACCAAATTGCGCCGCGTCTTCAAAAGTTCCCTGTGATGCATTTTTACCATTTGCATTTGTCCACTCTGCAGCTTTTGCATTTGTTGCATCGCGGCTCCCCATTTTTACTTCATGGCCTTTTGCAATTAAAGCGGTACCTATTGTATTACCAACAATGCCGGTACCAATAATTCCGATTTTCATTGTAATCAATTTTAGTTTTAATGTTTAGTTTTACAAAGCTCATAAAGATATATAAATGCCTAATCAAAATTTAAATACGGCCAAGGAATTACTAACTGCTGCGGATAAAGAATTTGAGAATAATATTCGTCCCGCAGTTATTGAAGAATTTTCGGGACAGGCACAGATAATTGAGAACCTTCGCATTTTTATCAAAGCTGCAAAGCTGAGAGGCGAAGCTTTGGATCATGTTCTGTTCCATGGCCCGCCTGGCCTGGGGAAAACAACCTTGAGCAGGATTGTTGCCAATGAATTAGGTGTAAATATTAAAGAGACAAGCGGGCCAGTTATTGAGAAGCCGGGTGACCTTGCCGGGCTACTTACGAACCTTGAAACGAATGATGTTTTGTTTATTGATGAGATTCACCGGTTGAGCAATGTGGTGGAAGAATATTTGTATGCTGCGATGGAAGATTACCGTATTGATATTATGATAGATACAGGCCCGAATGCAAGAAGTGTTCAAATAAATTTAAATCCATTTACATTAATTGGCGCAACCACAAGAAGTGGTTTGCTTACTTCTCCATTGCTTTCGCGGTTTGGTATAAAATCACGATTGGAATATTATGACGCTGTTACGCTGCAAAAAATAATTTTACGTTCTTCAGCCATTCTCAACACAAAAATTACTTCTGACGCCGCCACAGAAATTTCGGGCAGAAGCCGCGGCACACCCCGCATTGCAAATGGCTTGTTGAGAAGAGTTAGAGATTTTGCTCAGGTGCTGGGCAATGGCGTAATTGATCTTGCTATTACTGAGCATGCTTTAAAAGCATTGAATGTAGATGAGTATGGCCTTGATGAAATGGATAACAAAATACTTTCAGTAATAATAGAAAAATTTAAAGGAGGCCCGGTAGGTATAACAACTATTGCTACCGCTGTTGGTGAAGAAACAGGAACGATTGAAGAAGTGTATGAACCATTTTTAATTCAGGAAGGATTTTTAATGCGTACACCGCGTGGAAGAGAAGTTACACCAAAGGCTTACGAGCATCTTGGTAAAAAACCTTATGGGAGCGGAGGAACGCCGTTGTTATTTTCATAGTGCATAAAAATAAAAATGGGAAAATTTAATTTCCCATAAATCCTTTAATCCCATAAATCCCAGTTCAGACAGTCTACTCCTGTACCACAAGTC
>DATCOF010000153.1:0-2130 GCA_036564845.1 Chitinophagaceae bacterium | reverse complement strand
TGATCTTGAAAGAGCAGCTTTTTTAAGTTTGTGTGGTGAAAAGAAAACGCTTGAAAGAATTCAAAGTGTTTTGAAAGGTGGAAAGCCGGTGAGAAATTAATATTCCAATAATATTTATATAAGCCTCCTTCTTCGGAGGCTTTGTTTTTATATGTTCCCTGGTTTACATTTGCTCTAATAAAAATCCATCGATGAAAAAACTTGTCTTAATTCTTCTTCTTAGCACAACATCATTTTTCTGCATTGCCCAAAATAAACTCCTTACGCTGGAAGATGCGCTGGTAAACAATAAGACAACGCTTGCTCCTGAAGATCTTCGCCAGTTACAATTTGTTTATGACACTGATGATTATGTTTATCTGAAAAAAATAAATGATAAAAATGTTTGGGTAAGAGCAAATTTTAAGAATGGCGAAGCGCCTTTTCTTTCTCTTGAACAACTGAATCAAAAACTAAAAGCCGGCGGAAGTGACACTGCATCTGTAATGCCGATGATCCATTTCAATCAATCTGTAGAATGGATAATGACCATTAATAAAAATAAGATCGCTATCAATCCGTCTACAAATAAAATAAGGACCATCATAAATAAAAATATATCAGGTAAAGAAAATGTAGAAGAAGGTTCGGGCGGTTATGTTGTTTATCTAGATAATTTTAATTTGTATGTTACCAACGGCGTTTCAGAAAAACAGGTAACGATCGATGGCAGTAATGATGTCGTGTATGCATCTAAAGTGCACAGAGAAGAATTTGGAATTACGAAAGGAACTTTCTGGAGCAACAATGGCAAGCAGCTTGCCTTCTATCGCATGGATCAAAGCATGGTAACAGATTATCCTATCATCGACTGGAGCCAGCGTCCTGCAAAGAACGTAAACATAAAATACCCGATGGCCGGAGATAAAAGTCATCATGTAACAATTGGTATTTATAATGCAGAAACGCAGGCGCTTGTTTATTTAAAAACAGGAGAGCCTGCAGAGCAATACCTCACCAACATCGCATGGAGCCCCGATGATAAATATATTTTTGTAGCTGTATTGAACAGGGCGCAAAATTATTTGCAGATGAATCAATACGAAGCTGCATCTGGCGCTTTTATGAAAACTGTTTTTGAAGAACATGATGAAAAATATGTTGAGCCATTAGTGCCGATGTTGTTTGTAAAAAATACGCCATGGCAATTCATTTGGCAAAGCAACCGTGACGGATGGAATCATTTGTATCTCTACAGTCTTAATGGTGTTCTTTTAAAACAATTAACCAAAGGCAATTGGGAAGTGCTGGATGTAAAAGGATTTGACAGCACCGGTGAAAATGTAATGTACACATCAACAGAAGAATCTCCCATCACAAAAAATTTATACGAAATAAATTTAAGAACAGGAATATCAAAACGGTTAACACCCGGCGCAATGGTGCATACGGTGGAGATAAGCACTTCCGGCAATTCGGTAATTGATAATTACAGTGCAGCTGATGTTCCAAGGTCAATACAATTGGTAGATGTAAGATCTGCAAAAACAAAATTGTTATTCAATGCTCCCAATCCTTTGTCTGGCTTTGGTTTGGGAAAGATGAATATGTTTACTATAAATAGCCGTAACGGAATACAATTGTATTGCCGAATGTATAAGCCCGTTAATTTCGACAGCACAAAAAAATATCCTGTTATTGTTTATTGGTATGGTGGCTCGCATGTGCAATTAATAAATGCAGGATGGAATGGCGGTGCATCCGATTACTGGTTTCAATACATGGCGGAGAGAGGATACATTTGTTTCACTGTTGATACAAGAGGAAGCGATAATCGTGGTAAAGTTTTTGAGCAGGCGATGTTTAGAAAGATAGGCGATGTGCAGATGGAAGATATGATGAGCGCTGTTGGTTTTTTGCAAAGCCTGCGGTATGTTGCTAAAAAAAATATGGGACTGTTTGGCTGGAGCTTTGGCGGATTTAATACCGTTGATTTTATGTTGAATCATCCTGATGTTTTTAAAGCTGCTGTTGCCGGCGGACCTGTAACTGACTGGAGTTATTATGAGATCATGTACACAGAGCGCTACATGGATACGCCGCAGGAAAACCCGCAAGGCTACGCTGCCACTGATCTTACAAGGCAGGTAG
>DATCOF010000152.1:0-47321 GCA_036564845.1 Chitinophagaceae bacterium | reverse complement strand
CCAAGCCTGGCGCAAGATTGAGGCAGAGGTAATGTGCAAAGCATCTTGTGCCTGTAAAAACTTTGTCATATGGCTAACTTTGATTTGTGCTTCTTTTATAGACACAAGAAGCCAAGCTGCAAGCCAACTCCTCATTCTTGCCAATGTGGGGGATTTTATAGTTGTGCATTATTTCGTAATCGTAATTTTTAACTTAGAAATGAAAAAGGTATTATAGCCAAACAGCATAACATACCATGTACCTGAACCGGGATTATTAAATACACATAATTCATCTTCCCGATTGGGTTTAATACCAGCACCACCTGGGTCTGCCACCCATACATAAGGTGTAGTTGACGTAATTGTTGGTTGGCTTCCTTTTCTGACAAATAAATCAGCAGCATTCCTGTCGCAGGTGCCGGTTTCTTCAAAAGTTTTTATTTCCATTTTTGTAACGTTAGCCGGTACATTAAATTGGAAAATCTTTTTATCTCCAACGCTACCCGATACACATTGATTAACCAAAATTTCAGTATTTGTTCCTGTGCCACCACCACCTGTACCTCCACTGCTTACTCTGGTATAGTTATAAATGGCTCCGCCATTTGGACTAATCGTCAGTAAATTTCCATTATCATTCATACTAATTTCACCATATGTCAAAAAGTTAAATGACCCGCCCGAAGTTTCTCTTACCTGTCCTTTCCATGTATTCTCATTAACTCTTTCCATATCACTACAAAAATAATCTCCAACACCCAAACCAACCGTAGATGTTCCAATCTTTGTAAACTTTCCACTGCCTTTATTACTCGGTTCAGTTTCCAGCACAATCTCGTTCCCGTTAGCACTGGCAAATACTCCTTCAAAATTCAGTGCATAATTCAACGCATCATCTACTTTTTTACAACTGATTTGAAAAATGATGATAGAGATTGCAAAGATTGTCAAGGCAGTAGAGCCTAAAAGTAATTTCTTCATAAAGCATTTTTTATTTTGCCTACTCTTTCGATATGCGGTTTTCGGCTTACCCGGTGTGTCCAATGGAAAACAGCGAAAGTTGTCTAAGTAATGTTTGTCTTGGTACTTGCAACTGAACGCTGTGTCAAACTGTAATTGCACACAATCTCATAAATATACGCACCTTCCTGTACAAAAATCAATTAGCTTTCAATATAAATTTATACAAATGATCATTCTAAAATATTGGGATGTGCAATTGCAAATTGGTTTCGCTGATTGGAAAAATGTTTACCAATTTCCTAAACAACAGATACTGCAAAAAGAAATTCACCAGGGTAAATTATGTTATCGTGTAAAAGGCTCATCAAAAAGAATAAGCTATCATCAGCTAAAAAAAGGATTGATAAAAAAGCAAATAATAATAAAAGAAGAACTTCCGTTTTAAATTCATCATTCACCTTAATACGCTATCACCTGCTCTTCCATTACCTCCGGCATCTTTCTAAATTCGTATTGCTGGTTACGGAGTTGAGGTTCAAAGCCGGCTTCTCTTATGGCCTGCTGAATGCCTGAGCTGGTAAAGCGGTGAGGAGCACCGGCAGCGCTTACAACATTCTCTTCTATCATTATACTTCCAAAATCGTTGGCGCCTGCGTGCAGACAAAGTTGTGCAACCTGTTTGCCAACAGTAAGCCAGCTCGCCTGTATATTTTTTACATTCGGCAACATGATACGGCTCATCGCAATCATGCGTATATATTCTTCGGGTGTGGTTAAATTATGTACACCACGTATTCTCGCAAGTAAGGTATCCACATCCTGGAAGGTCCATGGGATAAATGCAAGAAAGCCTTTTGCATCTTCAGGTTTTTTTGCCTGCACTTCTCTAAGCTTAACCAAATGTTCAAAACGTTCCTGCACGGTTTCCACATGGCCAAACATCATCGTTGCAGAAGTGGTGATGTGTTGTTTATGAGCTTCGGTCATAATATCAAGCCATTCCTGTGTGCCGCATTTTCCTTTACTTATCAGGCGGCGCACCCTGTCGGTTAATATTTCTGCACCCGGTCCCGGTAACGAATCAAGGCCTGCTTCTCTTAATGCCATCAATACTTCGCGGTGTGTGCTCTTTGAGATCTTGGTGATATGCGCCACTTCCGGCGGCCCTAATGCATGCAATTTTAAATTTGGATATAGCTCTTTTAATTTTTTAAAAAGATCAACATAATAACTTAATCCAAGATCAGGATGATGGCCGCCCTGCAACAAAAGTTGTTCGCCGCCATATTTAAAAGTTTCATCGATCTTTCTTTTGTATGTTTCAATATCTGTTATGTAAGCCTCGGCATGGCCGGGTATCCTGTAGAAATTGCAAAACTTGCAATTGGCTATGCAAACATTTGTGGTGTTAAGGTTGCGGTCAATTATCCATGTAACTTTTCCATGGGGCACCTGCTTCTTTCTCAGCTCATCAGCCACCAGCATAAGTTCTGTTAATGCAGCATTGTTAAACAAAAACATGCCTTCTTCCACAGAAAGGAATTCAAAATTGAGGGCCTTTTTAAAAACGGTTGATAAATTCATATTAGTGGTGCAAAAATACATGCATTAACTTGTAATTTGGACCATGCAAATGCAACGGATTTTATTTCACATTTTATTTTTCCTTTTCAGCTTCTCCGCAACCGCACAGGAACTGTTTGTAGAAAGGCCTGCAAAATATATTACCAGCTTCCCTTTTAAACAATTAACCGGGGGTGTAATTCTTATAAGGGCAACCCTGAATCATATTCATGATACAATGAATTTTATTTTAGATACCGGCAGCGGAGGTATCTCACTGGATTCAGCAACCTGCATAGAATATAATATTTTTCATTCGCCTTCCGGCAGAACCATCAATGGTATTGCCGGAATACGCGAAGTGGATTTTGCAAAGAACAATGATCTTAATTTACCCGGCCTGCATATTAAAGGCCTGGATTTTTATGTAAATAATTACGACATACTTAGCAGTGTTTACGGGATTAGGATAGATGGCATCATCGGCTATACTTTTTTTAGCAAGTACATTGTAAAAGTTGATTTTGACAGTTCAGAGATCAAAGTGTTTGAACAGGGAAGCATTCGTTATCCTTCGGGCGGATATTTATTGCATCCTTTGTTCACAGCCTTGCCTATACAGCAATTGCGTATTAAAGATTCAAGAACCGTGATCGATAATTTTTACATGGATACCGGTGCCGGCCTTTCTTTTTTATTAAGCAAAGACTTTGCAGATGACAGCAATTTTATTAAAAAATCAAGGGTACCTGTGCCCATAGATGCGCAGGGGCTTGGCGGCAAAAAAAGAATGGTGATAACAATTGTAAAAGAAGTGAGAATTGGGCCTTACACTTTCCGGCGGGTACCCACGCATATCCTGGATGATGAATTTAATGTTACTTCCTATCCATACCTTGGCGGCCTGATAGGCAATGATATTTTACGAAGGTTCAATATGATTTTTAATTATCAAAAAAGAGAGATACATCTTTTACCCAATACTCATTACAGGGACCCTTTCGATTATTCGTACACAGGAATGAGCATTTATTTCGTTGACGGAAAAATACTGATAGAAGATGTAATAAAGGGCACGCCTGCATTTAAGGCCGGGTTTAAAAAGGGTGATGTGATATTTGCGGTTAATAATAATTTCAGTAATGATATAAATCAATACAAAAATGTTTTGCAATCGGATAATGGTAAAGTAAAGGTTTTGATCATGAGAGAAAGCCTGCCTGTTATTATAAATTTTAAACCGGGTAAAATATTTTAGCATTTTTTCAATAAAACTTTTTGGGAAGTAGAACTTAATTAATTGAATTTTGCCGCCATGATACATTTTGAGAAATTTACTTTGGATAATGGTTTACGTGTTATCGTTCATGTTGATGCTACTACGCCGATGGCTGTACTTGATGTGATGTACGATGTAGGCGCAAGGGATGAAAACCCTGCCCAGACCGGATTTGCGCATTTATTTGAACACCTGATGTTTGGTGGAAGTATAAATATTCCATCTTATGATGAGCCGTTGCAAATGGCCGGCGGAGAAAACAATGCTTACACTACCAACGATCTTACCAATTATTATATTCAACTGCCAACAGAAAATTTAGAAACTGCTTTCTGGCTGGAGAGTGATCGCATGTTGTCTCTCGCATTTGATGAAAAAAGTTTAGACGTGCAGCGCAAAGTAGTAGTTGAAGAATTTAAAGAACACTATCTAAACAAACCTTACGGGGATGTTTGGCATAAAATGCGTGCCCTTGCTTATGAAGTTCATCCCTACCGCTGGATGACAATTGGTAAAGAATTAAGCCATGTAGAGAATGCACAATTGCAGGATGTAAAAAACTTTTTTTGTAAACATTATACTCCTGCTAACGCCATTTTATGTGTCGCAGGAAATGTAACAGTAGAGCAGGTAAAAGCGCTTGCACAAAAATGGTTTGGTGATATTCCTTCCGGAGAAAAATATGTACGCAACCTGCCACAGGAGCCGAAACAAACGACCCCACGCAAGATGGAAGTAAAAGCAAAAGTGCCATTGGATGCTTTATATAAATGCTGGCATATTTATTCAAGACTTGATATGAGATATTACACAGCCGATCTGATAACAGATCTGTTGAGCGGCGGCGGTTCTTCAAGGTTGTATCAAAGTCTTGTAAAAGAAAAACAATTGTTCAGCAACATTAACTGCTTTCATTTTGGAAGTGCTGATGCCGGTCTGCTTGCAATTGATGGCAAACTAATTAAAGGAGTGAAGATGGAAGATGCAGAAAAAGCAATTGAGGAAGAACTACAAAAAATGAAAGACGAATTGGTAAGCGAAGCCGAGCTGGAAAAAGTAAAGAACAAAACCGAAAGCCTAATGGCCTTTGAAGATGTGCCTTTGATGAGCCGTGCAAGCAGTTTAGCGAACTATGAATTGCTGGGTGATGCAGACCTTATGAATAAAGAACTGGAGCATTACCACGCAGTAACGTCAGAGGATATTCAACAGGAATGTAAAAATATTTTTACAGAGAATAACAGCAGCACTTTGTATTATTATTCAGAGAACTAAATTGTAAGCTATGCCTCATCAAAATATAAAAGAAGAAGTAGCTAAAATAACAAAACACCTATCTCCGGAAGACACAAACGAAATTTTTTACAGGATAATTTTAGAAAAAAAATTAGAACAGGCAGAACAGGCTATAAAAGAGGGAAGAGTTTATACTTCCGAACAGGTAAAGAAAAAATTTAAAAAATGGATCAAATAATACCATCAAAAGAAATTATTATTTAAGATAGAAGCAGAAAACTAAATTGTAATTTTGGGAAAAGCATTTCTATGTTAAATAAAGAAAAAATAATAGAGAGTATTAGAGCAATGCCTGAAGATAACTTTGAGGACATAGATGTATTGCTTGAAAGAATTGTATTGCTTGAAAAAATTGAAAGAGGTTTAAAAGATGTTGAAGATGGAAATATCATTTCTAATGAAGAAATGAAGAATGTAGTTAACTCATGGTTCAAGAAATAATCTGGGCAACAGAAGCCAAAAATAATCTTGCTGATATTAAAAATTATATCTCGATAGATTCTGAATATTATGCGTTAAAAATTATCAACTTAATTTACTTATCTGTTCAAAAGCTACTCAAGTTTCCTGAAGCAGGTATGGTAATTTATCAAACCGAAATCTATAAAGTAAGAAGAGTGCTTATTAAAAGATACAGTGTTTTATATATTATTCAAACTAATAAAGTTTATATAATTGCTGTTTACCATCAGTCAAAACAACTACCTGCTTCCTTTGATTTTTTAGAATCTTTTTAATATGCTAAACAGAACCCAATCTCCCCCGATAAAAGATGCCGTTGATTTTAATCTCACATTAAAACCTTACGAAAAAATTGTTTTAAAAAACAATGCTCCTGTGTATGCAATAAATGCAGGTGTGGAAGAAGTAATGATGCTTGAATTTGTTTTTTATGCAGGCAATAGTTACGAACAAAAAAATTTGGTGGCAGCCATCACTAATAATTTATTAAAGAATGGCACTTCTAAAAAAACTGCGTTCCAGATAAATGAGCACTTTGAATATTATGGCGCTTATTTAAACCGTGCGTGTCATCATGAAACCGCAACCCTCACCCTGCATTGCCTTTCAAAGTATTTAAATAAACTGTTGCCGGTTATCCGTGAGATATTAACTGATTCAATTTTCCCTGACCAGGAACTTGAGATCCTGGTGCAAAACAGCAAACAACAGCTCTCCGTTAATTTACAAAAAGGAGATTTTGTTGCGAATAGATTAATTGATAAATACCTGTATGGAGAAGATCATCCGTATGGAAAATTCAGCACGGTAGAAGCATATGATGCATTAACTGCCGAACAGCTTAGAGGCTTTTATAAAGATCATTACCTGAAAGGAAAATGTATATTATTTGCTGCCGGCAAATTGCCGGATGATTTTGAAGAACAATTAAATATTTTTTTTGGCGACCTTAATTTTAACGAACCAATTCTATATCCCAAAAATATTCCCACAGCGGAATCGCAAAAAAAATTCAGAGTGACCAATGATCCCAATGGAGTGCAGGGAGCCATTCGCATTGCACGTCCATTCCCTAATCGCCATCATCCCGATTTTAAAAAGGCGATGATATTAAATACTTTATTTGGTGGCTTTTTTGGTTCGAGGCTCATGGCAAACATCAGGGAAGAAAAAGGTTACACCTACGGCATACACAGTTATTTACAAAACCATATTCAGCAAACCGCATGGATGATAAGTACCGAAGCCGGTAAAGATGTTTGCGAAGCAACCATTGAAGAAGTGTATAAAGAAATGAATTTATTAAAAGAAGAATTGGTGGATGATGAAGAATTGTTATTGGTGAAAAATTATATGATGGGCAGCAACCTCGGCGACCTTGACGGGCCGTTTCAAATTATTAACCGATGGAAAAATCTTATCCTTAATAACCTGGATGAAAATTATTTTAATGATTCAATGAATACCATAAAAAATATTACTGCAGAGGAGTTAAAACAACTTGCAGAAAAATATTTTATTCCCGAAGAATTTTTTGAGTTGGTTGTAATTTAAAGTAGCTTTCTGTTTAAATTATTAACTATGAGATGGATCATCAATTTACTTATTACCGCTGTAGTGGTATATGTATTGTCAATACTATTAAAGCCACACATAGCCATAGATTTATTTAGCACAGCAATAATTTTTGCGTTGGTGCTTGCGATACTTAATGCTATCGTAAAGCCACTGCTCATTATATTAACCTTACCCCTTACCATTATTACCCTTGGGCTTTTTCTTTTGGTGATAAATGTTTTGATAATTCTATTGGCAGATAAATTTGTTTCCGGAATTAAAATAGATGGTTTTTGGTGGGCATTTATTTTTGGTCTTTTACTTTCTGTAGCATCAACTATCATTCAAAAGCTTCAAAAGAAATGGACTTTATAATCCATCTTGTTTTTTACGCTGAATAGTTGAAATTCGCAATATGCAGTTTTGTAGAGTTTACACCTTTTAAAAGGTGTAAACTCTACAAAACTCTACAAACAATCAATAAATCATACAATGCCTGTAAATCCAAAGTATCTTGCAGAGTTTGAATATGAAAATATATATCACATTTATAACAAAACAAATAATAGAGAATTATTATTTCGTACTAATGAAAATTACCGATACTTTTTACAACAGTATTTATTTTATATATCCCCAATAGCTGATACATATTCCTGGAGTTTATTGCCCAATCACTTTCACTTTATTATTAAAATAAAACAACAGAAAAGCATTGTTTCACATCTTACAACATTGCCATTAAAAGAACAAACAAAATCAGAAAGGCAATTTTTGATTGACAATAACATTAATACCTTAACTGAAATGACCTTTAAAAGATTATTTACTTCTTATGCTATGGGTTATAACAAAATGTATAATCGCAGCGGGAATCTTTTTTACAGAACATTTAAAAGAATTGAAATTGCAAAAGACAGCCAGTTTACTCAGGCTATCATTTATGTAAATGCCAATGCTCAAAAACATAATATTGTAAAAATTTTTTTCTTATACCCATGGACATCCTATCATTCATTAGCAATAAACCAACTAAGCTTCTAAGAGAAGAAGTATTACAATGGTTTGGAAATAAGGAGAAGTATATAAAGACGCAATTAGAATTAACACAATTCTATTACACTTTTTCGGGTGCAATAGAAGATGATGATTGATATTTTATTTCTTTAGATACGTTAATAAAAAACATTCCTGTAATGCATTTCAACCGTAAAGATCTCTCTGATGATGAGTTGATCAATCTCTATAAAAATTTACTTTCCCCCAGGATGATCGAGGAAAAGATGCTAATCCTTTTGCGCCAGGGAAAGATCTCAAAATGGTTTAGCGGCATCGGTCAGGAAGCTATTTCAGTCGGCGCTACGCTTGCGTTACAACCCGATGAATGGATAATGCCTTTGCATCGCAACCTCGGCGTTTTTACTTCACGCAAAATGCCTTTGCAAAAATTATTTATGCAGTGGCAGGGCAGTAAAAGCGGCTATAGTAAAGGAAGAGAAAGAAGTTTTCATTTTGGAAGTAAAGAACATTTTATCTGCGGAATGATATCGCATCTTGGTCCGCAGTTAGCAATTGCAGATGGTGTTGCATTGGCGTACAAGCTTAAAAAACAAAATAAAGTTTCATTGGCATTTACCGGCGAAGGCGGAACAAGTGAAGGCGATTTTCATGAAGCATTAAATGTTGCAGCGGTTTGGGATCTGCCGGTAATTTTTATTATTGAGAATAATGGTTACGGATTAAGCACACCAACGAATGAACAATATCGCTGCGAAAATTTAATTGATAAAGCCAAAGGTTATGGAATGGAAGGTGTGCAGATAGATGGTAATAATATCCTGGAAGTGTACGACACCATCAAAGGTGTGCGGGAATATTGTATAAAAAATCAAAAGCCTTATTTGATAGAATGCATGACGTTTAGAATGCGGGGCCATGAAGAAGCCAGCGGTACTAAATATGTTCCTAAAGAAATGTTTGAAGAGTGGAATAAAAAAGATCCAATAAAAAATTATGAGCAGTATTTGATAGAACAAAAAGTTTTGAGTGAAATAAATATTGCTGAAATAAGAAACGAATTTAAAGCGCATATTGAAGCCTCCCTAAATCCCTCCGGTGGAGGGACTTCCGAAAGTTACAATATTGACGATGAGTTAAAAGATGTGTATGCTCCAACTCAAAAAGAAAATAGTTTTTATTTTCCCCCTCCGGGGGATAGGGGGCTGAAATTCTTCGAAGGAATAAAAGAAGGCCTTCATCAAAGCATGCAACAACACCCAAACTTAATTTTAATGGGACAGGATATTGCAGAATATGGTGGCGCATTTAAAATAACAGAAGGTTTTGTAGAAGAGTTTGGAAAAGACAGAGTGCGCAACACACCGCTTTGCGAAAGTGCAATTGTAGGCGCTGTATTAGGATTAAGTTTAGAAGGATATAAAAGTGTAATGGAAATGCAGTTTGCAGATTTTGTAACTGTAGGGTTTAACCAGGTCATAAATAATCTTGCCAAGATACATTACCGTTGGGGACAAAATGCGGATGTTGTAATTCGTATGCCTACAGGCGGAGGTGTAGGCGCAGGGCCATTTCACAGTCAAAGTAATGAAGCGTGGTTTGTTCATACGCCGGGATTAAAAGTAGTTTATCCATCTTCGCCTGAAGATGCAAAAGGGTTGCTGATCGCAGCCATCAATGATCCCAATCCTGTTTTGTTTTTTGAGCACAAAGCGTTGTACAGGAGTGTTACAGGAAACGTTGCGGAAGAATATTATGAAACAGAAATCGGCAAAGCAAAAGTTGTTAGAGTAGGAGAAGATGTGAGCATTATTACTTATGGCGCCGGAGTTCATTGGGCGATAGAATATGCAGAAGCTCATCCGGAAATATCAATTAACATAGTAGACCTGCGAACATTATTACCTTTGGATTATCCGGCAATAAAAGAAGCCGTGAGAAGTACAGGAAAAATTTTGCTGCTGCATGAAGACACGCTTATCGGCGGCATCGGCGGCGAAATATCAGCATGGATAAATGAAAATTGTTTTGAATTTTTAGACGCTCCTGTTATGCGTTGTGCGTCGCTGGATACACCAATCCCTTTTAATCTAGAACTGGAAAAAAATTTTATGGCAAAGGCAAGATTGGATAAAGTGATACAGAAATTAATAAATTATTAATGCCAGATATTTTTATAATTGCAGGTCCAAATGGTGCCGAAAAAACAACGGCAGCGTATAATCTTTTGCCTGAAGTATTTAAGACTGTAGAATTTGTAAATGCTGATGAAATTGCAAAAGGGCTTTCTCCTCTTAATCCCGAGGGTGTTGCATTTCAATCCGGAAGAATTATGCTGCAAAGACTTGAACAATTAATTATAGAGCAAAGAAGTTTTGCATTTGAAACTACTCTTTCGGGATTAGCCTATTTAAATTTTTTGAATCAGGCAAAAATGCAGGGTTATTCAATCACATTGTTTTTTGTATGGCTTAATTCTTACAATCTTGCAAAAGAAAGAGTCGCATCAAGAGTAAGAAAAGGGGACCATAATATTCCCCCCGATGTTATTGAGCGGCGGTATGCAAAAGGACTGCAAAACTTTAATGTTTATGCTGAACTTGCAGATTCGTGGTACATATACAATAATTCAGAAGCTAGGTATCAATTAGTTGCTAAATATATTCAGGGTGACAGGGAAATTTTTAACTTTGATGTATTGTATAAAATTATTGGCGAATGAATAGCATTAAAATAAAAGAAGATTTAAGCGATAAGATTCAGACTGCTTTGGATAAAGGAATAAAAAAACTTATCGCAGAAGAGAAAAAAAATAATGGCCACCTCATTATCTCTGATAAAAAAGGAAACATTAAAAAAATTGCAGCTAAAGATCTATAGCCGCATCATCCACTACAATGAAATACAAACTTTTTTTACTTGTTTTTTTCTTTTCTTATCATTTCTGTTTTGCCCAGGTAAATGATACGGCTACAGCAAGATTAAATAATCACCGCGATAAAGTTTTTACTGTATTTAATAAATGCCGTTCGCAGGATGATGAAATTACTGAAGCTATAAAAGCGAAAAAAGCAAACGATATTGAACAGGGAAGAACAGCATTGCTGCAATGCTCAATTGATGGAATGAAACAACTTGATTCTATAAAGGATTTTGATGGTGACCCGGCATTAAAATTCAGTTGCCGCGATGTATTAAATTTTTACAAAGAGCTTACGGAGTCAGACCTTCCGAAGGTGAAAGATTTTTTTGTGCTCGAAGAAAATTTTTTTACAATCAAAAAAGAATTTGAAAAAAAATCTGCCAGGAAACATTCAGAGGCAGAAATATTGAACTATAATAACGAAGTAAAAAAATACAATGCAGCTTTACTCCAATACTCACAACTCAATAATTTTATTACCAACAGCCGCAAATCAACATTGTATAATTGGTATGCATCCGTAAAAATATTTATGGATACTCATTCAAGAAAATTCTAAAAGCAAATTTAGTTTATGCCTTCCTGCTTTTTAAATTTATCGGCAGTGTTTAAAATATACTCGTAAAACTCAAGCTCAGTAGCTATTGCAGCAAATTCGTAAGAAGGCCGGAATAACAATTTATATTTATCAAGTGATGCGCCGGTTAATCCTGTTATTCTTTTTAAGAGCGTTGTATTGAATTTGTAATTGACATATTTGTCTTCTTCTTCCTGCATTAATCTTTGTTGAAAAGCAAGGTTCATTTTATTTCTTCTGAAGCGGAAAATATTAATGAGCTCATCAAGATCCAGGCCCGGCGGCGATCCCGGCGTGTAAGTAGAACTTAATCCCGGCTTTTGGTAATTAAATACATTGGAATAAGTAAGCCTGTTCTCTGCAGAATCCTGCCTGTAATTTTTAGTGAAGATCTTTACTTCTTTTAAGATCCTGTATTTTTCAAAAAGATGTACCCGCAGCGAAATATCAAAGTCATTATAATTGCCGATCGTACTAACAGGAAATTTTTGCGTTGGCTTATTAGCGTAGTAAAATGAAATAGAATCTTTCTCAGTAGTGTTAATATGGTATACGCCCAACGAATCGGTTATTGTACTACCGCCACCTGTGCTTTTTACAATAACACCCGGCACTACATATAATTTTGTAGAATCGTAAACAGTACCTGAAATAATTATCTGGCTGCTTACTAAATTGGCAAGTAACAAAAAACATGAAAAGAATAAAGCCGCTTTAAACTTTAGTAAAAATTTCATCACCACCAATATTACAGCAAAGTGTGTTACTGATTTCTCCCGTTGATATTTTTTAACTGTGATTTTGCTTTTAAAGATTAATCATTCCCACATCGTTTGCTTATAATCATCATGTTTATACCATTTGGGCATCATGGCTATTTTTTATGAAACCCAGTGCCAGCATATATTTTAAAAAATAAATAGCATGTTTAAGATGCAGAAATCTGCAATAACTTGATTTGTATTGCAACTTTCACCAGTCTATTTTTACACTATGATTGCTAATATGAAAAGAAGAAAACAAATTATTAATGTAAAAATTAAATTTATGAAAACAGCAATCAAAAAAACAAAAATGATCACCATGGGATTATTCAGCATTTTTATCATGGGATCTGCACAAACAGTATTTGCTAACACTCCGCATCAGGATCCTATAGAACTAAAAGCTATAAGCAGTCTTAATAAGAAACCGATGTTTGAGTTAAAAGTAAATAATGCTGAGGCAGGCGAGTTTTTGGTAACAGTAAAAGACGGAAACGGGGATATTCTTTATTCCGAAACATTAAAAGGGACAAATGTTTCCAGAAAATATCAACTGGATATTAATGAAGATTTATATAATACATTTAATGTGCACTTTGAAATAGTAAGTGTAAAAACGCATGAGAAGTATATTTATAATGTAACCCGCAGCACCCGTGAAGTTCAGGAAATAATAGTAGCTAAACTTTAAATAAAACCGGACGCCAAAAACTTAATGAATTAATTACAGCTTGCTGATCAATGTTGATCGGCAAGTTTTTTTATTAATAAAAGTTTAAAAATTTTTCCTTTTGCCTGTAAAAAATTACCTTTGTATAGCTACAAAAAAAGGTCCTCCCGTAGAAACGGGACGACCTCAACGATTGATTGCTATATGAAAATCTTTGATAGTAGTTGGTGTCAGTTACGCTTCTTATTATTATCCTGGGTTTTACTTACCCGCTTTAACAATTGCTGCTGTTTTTAATAACTGATTGTTTAACAAAAATACGTTGCCATGTTTTTTGCAACTAATCAAGTTATGGCTTGTTTGATAATGCCAAAGAGGAGTACAAATTTTTAAAATGCTTTACAGGTAAGCGTTTCACGATAAATTATTAATGATGCCCAACCCGTTTTCAGATACATTATTTCAACTGATAAGCTCGCTGGAGAAATCAGAAAAAAGACATTTTAAGCTTTATATAAAAAGAAGTTCAGCTAAAGAAGATCTTAAGATCATTCGCCTGTTTGATGCATTGGATAAAATGCCGGAGTATGATGAAAAGGTTTTACTTAAAAAACTTACCGGCGTTACCAAGCCACAACTGTATAATTTAAAAACGCATTTATACAAACAGGTACTCGCCAGCCTGAGATTATTAAAGACCACCGACAACACCGATCTAAAGTTAAGTGAACATCTGGATAATGCCCGCCTGCTTTATAATAAAGGATTAAAACTGCAAAGCTTAAATATCCTGGAAAAAGCAAAAGACCTGGCGAAGGCAAATCATAAATTTAATTTTCTTGTGCAGGTTATTTCTTTGGAAAAGAAAATTGAAACGCTTCATATTACCCGCAGCACTTTGGAAAAAACAAAAATACTTGCAGAGGAAGCAGATGAGATAAGCGGGCACATTTATCGCGTAACACGCCTTTCTAATTTAGCGCTTTTGCTTTATCGTTGGTATGTAAAAAATGGCCATGCCCGCAATGAAGAGGATGAAAAAGATATCAAACAATTTTTTAAAAATTCATTACCGGAAGATCCACATGCCATAAACGGCTTTTATGAAAAGCTTTATTTATTTCAAAGCTTTAGCTGGTATGCATTTATCCGCCAGGATTTTTTAATGTATTATCGGTACAGTCAAAAATGGATCAACCTTTTTACTGACAATGAAGTTATGTATGCTGTTGAAACAGGACACTACATAAAAGGAATGCACAATTTGCTTAACGCACATTTTGTGCTTAGGAATTTTAAACAGTTTAAAATTACTTTGCACCAGTTTGAAGAATTTGCCAAAAAACCTGAGGCTAACCTGCATGATAATTTTCGCACACATACTTCTATTTATATAAACAGTGCAAGGATCAATCAATTTATTATGCAGGGTGATTTTAATAAAGGATTATCTATCGTTGCTGAAGTAGAATGCAAACTGAAAGAATATTCTCTGTATGTGGATAGCCACAGGATCATGGTGTTTAATTATAAAATTGCTACTCTTTATTTTGGCGCTGCACAATATTCAACGGCAATTGATTTTCTTCATAAAATAATTAATGATACACAAACGGGTCTGCGTAACGATCTGCAATGTTATGCACGGCTTATGCATTTGCTTTGCCATTATGAATTGGGCAATGAAGAGATACTCGATTCGCTTATAAAATCTGTGTACCGTTTTATGGCAAGGATGAAAAATCTTACAGTGGTTGAAGAAGAGATGTTTAAATTTTTACGATACTCATCAAAGGTTAACGCCAAACAATTAAAACCTGAGTTGGAAAAATTTCTGCAGAAAATAAAACATCTGGAAAAAAATCGTTTTGAAACCCGGTCATTTGCTTACCTCGATATTATATCGTGGGTAGAAAGCAAAGTGTTTGATATACCAATGGAAGAAGTTATTAATAATAAGTATAAAAAAAATATAGATAAAAAAATCGAACCCAGTTACGCAATAAGTGCTTAGATATCCTGCAAAAATTATTACGCCGGTAAATTGAATTTTGCTACAGTCCTCCTGTTTATGTTATCTTAGTTTTTTAAAACACAAATGAATAAAATAAGATCGTATATAAGCAAAGGGTATTTTATAATTTTATTTTTTCCATTACAATTATTCTCTCAGTCAGCAGGTAAAGAGGAAATACAAAACTGGCAGCGCCAGGCTTTGAATATTACTATCATCCGCGATAATTGGGGCGTGCCGCACATTTATGGAAAAACAGATGCCGATTGTGCATTCGGATTAATGTATGCACAATGCGAAGATAATTTTTGGCAACTGGAAGAAACTTTCATACGCGGTTTAGGAAGAACCAGCGAATTGTATGGCGAAAAAAATTTAGAAAGTGATGCATCAATTGCTTTGTTTGAATGCGTACAAAAAGGAAAGAATTTATATCGCGACGCAGATCCGTTTTTAAAAAGTTTATGCAATGCAGCATCTTCTGCAATAAATTATTATTTATATAAACATCCTGAAACAGAACAAAGATTACTGCATCATTATGAACCATGGTTCTTTTTGATCACATCACCGGCAAGCCCTGCCAGTCATGGTATTGCAAGAAATGAAATGAAAAATAATTTTGCCTTCTCTGATAAAACAAGATCAGAAGAATTTAATGAATGGCTGCAGCAAAAAGAAAGTGGTTCCAACACTATGGCACTTGCGCCATCCAAAACTACCAGTGGAAAAAGTATGTTACTTATCAATCCGCATGTAGCTTTTTTTGGTGACGGGCAACGCTACGAAGCTCATTTAATAAGCCGGCAGGGTTTGAATGTTTCCGGCTTTGCCATATTTGGTAATTTTTATATCTGGAGCGGATTTAATCAAAATGTTGGATGGTCTCACACAAACACTGCATCTGATTATGAAGATGTTTACCTGGAACATTTTAATAACCCTTCTGATCCTTCATTGTATCAATATGGAAAAGAGTATAAGAGATCTGTCACCTGGAGTGATACATTATTTTATAAAGAAGAAAATGAATTAAAAAGTAAAATTTTTATTTTTAAAAAAACTCACCATGGGCCAATTGTTGCCAAACATGATTCGCTTTGGGTAACAGTTAAAAATGCAAGTAACAATACAGCAAAATATATTTTGCAATCGTGGAAGATGTGTAAAGCAAAAAATATAAAAGAGTTTACTGCTGCAATGAATATGTCGCAGTTAACAACCAACACCAGTTATGCAGACAGGTATGGCAATATTGCTTACTGGCATGGCGATGCGATACCAAAACGCAATCCAAATTTTGACTGGCGCTCACCTGTTGATGGCGGTGATCCGGAAACTGAATGGAAAGGCATGCATACCATGAGTGAAATTGTACACGTAATAAATCCTTCATCAGGATGGATACAGAATTGCAATTCCACACCTTTTGAATCAGCAGGAAAAAGCAGCCCCCAAAAAGAAAATTATCCGGCTTACATGTCTTATGAAGATGAGAATTTTAGAAGTGAAGAAGCGATCAGGTTATTATCAGCAACAACAAAAGTTTCTTATGAAGATTTTCAAAAATTAGTTGTCAGTAACCGTTTGCCGATGATGGCTGATTGGTTGCCACAAATAATAAATGCGTATGATAAAGAAGTGATGAAACATCCGGATCTTAAAATAAAATTGAATGATGCAGTAGATACGCTTAGAAAATGGGATTACAGATATTCTGTAAGTAGCCAGGCTACTACACTTGGTGTTGCATTATATTACGCATATACAACATGGTCCCGTCAACAGGATAGGGTTGTATCAGGAAGAGTGGGAAGAATAAACAGGTTCACAAGAACATTCCCGGCATCTGATAGCGTTGCCGTACAATTATTACAGGATGCCGCTGACGATCTGATAAATACATTCGGCACAGCATTTATTCCCTGGGGAAGTATAAACCGTTTACAGCGAATTCATACAAGCGGAACAATTCAAGAATTTGATGACAACAAGCCAAGCATTCCTATAGCTGCGGTTCCCAGCGGCATGGGTTCTTTATTCGCCTTTAACACGCGAACAGATCCCGGGCAAAAAAAACTGTATGGAACAAGCGGCAGTACTTATGTTGCCGTAATTGAATTTGGTAAAAAAATAAAAGCAAGATCAATTCATTATTTCGGCACATCAGCAAACCCAACATCTCCTCATTATTTTGACCAGGCACCATTGTACTCGCAGGCAAAATTTAAAGAGGCATATTTTTATAAAGAAGATGTATTAAAACATGTAGAACGAAAATATCATCCCGGAGGATAAATTTTTACGAGGAGATAATACTCTCAATCACTTCCGGATAATGCATGTGCTCCAGTGCATGAATTTTTTCTGATAATGTTTGTGGTGTATCATCTTCATCAACGCTGCATGTTGCCTGAAAAATGATTTTTCCGTGATCATAAATTTCATCAACATAATGAATGGTAATGCCGCTTTCCTTCTCTCCTGCTTTTATTACAGCTTCGTGAACAAAATTTCCATACATATTTTTCCCTCCGAATTTTGGAAGCAGCGCAGGATGGATATTGATAATTTTATTGTGGTATGACCGGATTATTACATCCGGAATTTTCCACATAAAACCTGCAAGTACTATCAGGTCGATCTTGTAATTTTTTAATTCGGCCAAGTAGTCATCATCATAAAATTTTTTTCTCTCAATTATTAATGCAGGGATATTTTCTTTTTCAGCAATTTTTAAAACACCGGCATTGGCATTATTGCAAACGATCAATACAATGTCTGTATTTGTATCTTTTATTTTAAAATGATCAATAATTTTTTGTGCATTGCTTCCTGCACCTGAAGCAAAAATGACAATGCGTTTTCTTTTCTTTTTCATTGCTGCGTTCTCGTTAATCATTTATTTTTATTGTTTGCAATTATAAAGATGTATCAAATGAAGGGTAAAAAAATATCATACGTAAAGTAAATTACTAATTGTAATAACAGGGTTACAAAATAATGACAAAGATTATCGTCAATCTTATAAAAATCGCTGAAACCCACGCCAGATAAGGAGAAAAAAAATTTTAAAATATTAACAGTTTATCAACATCCTGTCTTATTTTTGCACGCAACATAAAGAAATTTTACATCTTGACTAAGACGTTTTAGCGCATGAACCATTACAAAAGATTTATTTGGAAAACTATCACAGGAATTTTCTTTCTTTTTCTTTTTAGCTCATATAATTATTTGATTGCACAGGATGGCCAGGCAACATTTAAAACCTATTGTGCCGCTTGTCACAAGCCCGATGCTGATTTTACTGGCCCTGCATTAAAGGGGGCAAGACAAAGACAGGCCGCTGCCGGACTACCAAAGGATTGGGTTTATAAATGGGTACATAACACTACCTCGATGCTTAATACCGATCCATATGCTATGCAGCTTATGGCACAGTATAAAGCACAAATGACAGCTTTCCCTGACCTTAAGAATGCCGATATTGATGCAGTTCTTGATTGGGCAGATAAATATGAAAAACCTGCTGCGTCCCCTGGTGCTGATAAAACAGGTAAGCCTACAGGCGAAGATGATAACTCACTATTGTACGGTGTACTAACTTTGATACTTGCAGTTATTGCACTTATATTATTACAGGTAAACAGCAATCTTAAAAAACTTAGTGATGAAAAGCAGGGAATAAGAACTCCCAATCCTGTTCCTTTTTATCGCAACAAAGCATATTTATTATTAGGAGTTATTTTACTTTTTTTAATCGGTGGTTATTTTACAATTGAGGCTGCCATTGGTTTAGGGAGAAATAAAGGATATCAACCGGTACAACCAATTTACTATTCACATAAAGTGCATGCAGGTACAAACCAGATAAGTTGTTTGTATTGTCATGGCGGCGCACAGGATAGTAAACATGCAAATATTCCATCAGTAAATGTTTGTATGAACTGCCATATGGCAATTAAAGAATATACCGGGGATCCGATAACTAGAGAAGATGGATCATCAGTAAACGGTACTACTGAAATAAAAAAGTTGTATGAATATTCAGGATGGAATCCGGATCTTAAAAAATATGACAAGCCCGGCAAACCAATTGAATGGATAAGAATTCACAACCTGCCAGACCATGTTTATTTCAACCATGCTCAGCACGTAAAAGTGGGTCAGCAAAAATGCCAGACCTGCCATGGTAATATCCAGGAGATGCCCGAAGTTGCCCAGTTTGCTGATCTTAGCATGGGCTGGTGTATCAACTGCCACAGGGAAACCAAGGTTCAGTTTAATGATGATAAAGGACACGGGAATAAATTTTATAGCATATATGAAAAATTTCATGATGATATAAAAAATAAAAAATATGATAGTGTAACCGTTGAAAAGATCGGTGGAACTGAATGTCAAAAATGTCACTATTAAGGTTTATTGAATATTAAATTTGTCAAATCGAAATAATGGATCAAAAAAAGTACTGGCAAAGTTTTGGAGAGCTTAACAGATCGGATGAATTTAAAAAATCATTGGAGAATGAGTTTAGTGAAGAGTTGCTTCCATTAGAAGACGTTAGTGAAATACTTGATGCTAAAACTCCACGCAGAGATTTCTTAAAATATATTGGATTTAGTACAGCCGCAGCAGCACTTGCAGCAAGCTGTGAAGTACCCGTTCGCAAAGCAGTTCCTTTCTTAAATAAGAGAGATGATATTATCGCAGGTATCTCTAATTATTATGCCTCTACTTATGTAAGTGATGGCGATGTAATTCCCGTTGTTGTTAAACAAAGAGAAGGCCGCCCGATAAAAATTGAAGGCAATACACTTTCACCTTTAACTGAAGGTGGAACATCAGCACAGGTACAGGCTTCAGTATTGGATCTTTATGATACTTCACGCCTTCGTTACCCAATGGCAAGTGGTAAGGAAGCAACATTTGAAGTGATAGATAAAATGATCGCTGATGATCTGGCTGCACTTGCCGGCAAACCTTTGGTGCTGCTTACATCTTCGCTTACATCGCCAACAACAAAACAAATAATCACAGAATTTTTAGCAAAATATCCGGGAAGCAAACATGTACAATACGATGCAGTTTCTTACAGCGGAATGTTACAGGCTAACGAATCTTCTTATGGTAAAAAAGCTTTGCCTTCTTACCATTTTGAAAATGCAAAAGTTATCGTAAGTCTTGGTGCAGATTTTTTAGGAACATGGTTAAGCCCTGTTGTTTTTGCAAAACAATATGCTCAAAACAGGAGGATCAATTCAGAGAAACCTGAAATGAGTAAGCACTTTCAGTTTGAAAGTTATATGAGTTTAACTGGTGCCAATGCTGATGAAAGATATATGCACAAGCCATCTGAAACAGGTACTGTTGCATTAGCATTGTTAGCAGCAGTTGGTGGAAGTGTAACTTCAAATTTGCAGGGTAATGCAGCAGAAGGTGTAAAGAAAGCAGCAAAAGAATTACTCGCAAACAAAGGCGCATCCTTAGTTATATGCGGAAGTAACGATCCCAATGTTCAGATAATTGTAAATGCAATTAACGAAGCAATTGGTGCAGGTGGTAAAACTATCGACTGGTCTTCTACAGCAAATTATCGCCAGGGAGTTGATGCAGATTTTACAACGCTTGTAAATGATCTTACCGCAGGTAACATTGGTGCATTATTAATTTACGGCCCCAACCCGGCATATAATTATTTTGCATCAGATAAATTTATTGCAGGAATAAAAAAATGCCCTGTAACAATTTCATTCAACGAAAAAATGGATGAAACTACAGAGCTATGTAAATATATTCTTCCGGCTCATCATTGGCTTGAAAGCTGGGGTGATGCTGAACCGCAGACAGGTCTTATCAGTTTGATGCAGCCGTTGATCCATCCTTTATTTAAAACAAGGCAGTTTGAAGATTCATTATTAAAATGGACCGGTGCTTCGAAAGCAAACGCAGCAAATGATTCATCAGCAGTTGCAACTAAATCAGCCATTGCCGGAAATGATTATCAAACTTATTTTAAAAATTACTGGACTGCAAAAGTTGGCGGCGCAGATAATTTTAATATCGCTTTGCAGGATGGTGTAATTCATCCGGCTTCTGCAACATCTCAAACAACATCTGATTCAACCGGAGTTATAAAGGCTGTTACTACCTCTCTGTCTTTGTCTGGCGCATCTTTCACCGGAAACGTTGCTGACGCGGCTTCAAAAATTGCTGCCATAAAAGGTGGAGGAACTGAAGTGGTGTTGTATCAGAAAATTTCTTTAGGTACAGGTAATCATGCAAATAATCCATGGTTGCAGGAGCTTCCTGATCCAATAACAAAAGCATGTTGGGATAACTATGCTATAATATCTCCTGCAATGGGAAAGTCAATGTTCAACATTGATATCTTCAACAGGAATGATACAGATAAATATGAAGTGCATCCTGAAAAGCCCGTAGTAAAAATTACAACCAATGGCAAAACGGTTACGCTTCCTGTCCTTATTTTTCCAGGCATACATCCTAATGTAATTGCATTAGCTGTAGGTTACGGAAGGCAAAGCAGTGATAAAGATAAAACCGGCGATTACATTGGTAAAGCAGCAAATGGTGCTGGAGTAAATGTGTATCCATTGGCAACTTTTAATGGAGCAACTGTTGATTATTATGCGATCAATACAACAATTGATAAAACAGGAGACTCTTATCCTGTAGCACAGTCCCAGGTGCATAATGTAACTGAAGGCAGGCCTATAATAAGAGAAACAACGTTAACTAAATTTATTGCAGATCCTAAAGCATTAAACAGAGAAGAGGAAGAAGAATTAAAAGCTTTTGGTAATGATTATGTAAAGGATGGAACAATGTATCCTTACTATGATAAGCCGGGCATTAAGTGGGGAATGAGCATTGATCTGAATACCTGCACCGGTTGCAGCGCCTGCGTTATAGCTTGTCATGCAGAAAATAATATTCCTGTTGTTGGCAAGCATGAAGTAGCAAGATATCATGATATGCATTGGCTTCGCATTGACAGATACTTTGCAGGTGATACTGAAAATCCGGAGGTTATTTTTCAGCCGATGCTTTGTCAGCATTGCGATAATGCGCCTTGCGAAAATGTTTGCCCTGTATCTGCAACAAACCATAGCAGCGAAGGATTAAATCAAATGGCTTATAACCGTTGTATCGGTACAAGATATTGTGCTAACAACTGCCCATATAAAGTACGCCGTTTTAACTGGCAGGATTATACCGGCTCTGATAGTTTTCCTGATAACCAAAGAGGAATTATTTCTGACGCTACAATGATGATGAACGATGATCTTCCAAGAATGGTTTTAAATCCTGATGTAACAGTTCGTTCAAGAGGTGTAATGGAAAAATGCAGCTTCTGTGTTCAGCGTTTACAGGAAGGAAAATTAAATGCTAAGAAAGAAGACAGGATAATAAAAGATGGCGAAATACAAACTGCTTGTATGCAGGCTTGCCCAACGCATGCAATTGTATTCAGCAATGTTAATGATTCAAAGAGCCGTGTTTCTCAAATTAGAAATGTAGAACAAAAAGAAAGAAAGTTTTATGTGCTGGAGCAACTACATACACTTAGCAATGTTAATTATCTTGCTAAAATTAGAAATACAGATAAAGAAAACGGAATGCAAATGATGGAAGGGTCAAAAGAACCGGCCTGATTTGAATGATTAAAAATTGAGACGTTTAGAACAAAAAATATAATAGCTCAAAGCGCATTAAGATATGTCATTATTAAAATATGAATCACAATTAAGGGAGCCTTTAGTAGATGGCGATAAAGATTATCACCAGGCAACTGAAGATATTTGCCGCCCTATTGAGGCAAAGCCCGGAAAGCTTTGGTACATTGGCTTTTCAATTGCGATCTGTCTTTTATTATTTGGAATATATTCAGTGTACCGTGAGGTTACTTATGGTACAGGAGAATGGAATTTGAATAAAACAGTTGGTTGGGGTTGGGATATCACAAACTTTGTATGGTGGATCGGTATTGGTCACGCAGGAACACTTATTTCTGCGATCTTATTATTATTCCGCCAGGGATGGAGAACAGGTGTGAACAGGGCCGCAGAAGCGATGACAATTTTTGCGGTAATATGTGCCGGCCAATTCCCGATATTTCACATGGGTCGTGTATGGATGTTCTTCTTTGTACTTCCTTATCCAAACAGCCGTGGTCCGGTTTGGCCAAACTTCGCATCACCTTTAATGTGGGACGTATTTGCGGTATCAACTTATTTTACTGTATCATTATTATTTTGGTACACCGGTTTGTTACCTGATCTGGCAACAGTGCGTGACAGGGCAAAAACAAAGTTTCGTAAATTCTTTTATGGTCTTACATCTTTTGGATGGAGCGGAAGTACAAAGCATTGGCAGCGTCACGAAAGCTTAGCCTTGGTATTGGCTGGTATAAGCACACCGCTTGTATTATCAGTTCATACGATTGTATCTTTCGACTTTGCTACATCAGTCGTTCCGGGATGGCATACAACAATCTTTCCTCCTTACTTTGTTGCTGGAGCGATCTTTTCAGGATTTGCAATGGTGCAAAGTCTTTTAATTATTACACGCAAAGTTTTAAACCTCGAAGACTATATAACAGTTGGCCACATTGAGGCGATGAATAAAGTAATTGTATTAACCGGTTCCATTGTGGGCTGCGCTTATCTTACTGAATTATTTGTTGCATGGTATGGGCAAAACCAATACGAATGGTGGGCCTTCAGGCAAAACAGGGTAAATCTTTTCAGTCCTTATGGATGGGCATATTATGGTATGATGTTTTGTAATGTTGTATCACCTCAATTATTTTGGTCAAGAAAATTAAGAAGAAATATTGCGTTCACATTCTTCATGTCTGTATTGATAAATGTAGGTATGTGGTTTGAGCGTTTTGTAATTATAGTAACATCAATTTACAGGGATTATCTTCCATCAGCCTGGAGTACTTATTACAGCCCCAGTGTTTGGGAGATCGGGTTTTACCTGGGAACATTTGGATTATTCTTTACCTGTTACTTTTTGTTTGCAAAATTCTTCCCGGTAATTGCATTGGCAGAGATCAAGGCAATATTAAAAACAAGTGGCGAGAACTATAAAGCAAAAATGACCGATATAGAAAAGATGGATGCTGAAAAATTTTATATTGAAGAAGTAGAGCATGCGCATTAAATAAATGAAAAATTAAAAATTCAAAAGAGGATTCAACTAGTTGATTTTACATTTTGAATTTTGCATTTTAAATTAATATGAGTGTAAAAAAATTTGTAGTAGGTTGTTTTGATGATGAAAAGGTTTTGTTTCCTGCGATCAAAAATGTTCGTCGTGCAGGTTACAAGATACATGATGTGTATACACCTTTTCCGGTGCATGGTTTAGATCATGCGATCGGCATCAGGGAAACAAGCTTACATACTGCCGGATTTATTTTCGGTATTACAGGAACCGCTACGGCATTGGGTTGTATGGGTTGGATATTCACCAGCGACTGGCCGCTAAACATTGGTGGTAAACCTCACTTTCCTTTGCCCGCTTTTATTCCAATAACTTTTGAAACAACTGTTCTATTTGCCTCTGTTGGTATGGTTTGGACATTTTGCTATTTGTGCCAAATGATGCCTGGTGTTAAAAAACATCATTTTCATAAACGTGCAACAGATGATCTTTTTGTAATGGCAATTGAGTGCACAGAAAAAACAAACGAAACAGAAGTAATAAGTTTTTTACAAAACAATGGTGCAATTGAAGTAAATGTTCAGGAAGCTGAAACAGGATGGTGGTTTGGAAGTTATGCAAAAGAACAAAAATTATACAGGCAGGAAGAAGTAGGATATTAAATTGAAATGAGAGTTAAAAGCTCAGTATGAAAAAATTAAAGTTTAGTTTGATTATTGTAATGGCAGCGGTAGCTTTTATCAGTTGCAAGGATAAGCGTGATCCGGGAAGAGTATATATGCCGGACATGGCGTACAGCAGAGCTTACGAAGCATATGCTCCCAACAATTTACAGCAGGAAGGAATTAATTATATAAATTATCCTGTAGATGGAACTATAAGAAGAGGTGATCTTTTTGCTTATACTTTGCCTAATGATTCCAATGGATTTAAAATGGCAGCAGAAATAAAAGATCCATTACCAGCCCTGGATTCAAATCAATTGTTAGAAGCACAAAGATTATTTATGATCAATTGTGCAATTTGTCACGGACCAAACATGGATGCACAAGGCCCTTTGGCAACATCCGGAAAAGTAGGTGGCATCGCCAATTTAAAATTGCCTCAGTTTGTAAAAGAACCTGTAGGGCAAATGTTTCATGTAGTAACTTATGGTAAAAATAATATGGGCAGCTATGCTTCTCAATTAGATAAAAGACAAAGATGGATGGTAATACAATATGTAAAATCAGAACAATTAAAATCATCGGCAAGTACTGATACAACACATGCATCGGCAAAAGATAGCAGTACAATAAAAAAGTAAGAATTTAATATTAAAAATAGTTTGATGAACAATCATTTCGTAATACCGGGGGGATTTAAAAAGTGGTCGGTCGGCCTTATGATTGTAGGCGCAGTCTCATTGCTTATCGGGATATTCGTTTTAAATCCAGGAGCAGGTTCGCATGGCGACAATGTAAACAGCACAAGATTTTGGGCTGTGCTTTTGCAAAACAGTATTTACTGGTTATTACTTGTAAATACAGGTATGTTCTTCATTTGCATAACCACACTTGCAATGGGTGGCTGGCAGGTAGCATTCAGGAGAGTAACCGAAGCAATATCTTCTCTTGTGCCGATAATGGGGTTAATAACTCTTCTTGTAATATTATGTATTGTATTCGGTCATCGTACTGATATTTATCCATGGCTGGATAAGGAGCATGTTGCAGCAGATAAAATATTAGCAGGCAAATCAGGATTTTTAAATCCTACTTTTTATACAATCGCTTCTGTATTAACAATAGGGTTATGGGCATTCATTGGAAGAAAGATGAGGCAGATGAGCATTGAAACAGATGAAAGAGGCCCGATGGATTATGAAACAGGAAAAGCCTGGGTTTGGAAAAACGTTACCTGGGGTTCCTCTTTTATCGTTGTGTTTGGATTAACCGTAGGTTCTACTACACCATGGCTTTGGTTAATGAGTATTGATCCGCATTGGTTCAGCACAATGTACAGTTGGTATACTTTCGCAAGCACATTTGTTTCGGGTATTTCATTGATTGTGCTGTTTGTGATCTATTTAAAAAATAGAGGTGAGCTGGAATATGTAACACAGGAGCATCTTCATGATCTTGGAAAATTCATGTTTGCATTTTCGATTTTCTGGACATACCTGTGGTTCTCTCAATATATGTTGATATGGTATAGTAACCAACCCGAAGAAACACTTTACTTTATTCAAAGAATTGGAACTGCAGCACACGCCGGGCCGTACAAAGGAATATTTTTCTTTAACCTGATTATAAATTTTGTATGCCCGATATTGATCCTTATGAAGAAAGCACCCAAAAAGAATTATACCTTAATGACCTTTATGGCGGTATTAATAATTTTTGGACATTGGATAGATTTTTACCAAATGGTAATGCCTGGTACAGTTAAAGGTAATCCGCAAATGGGCTGGTATGAGTTTGGTATACCACTTGGTTTTGTAGGATTGATAATGTGGGGTGTTGGAAGATATTTATCAAAATATCCATTAACGGCAAAAAACCATCCGTTCTTAAAAGAAAGTATTATACACCATACGTAAAAAGTTTAGGAGGTTTAAAATAGGTTTAGAAGTTGAGTGTTGAATAAGTTATGTACGATGTAAGAAGTATGATGTTGAAATAAGATTCAATAATTAAAAAAAATCTCCCTTTAGGGATAGGGCAAAAATAATTAGCATGAATGACTTTTTTTTGATAGCGATTGCTGTAATGATATTTCTTCTCATTTTTCAAATTGCGAAAGCAAGTGAATATGTAAGTGTATTAAAGGGCGAAGAAAAATCGCGTAAACAAACTAACAGGATTAATGGATTTCTTTTAGTTGCCTTTTTAATTTTCGGATTGATAGGCGCCTGGTGGTGTAATCATCTGTACTATAGTAAAACTTTATTTCCACAAGGCGCTGCATCGCTTGAAGGCGAGAACATTGATACAATGTTGTGGATCAGCATAGCCGTTTGTGGTGTAATATTTTTGATCACACAGGTATTGTTATTTTGGTTCTCTTTTAAATACCAGGAAAGTGATACAAGAAAAGCATATTATTTTACACATAACAATAAGCTGGAATTATTGTGGACCGGCGTACCTGCAATTGTGTTAACCGTGCTGGTAGTTTTTGGCTTAAAATATTGGTTTAAATTTACAGGAGATGCTCCTAAAGATTCACAAGTGATAGAGATTACCGGGCATCAGTTTGCATGGGAGTTCAGGTATCCGGGCAAAGACGGAATATTAGGAAAAAAGAATTTTAAATTAACCGATGCTGCTAATCGTAATCCTTTGGGCGTAGATTGGGCTGACGAAGCAAGCCATGATGATATTCATGTACAACAGGTAATGCATGCCGTTGTTGGTATACCTGTAAAACTGGTCATAAATTCGCAGGATGTAATTCATGATGTTGGCCTTCCTCATTTCAGAATGAAAATGGATGCTGTTCCGGGTATACCAACCACATTATGGTTTACACCAAAATGGACAACAGAAGAAATGAAAGTGAGAACCGGAAACCCCAATTTTGTGTATGAGATTGCCTGCGATCAACTTTGTGGAAAAGGCCATTTTAGTATGAAGGGAATAATTATTATTGAATCGCAACAGGATTTTGATAAATGGATGGCAACAGAAAAGCCTGAATATTTAAAAGCATTTCCTGACAAAGACCCCAATCCATCACCGCTGCCCAAAACCGATTCTACTGCAACTGCTGTAAAACCGGTTGCGATAGCAACAAAATAAAAATCACAAACTTTTGGAAAGTTTTAAAACTTTCCAAAAGTTTAATTTAAAAATATTACAAATGAGCAACGAAGCAATATTGCAGGAACATCAAATGGGGACACATGGTTTGGGCCATGAGCATCACCATCATGAAACATTTATTACCAAATATGTTTTTAGTCAGGATCATAAAATGATTGCCAAGCAATTTTTAATAACCGGAATTATTTGGGCAATTATTGGTGGATTCTTTTCTGTTATTTTTCGTTTGCAGTTGGGCTATCCTGAATCAACATTTCCATGGCTGGAAGATTTTTTAGGGCATTGGGCAAAGGGTGGCAAGCTCGATCCTGAATTTTATTATTCATTAGTAACAATGCACGGAACAATACTCGTGTTCTTTGTATTAACGGCAGGGCTTAGCGGAACATTCTCAAACTTTTTAATTCCATTACAGGTTGGTGCAAGAGATATGGCATCACCATTTTTAAATATGCTTAGCTATTGGTTTTTCTTTACAGCATCTGTTATAATGTTATCTTCCTTGTTTGTGCAAACCGGTCCTGCAAGTGGAGGTTGGACGATCTATCCTCCGTTAAGCGCATTGGGCGAGGCTTCTGAAGGATCAAAGATCGGCATGGATCTTTGGCTTATCAGCATGTCATTATTTATTATTAATGCATTGCTTGGTGGTCTTAATTATATTACCACTGTACTTAATCTGCGCACAAAAGGTATGAGTATGACAAGAATGCCTTTAACGATGTGGGCATTTTTCTTTACAGCAATATTAGGCGTATTATCATTTCCCGTTTTATTATCCGGTTGTATTCTATTATTATTTGATAGAAACCTTGGAACCAGTTTTTATTTAAGTGACATAGTTATCAATGGTAAAATTTTACCCAATGAAGGCGGAAGCCCAATATTATTCCAGCATTTATTTTGGTTTCTTGGTCACCCTGAAGTGTATATAATTGTTTTGCCTGCCATGGGAATTGCCTCGGAAGTGATATCCATCAATTCACGAAAACCAATTTTTGGTTACATGGCTATGGTCGGATCCCTGTTTGCAATATCCGCACTATCCTTTACGGTGTGGGCTCACCACATGTTTGTAACGGGATTAAATCCATTCCTTGGCTCTTTCTTTGTTCTGTTAACTTTATTGATAGCAGTGCCGTCGGCAATTAAAGTATTTAACTGGCTCACCACTTTATGGCGGGGAAATATCAGGTTTACTCCGGGGATGCTTTTTGCAATTGGTTTTGTAAGTATGTTTATTTCAGGAGGCTTAACAGGAATATTTCTTGGAAATTCTGCTTTGGATATTCACCTGCATGATACTTATTTTATTATTGCGCACTTTCATATTGTAATGGGTGTAGCCGGCATGTTTGGCATGTTTGCAGGTTTATACCACTGGTTCCCTAAAATGTATGGCAGGTATATGAACAATACTTTGGCATACATACATTTTTGGGTAACTATGATAGGTGCGTATTGTATTTTTTGGCCAATGCATTACGAAGGTTTAGCTGGAATGCCACGCCGGTATTATGACTTTACTAATTGGGAATCTTTTAAAATGTTTGCAGGTCTTAATCAATTCATCAGTTTTGTTTCTATAATAGTTTTTGCTGCGCAGCTTTTATTTGTGTTCAATTTCTTTTATTCAATTTTTAAAGGAAGAAAAGTTACAAGCCTTAACCCATGGGGTGCAGCTTCTTTGGAATGGACAACTCCTATTCGTCCTGGACATGGCAACTGGCCGGGAGAAATTCCTGAAGTGCATCGTTGGGCTTATGATTACGGAAAAGATGGAAGAGATTTCATTCCGCAAACAGAACCTGTTGGTGAAAATGAAAGTAAACATTGATATCTAAACCATGATTTGGGGAGATTAAAAAGATTAATAGTAAATAGAAATACAATACTTCCTCATCAGATTCTATATAATAAATAATCTTCAATCACTTTAATCATGATAATCTCCCCAAATCATGGTTCAGACAAATGCGATTAGCTTGATAGTAATGAATAAAGAGGCACAAGGATTCACTGAATCAGTATCATTTGCTTTAGCAAGCAAGGTGAAAGATTATTTTCAGTTGATAAAGTTTACGTTAAGTTTTATGGTGGTGTTTAGTTGTGTTGTTTGTTATTTACTTGCACCAAACATTAAATTCGATCTTGCCTCAGTTCTTTTATTATTTACTGCAGGAATGCTTATCACCGGATCGGCTAATGCAATTAACCAGGCTGTTGAAAAAGATACAGATGCTGTAATGAAAAGAACTGCAACCCGTCCTGTTGCAGCCGGCAGAATGGCGCAGAATGAAGCGTATACATTTGCGATTATTACAGGTATCATCGGCGTTTTCATCATGTGGTATTGGTTCAATTTTGCAAGTGCAATGATCGGGTTGTTCAGTTTGTTTTTGTATGCATTTATTTATACGCCATTAAAAAAAATAAATTCTGTTTCTGTTTTAGTGGGTGCATTTCCGGGGGCATTGCCTTGTTTAATTGGATGGGTAGCCGCCACAAATGAATTTAGTGCAGGAGGATGGATATTGTTCGCCATACAATTTCTTTGGCAGTTCCCGCATTTTTGGGCAATAGCCTGGGTGGCACATAAAGATTATTCAAAAGCAGGCTTTAAATTATTGCCGAGTGATAAAGGACCAACAAAATTTACCGCAGCACAAACGGTGATATATTCCATGCTGATGATACCGGTTGGGATCCTTCCTTATTATTTTAAAATTAGTGGCATCACATCAATGTGGATATTGTTGGTGTGTAATTTATGGATGGTGTTTGTAAGTGTGATGTTGTTTATAAAGATGGATGTTGCTTCTGCAAGAAAAGTAATGTTCAGCTCTTACTTTTATTTGATGATAGTATTGCTGGCATTATTGTTTGATAAGATAAAAATTTGACGATTTGACAATTCGATAATGCTATTATCAAATTGTCAAATCGTTTAATTGTCAAATTGTTTTTATTTATGGAATTAGTGATGACAGATCAAAGAAAAAAAATACATCCTCACAAGTTTACCTTGTGGATAGCTATTGGCAGCATCACAATGATGTTTGCAGGATTAACGAGCGCCTATATAATCAAACGTAATCAGCCTAATTGGTTTGAGTTTGAATTGCCTGTTGTATTCTGGTATTCAACTGCGGTTATTGTAGCAAGCAGTGTTACTATGTGGCTTGCTGTTCGTGCTTTTCGTAAAAAAGAGATGCCGAGGTACAGGCAAATGTTGATGGCAACATTTTTTCTCGGAGTTTTGTTTATAGGCTTGCAGGTAACAGGGTTTGTACAATTATGGAAGCAGGGAATTACGCTAACTAAAAATGTATCGGTATCTTTTTTATACCCGATAATTGGATTGCATGCGGCGCACGTTATCGGTGGAGTGATAGCATTGCTTATAATGTTTTTAAAAGCCTTTAGCAGAAAGCAAAAAACATATTCATCAGTGCCGGTGGAATTGATAAGTACGTACTGGCACTTTGTTGATCTGCTTTGGATTTATTTATTATTTTTTTTATTGATGATACGATAAACAACATTTAAACTTTTATTTTTGCAATAACTTTTTAAAGTTACATAATGACAACAGCAACAGCACAACCAACAACTAAATTATGGAGCGGCGGTAAAAGCCCGTTCAATGTTAGCTATGGCAAAATAATGATGTGGTATTTTTTAATGAGCGATGCTTTTACTTTTGGCGCTTTTTTAATATCGTATGGTACCATCAGGTTTAGTCAAAATGTTTGGGCAGATGCTAACCATGTGTTTAATGCATTTCCTTTTACAGGGCATGCAAATTTACCGCTGGCATTTGTAAGTCTTATGACGTTCATTTTGATCCTTAGCTCTGTTACAATGGTATTGGCAGTGCATGATGGTCACAATATGAATAGAAAGGGAGTAGAAAAATGGTTGATCTTTACTATCCTTGGCGGACTTGCATTTTTGGGCTGCCAGGCATGGGAGTGGACGCATTTAATTACCGGGCAACATGAAGTTTTAGTTAATGGTGTAATTCAAAAATGGGGAACTACAGTAACGCATAACCCCTGGGGGCATGAGGTTTCATTTGATGGCAAGGAAGTGGCAACTCCCGGCCCTATTGCATTTGGCGGATACTTTTTTGGTATCACCGGCTTTCATGGCTTCCACGTTTTTTCAGGAGTGATAATAAATTCTGTAATGCTTATCAAAACAAGGCTTAAGCATTTTGAGTTAAGAGGCCATTATGAAATGATAGAGAAAGCAGGATTGTATTGGCACTTTGTAGATCTTGTTTGGGTGTTTGTATTTTTATGTTTCTATCTTGTTTAGTCTAAACTGCTAAACCAATAAACTAATAAACTTTTAAGTATGTCACAAGTTGCAACAGCAGAAGGTTTTCACGATGATAACGCACAGGTAAAAAGGATCTGGAAAACATTTTGGATATTATTGGTGCTTACCATTCTTGAATTAGGGATAGGCTTAACTATTTATACAATTCATAAAGGCGAAAATCCAAGCCATACTTTAGTGCTGATGTTTAAAGGACTTGTTTGCATTCTCACTATGGCAAAAGCATTTTATATCGTTTCTGTTTTTATGCATTTGGGCGATGAGATAAGAAATATGATAATGACGATAATTGTTCCGTTGCTTTTATTTGTTTGGTTCATTACTGCTTTTTTATGGGATGGTAATGCATGGAAAAATCTAAGAAATACTGATGCAGGCAGCAGGATCTACATAGAGAAGACCCATGAAAAAACTTCGGTCCCCGCAAAGCAAAATGGGCAAAAGGATTAATAAACAGCGTTGAGTTCATCTTTAAAATACATTAGCCATCGCATTTTGTGATGGCTATTTAATTTATAAAATTCATGAACAGGAAAGCAATTCTTGCTTTGCTATTAGCAGCATTAGTACCGGCAGTGAGTTACATACTGGTAAAGTATTACAGTGAGCGGGCTGTACAAATGCCTCCCAGGTATTTTAATGACAGCGTTGTAGCAAATGAAAAAAATGGTAAAACAACTTATGACACTATCTGGCATCATGTAAAAAATATTTCTTTCACAAACCAGCTTGGGCAGCAGGTTTCTTTATATGATATTAAGGGGAAAATAATTGTAATGGATTTCTTTTTTACCCGGTGCCCCACCTTTTGCCCCGGTATGGCAAGATCAATGAAAAAGCTACAGGATTCTTTTAAGAAAAATGATACATCCATTGTGCAATTTCTTTCTGTAAGCATTGATCCGGTGCATGATTCAGTTCCGCAGTTACGAAAATTTGCTGATAGGTTTAATGCAAGCCCGGATAACTGGTGGTTTGTAACAGGTGATAAAAAAGAAATTTATGATTTTGCTTTGCAGGAGGTAAAAGCAAGCGTTGCTGATACCGAAATAGATACCGGTTTTATTCACACCCAACTTTTTTTCTTATTGGACAGGGAAAAAATTGTGAGAGGATGGTATGATGGATTTGATTCTGCAGCGCAACAAAAATTGGTAAGAGATATACCATTGCTGATGCTGGAGAAAGATAGAAAAAAAACCTTTGGAGAATTTTTAAAAGAATTGTTTGGAAGAAGTTAAATCGATACAATGATTCAAGAGGAAATAGTTTCTAATTATAATATTGATCCCGGCTTTCAGCCTGCCTTAGCAAAGAATGATAAGAGAGCGAAAATATTTATATGGATCGTTTCGATAGTTGTTTTCGTGGCAGTTGCAGTTCTTTCTAAAGTAAAACTAAATGTTGATCTCGGTTTTAATCCACATTTATTTGCGAAGGCCAATGCATTTATAAATTTTGCAGTAACAATTTTATTAGTTGCCGGGTTGTGGGCAGTTAAAACAAAAAAATATTTACTGCATAAAAGAATAATGATCACTGCAATTATTCTTTCGATATTATTTCTTGTTTCTTATATCTGTCATCATTTGTTTGCAGGCGAAACAAAATTTGGTGATATTGATCACAATGGAATTGTTAGCGCAGATGAAAAAATATTAGCAGGGAATTTAAGGGTTGTTTATTACATTCTTTTAGCAACGCATATTCCTTTGGCAGGCATTATTCTTCCGTTCATTTTATTTACCGCCTACCGCTCTCTTACCGGCGAATATGAAAGGCATAAAAAATTAGCGAGAATTACATGGCCTGTTTGGTTGTACGTTGCAATTACAGGCGTTGCAGTTTATTTAATGATCAGCCCATACTATAATTGATCAGTTGATCTCTAACTCTGTTGCAGGATCCCAAAACAATTTTTTAAAATCAAGAATTGTATCTTCTTCAACTTTTATTTTTTCTTTTGTAAGAAGCTCTTCCATTAAAGTTGGGGTTGCAAAGTGATCCTTGCCGCTTAGCATTCCATTCCTGTTCACAACCCTGTGAGCAGGCACTTTTGGATTTGCTGAATGAGCTGCATTCATTGCCCAGCCTACCATTCGGGCTGATAGCTTTGTACCGAGATAATTTGCGATCGCCCCGTAGGACGTCACTCTGCCTTTTGGAATTTGCCTCACGACTCCATATACATTCTCAAAAAAATTGTATTCTTTATTCAGCGTCCTTGGCTTCTCTGTCGGTTTTTTAAGTAAATTATTTTTTGAATTTTTCATCTTCTCTTAAAGATAATAATTTACTTCTTTCGGGCTCTGTAACATTTTTATAATCGTAAGGGCAATGCCTGCACCCATTACCGCAGCACGAACCTCTATCCAAAAAATATTTTTCTGTAAAAACCAATAGCCCGTTTTTATCAAAGTAATAATCCTCCCCCTCTATCAATCGTTCCATAAATTTTTATTTCTCTGATGTTTTCTGCGGTAAAAAAATTTCATTCAATCTTTCGTCATTATCTTCTATTGTTCCGGGAAGTGAAAATGATAAATAGAAAATAGTATTGCTTTTGGCAATGTCCATACTTTCGTAATGTGTTTTTATTTTTAGATCAGCAGCAATGTTCTCATTTTTATAAAGGTCATTAAGATCATGCATGATCTTTAAGCCATACAGATCTATTACTGTTTTTGTAAAATGATAAAGATCCGGCGAATCTGTTTTAAGATGTACTAGCCCATTGGGTTTTAAAAAATGGTTATATAATCTCAAAAACTTTGGGTGCGTTAATCTTTTTTTTGTTTTTGATTTACGTAATTGTGGATCAGGAAAGGTTATCCATATTTCATCGATCTCATTTTTAGTAAAGTACTTGTCTATCTTATCTATCTGGGTTCTTAAAAAAGCAACATTCATCAGTTTATTAACCAAGGCAAACTTAGCACCAGCCCACATCCTATTGCCTTTTATATCCACGCCAATAAAATTCTTGCCAGGATATAGCTGTGCTAAACCAACGGTATATTCGCCTTTGCCACATGCCAGTTCAAGGATATTTGGATTATCATTTTTAAAAAATGAGTTCCATTTCCCCTGCATATTTTCAGGATACTCCATTACGTTTGGGAAAGATTTTATTTCTTTAAAACGTAAAAGTTTTTTTTGCGCCATGAACGCAAAAGTAATTGAGTAGTGTTGATAAAATAAAACTCTGCTAAAATTTGTGATGTACTAATTGGGCATAATGAAGTTGCTTAAGTTTGCAACAGATCTGATAGAATCTGAAAAAATATTTTTTAATAATAATGTCCCGATGAAAATTATTATCACACTTCTTTTAATAATTCCCGCTTATATTTCTAATGCTCAACATATACAGTATAGGGATAAGAGAAAACCGGTTGCAAAAACAGAAGATCACGTTCCCCAACCAATTCCTGCTCCCAATAAAACAATAAAAGTAACTTCTGCTGTTACAGATACCACTAAAGTTTTAACTAAGAGCAGAGCGGCGTTTACCATGAATCCGCGTCCAAAAAAACCTTATGTCGAAGAACAGAATATGTGCGATTTAATGTCTCGTCCTGAACTGGCCCCAACCCTCCCGCTTGTAATAAATAAAGTTTCTCCCGAGATGGTTGCAATGCTAAAGGCCAGGTATGAAGGACGCTTATACAGCATTACCGGCCTTAATATGTTTGATGAAAGATTGAAATATAAATTAAAGATCTGCGATAGGAACCTTGGTAAATTCCGTAGCGAGTATCTTGATAAAGATGGTAAAGTTGTAAACGATCCTGATTTTGATTATCAGTAAAATAAAAAAACCCTGTAAATATATTACAAGGTTTTTGCTGTAGGGGGAGGGATCGAACCTCCACGAGGCAGTTAGCTATAGCACAAAGTTCAGTGGTCGACCCTGGTCGAATCAATATTGCTATTGAAACGGCTCTATGCTACGTTTGTCCTGTTATCCTCACCCCCGAGACAAGAGGGCATGTCTGCCAAGATTTCATCACCCCACAATTTTTAAGAACTAACTTGAGTACAAATCTAAAATAAGTTCTAATTATAAAGAAATAAATCAAAATAAAATTGAAAGAAATACGTTTTATTCAATAATCCGGTATTTATTTAAAAACTTTCAAAAATTTACATATCAAATGGCAGCTAAATTAAATCTTGACAAATTAGATCTTCAGATAATTCACGAAATGTTGCATGGAGAAGACCTTCCTTATGCCGAATTGGGAAAAAAATTGTTCGTAAGTGGAGGTACAATTCATGTTCGCATTAAAAAACTTGAAGAACTTGGGATCGTAAAGGCAAAAAAAATTACTGTAGATCTAAAGCAATTGGGCTACGATATCAAAGCTTTTGTTGGAATCTTTTTAGAAAAAAGTTCTTTATACGATGCTGTTGCAAAAGAACTTGAAGGCATCCCGGAAATAGTTAGATTGAATTATACCACCGGCAATTACAGCATGTTCATCGAAGTAATTTGTAAAGATATAAACCAGCTTCGCTCAATTTTACATGATGACCTACAAAATATAAAAGGGATAGAAAGAACAGAAACTTTTATTTCCCTGGATGAAGGCTTCAACAGGAATGTGCAAATTGTTCCCAAAGATTAAGCTCATACTTTTCCTCTCACGTCCAGTGCATCTCTTAAGCCGTTTCCTAAAAGATTAAAAGCGAGCACGAGTATCATGATCGCAATGCCCGGAGCAAGCGCCAGCATTGGGTTATGCGTTATGATGAAATTGTAATTTTCTTTTATCATTAATCCCCAGCTTGGTTGTGGTGGTTGTACTCCTACTCCTAAAAAACTTAGGCCTGCTTCTACAATTATTGCCGTTGCAAAATTTGATGCTGCAATTACGATAACCGGTCCAAGAACATTTGGAAGGATATGCCTTACAATTATTCTCATATCTTTTATGCCTAATGCTTTTGCTGCCTGTATATATTCCATCTCTCTTAAAGCGATCACCTGTCCGCGAATTAATCTTGCAACAGAAACCCACATTGTTAATCCAACCGCAATAAAAATTTGCCAAAAGCCTTTGCCCAAAGCAAGTGTGATCCCGAAAACCAATAATAATGTTGGAATACTCCAGATAACATTGATGAGCCACATGATGATATTATCAGTTTTGCCACGAAAATACCCTGCAAGAGAACCGAGAATAACACCAATGGTCAAGGAAATTAAAACTGTTATCAAACCCACAGCCAGGCTTACTCTTACGCCAACAATCAGGCGACTTAATATATCCCTTCCGAACCTGTCGGTGCCGAGCCAGAAGGTTTTTGAAACAATATAATCGTCGGTAAGTTTTGATCTTAAAAAACTCATTCTCTCCTCTACTCCATCATCAATAAATTTTTGAATGATAACAGAATCTCCGGCCTGTTGATAGTTATTTATTGGTATAAGATTGAAGACATCTTCTTTCCCATACAATAATCTTGTAAAAAAATTGGTAGGCGGAATATCTTTTTCTTTTTTTATTTTGATGAAATCTTTTTTATAGCCGGGTTTTTTTGCCTGTATCTCTACAATTTGCCTGTCAGCATTTGGTGTTGAATCGTTGGCAATAAAATATGCAAAGATACCGGTGAGGATGGAAATAAAAATTATCACTAATCCAAACATGGCGCCTTTATTTTTTTTCAAACGCCGCCATGCGTTTTGAAAAAATGAAAAAGATTGGTGCTGCATGAGGCAAATTAAGCAATTAGACGATTCGGCAATTTGATAATTATGAGCAACTAAATAGGATTAGCAATATTCATTGTCAAATCGTCAAATCACCTAATTGTACCATTTGTTTATTTCACTTTTCTTTCTTTCCATTTGTAAGAGCCAAATTTACCAAGCCACCCGGCAACGATAGTGTACAAAATATGAAATGGTTGCGCAACAGGAAACCACCATAGCAATTTTTGTTTTTTAAAAAATCCGGCAACAGGGTAAAGAAAAAATAATTCAACCAACGTTTTTATAATCAATACTCCAACAAACCATAAAAATAACTGGTGGTAAAAAACCGAAAGTATTCCAAGCAATAATATCCAAACATTAAAAAGGTAAACCAATAATAATGCACCGGTAATTTTTTTATCAGTGTATTTATCTGCTTTACTTGCCCAGCGTATTCTTTGGTTGAGAAACTCTTTAAATGAGCCTGCAGGCTTGGTTTGCACAATAGCATCCCGGGATTTTAAAAACAAAACTCTATCAGGGTAGCGGTTAAATATTTTATGCATCAGCAGCATATCATCTCCGCTGGCAATATTGTCTATTCCTGTAAAACCGTCAACTTCTAAAAAAACTTTTTTTACATAAGCCAGGTTTGCGCCGTTGCACATGCTATGAAATTTTTTATAAACAGAAGCTCCTGTAATTCCCTGCAACGTCATAAAATCAAGCGACTGAAATACTTTTAAAAATCTCACCCCTAACCCCTCTCCTGCAGGAGAGGGGAAATAGGCAACCGGCGCAGCAATAAATACTGGGTGATTCTTTTCATAAAAGAATGCAATTGTTTGCAGCCATTTAGTTTGAACAATACAATCTGCATCGGTGGTAACTATCAATTCTCCCTTTGCCTTTGATATCGCAATTTCTATAGCTTTCTTTTTATAAGAATTCAGTTCTCCTTCTTTGGTAAAATCTTTTAAAGAAATAAGCGAAACATTTTTATCGGCGAATGATCTTATAATTTCTGCAGTTCTGTCTGTTGAAAAATCATCAATAACAATCACTTCAAATAAATTTTTTGGATAAGATTGATTGGTTATTGATTCAAGGCAAGCACCAATATTTTCTTCCTCGTTTCTTGCAGGAATGATCACAGAGATAAATGTAGAATGCTCTCCTGTTGCCATTTCCCACTTGCTTACCAGTATTTTGATCCAGCTCTGGCGATAATAGATGATCAGGCAGGCATAAATAATAAAGAGAAATATGGTAATTACTATAACACTCATCTTAACAAAAATAAATTTTTACAATCCAAACAAAATATTATCTTTATGTAGTTGCATAAACAACTATATGCCAAACAACCAATTTAGAAAAGGAGAACTCTACAGTTTTATAACCGGTAAAGCATCAACAGCAATTGCCCGGCGGCTGCAAAAGAATTTTAAACAATCAGGACTTGATATAACCATTGAACAATGGAGTGTTCTGTATCATTTGTGGAAGCAGGAAGGACAAAGCCAGCAACAATTGTGTGATGCAACTTTTAGGGATAAACCAAGCATTACACGTTTGGTTGATAATCTTGAAAAATTAAAATTGGTTAAAAGAGTTCCCTCAAAAGAAGACAGGAGGATCAATCTTATTTATTTAACCAAAGAAGCAATTCAACTGCAGGAAAAATCGATGGAGCTCGCTAACCAAACATTGAATGAAGCTTTGAATGGTGTAACCAACGGCCAGGTTGAAATTGCCAAAGAAGTATTACATACTGTTTATGAAAATCTAAAAACCAGCACCCTTTAAAATCTCCCTAAAGGAGACTTTAAAGGGTTACTATAATGTATTATTATTTTCTAACTACTTACTTCGGGTTCCCTCTCCTTTGGAGAGGGGTTGGGGTGAGGTAAATCTTTTAAAATTTATTTTATGGATACTACAAAAACAAACACATCACTTAAAGGCGGCGAATGGCTTATAAAAGAAAGCAACGCTTTTGAAACTTTTACTCCTGAAGATTATACCGAGGAACAAATCATGGTTCGTGATATGTGTATACAGTTTTTAAAAACAGAAGTAATTCCTGTTGTTGACAGGATAGATAAAATGGAGCCCGGCCTTATGCCATCATTGATGGAAAAAGCAGGTGAGCAGGGATTGTTGGGAGCTTCCGTGCCGGAAGATTTAGGAGGATTAGGAAAAGATTTTGTTACTTCAACATTAGTTAGTGAAAGTCTCGGTGGAGGATATTCATTCAGCGTAGCAATGAGCGCTCATGCAGGAATTGGTACACTTCCAATTTTATATTTTGGAACAGAAGAGCAAAAGAAAAAATATATTCCAAAACTTGCTTCGGGAGAATGGAAAGGAAGTTACGGGCTAACAGAACCCGGCAGCGGAAGCGATGCATTGGGCGCAAAAACAACAGCTACACTTTCTGCCGATGGAAAAAATTATTTATTGAACGGGCAAAAATGCTGGATAACAAATGGCGGCTTTGCTGATGTTTACACTGTCTTCGCAAAAATTGACGGCGATAAATTCACTGCATTTATTATTGAAAGGGGAATGGAGGGTTTTACCCAGGGACCGGAAGAACATAAGATGGGGATCAAGGGTTCATCAACAGTTCAACTGTATTTTCAGGATTGTAAAGTGCCCGTTGAAAATGTTTTAGGAGAGATCGGTAAAGGCCACATCATCGCATTTAATATTTTAAATATTGGTCGGTTGAAATTAGGATCAGCAGCAATTGGCGGTTCTAAAATGGCTTTGTCCGAATCAATTGAATATGCAAATACACGGGAACAATTTAAAACTCCTATTGCTACATTCGGTGCAATCAAACATAAGATAGCCGAAATGGCGATCAGAATTTATGCAGATGAAAGCGCATTATACCGCACTGCAAAATGGATAGATGAAAAAGAACACGAATTACTTACTGCCGGAAAACCCTTTAATGAAGCGCTTCTTGGTGCTGCAGAAGAATTTGCAATTGAGTGTGCAATGCTTAAAGTTCATGGAAGTGAAGTGCTTGATTATATTGTAGATGAAGGCGTGCAGATACATGGCGGTAATGGATACAGTGATGAATATTTGATAAGCAAAGCTTACAGGGATAGCCGCATTAACCGTATCTACGAAGGAACAAATGAGATAAACCGTTTGCTTACTGTTGATATGATATTAAAACGTGCAATGAAAGGAAAGCTTGACCTGATGGGCCCTGCAATGAATGTTCAAAAAGAATTAATGAGCATTCCGGAATTTGGAAATGATGATGAAGGATCTTTTGCCACTGAAAGAAAAGCCCTGATAAATTTAAAGAAAGCAATTTTAATGACAGCAGGTGCCGCAGTACAAAAACTGATGCAAAACTTACAAAATGAGCAGGAGATATTAATGAACATTGCAGACATGATGATAGAAACTTTTGTTGCAGAAAGTTTGTTGTTGCGTGTAATGAAAATGGCTGATAAGAATGGTGAAGCTGCATCACAAAATCAAATTGATATGATGCGCTGTTATTTGAATGATGCAATTGATAAAGTGAGCAAGTACGGTAAAGAAGCCATAAATGCTTTTGCCGCCGGCGATGAGCAAAGAATGATGTTGCTCGGACTAAAACGTTTTACAAAGTCGGAGCCATTCAATAGTAAAGATGCAAGAAGGAGGGTTGCAGATAAATTGATAGCAGAAGGGAAGTATTGTTGGTAAGATATAGGGGCTAAAAGTTGTGGTGGGGGACGCCGTAAACTGCAGGGTGCTGCTGTTTGTGTCCCTGCAAATAGATTAATGGTGATTTAAAAATTGATTTTAAACAGCTTCTTAAGTTTCCTTTAGCAGAAAATCTTTGGCAGATATAACAGGAATTGTCGACTTTTTAAAATCGTTTGTATTTCTTGTAATAATAAATTTCATACCTCTTTCTTTTAAAGCAGCAGTATATTGATAAGCATCTTCAACATCACTAAAATTTAATGATAATGCTTTTTTGAAATCTTTATTTTCCAATGGAATAATTGTAATTGTATTTAAAATTCTTTCCAGCGTTTCAACATGGTCTGATTTATTATAACGCTGTAAAAAATAAGTCAAGTTAGTAAAGCTTACACATGATGTATAGGCAGTGAAAACTCTTTCATCACAAAGGTTCAGCAGGTTTTCCGCATGTATTTTAAAAGGTTCCCGTTTTAAAAGTGCATCTAAAAAAATATTTGTATCAATAAATATTTTCATGCTTTTCTTAAATGTTTTTCTTCTTTTAATTTTCCCACCAGCTCTTTATCATTTTTAAAATTTTCATGCTCACCTTTAAGAGGCAAATTGGATAAGTACGTACCTAAACCGTGGGCTGATATTTTTAATTTTTCTTTTTTTGCTTCTTCATGAATGAGTTCATTAATCAACCTTGAAATTGTTCTCTGTCTTTTTTTAGCTAGTAAATGCAGTCTCTTTTTTACTTCAGGGTTTAAGCTTATTGTTATTCTTGATGTCATTGTTTGCTTAATTTGTACTACAAAGTATGAATATTTTTGCATAAGCAAAAATCTTTATAAGAAAATATCACCTGTAAAATTCTTCAAATTTTACTAAATTTTACCATCTTAGTGATGTAACTTTAGTGTGAAATTAAACAACGATGAGCGAAACGATAACACCTGCTAAACCAGCATTAACAGCCAAAGATTTTTCTACTGACCAGGAAGTTAGATGGTGCCCCGGTTGCGGCGACTATTCTATTCTTGCACAGGTACAAAAAATTATGCCCGGCCTTGGTATACCAAGAGAGAACATTGTAATTATCTCTGGCATTGGCTGCAGCAGCCGCTTTCCTTATTATATGAACACGTATGGAATGCACAGCATTCATGGCAGGGCAACAGCAATTGCCAGCGGACTAAAAGCAAGCCGTCCTGAGTTAAGTGTGTGGATCGTAACCGGTGATGGCGATGGTTTAAGTATCGGCGGCAATCATACCATTCATTTATTAAGAAGAAATTTTGATGTAAATATTTTGCTCTTCAATAATGAGATCTATGGATTGACGAAGGGACAATATTCACCAACATCAAGAGAAAGTAAAGTAACCAAGAGCACGCCATTCGGTAGCATAGATCATCCGTTCAATCCTATTGCATTGGCAATGGGTGCAGATGCAAGCTTTGTTGCAAGAAGCATGGACAGGGATACAAAACATTTGCAGGCAATGATACTCAGAGCGCAGGAACATAAAGGCTGTTCATTTTTAGAAATATACCAGAACTGTAATATTTTTAATGATGGCGCTTTTGAAATCTTTACAGAAAAATCAACAAAGCCTGAAGAAGCTTTATTTCTTGAACACGGACAACCACTTGTTTTCGGTGCAACAAAAAATAAAGGAATTAGATTGGATGGATTAAAACCTGTTGTTGTGGAGATAGGCAACGGCGTAAGTACTGATGATCTTTGGATACACGACGAAAAAGATTTTTACAAAGCACAGATACTTTCACGCATGTTTGATGATCCAAGAATTGAAGGGCATTTTCCAAGACCGTTCGGTGTTTTTTACCAGGGAGACAGAGCCTGCTATGAAGATACCATGAGCATGCAAATTGACGAAACCATTGCCACCAAAGGCAAAGGCGATCTTGATAAACTTTTAAGAGGAAGAGAAACCTGGACGATCAATTAAAAAAAATATTTAATGGCAGACACATATCATATCAAAATAAAAAAAGATTATGCTGTTGCGGTAATAGAGGATCTTCAAAAAATGGATGCTGTAGAATTGCTGCCTAATAATGAAAATGAATTTTTGATTTCGGATTGGCAAATAGAATTAGGCCGGGAAGAAGTTAAGAAGATTTCTGAAAATCCTGCTTTATTAAGCGATTGGGAAAAAGCTAAACAGGAACTTAAAGTATAAATCTCCCAATGGCTTTTACAGCAGTTATTACTAATAATGCGAAGTCAGATATTCAGGAAGCAATTAATTGGTACAATGAACAACAAAGCGAATTGGGAAAAAAGTTTTTAGATTTTGTTGATAAAAAAATAAATACTCTCTGCATCACTCCCGGAATGGGAAGTATTCGTTATGACAATGTAAGATGCACAATGGTAAAAGCGTTTCCTTATATTATTCATTACACGGTTAACAAGCAATCCAAACAAATTATTATTTTACGTGTATTACATGCTTTCAGGAAGCCAATATGGTAATTATTTAATTTCCCACTCATCCCATTAATCCAATAAATCATGGTTCAGACAATACTCCGCTATTTGCACAGCATTTGTGGCAGCGCCTTTACGAAGATTATCACTCACTATCCAGCAGTTTAAAGTATTAGGTTGCGTTTCATCACGGCGGATTCTTCCAACAAAAGTTTCATCTTTTTCATGCGCAGTTAATGGCATAGGATAAATAAAATTGTCAAGATCATCCTGCACAACAATGCCGTCAGAATTACTAAGAATTTCTTTTACATCCTTCAGATCAAAATCATTTTCAAATTCAATATTCACGCTTTCACTGTGGCCACCCATTACAGGTATGCGAACACAAGTCGCCGTTACTTTTATTGAATCATCACCAATGATCTTATTGGTTTCATGCACCATTTTCATTTCCTCTTTGGTGTACCCATTTTCTAAAAAAACATCTATGTGTGGGATGGCATTTTTATCTATCTTATATTTATACGCCATCTCACCTTCTATATTATTTCTCTCATTGTTTAGTTGGGTTACAGCTTTAACGCCGGTTCCGGTTACGCTTTGGTAAGTAGACACCACCACTCTTTTTATTTTATATTTTTTATGAAGGGGATTTAAAACCAAAACCATTTGTATGGTAGAGCAATTTGGATTGGCAATTATTTTATCTTCCTTGGTAAGAACATTGGCATTTACTTCAGGCACAACTAATTTTTTTGTAGCATCCATCCGCCATGCAGAAGAATTATCAATAACAGTTATCCCTGCTGCCGCAAACTTTGGGGCAAGCTCAAGCGAAGTGCTGCCACCGGCTGAAAACAATGCCAGTTGCGGTTTTGCTGCAATAGCAGCATCTGCAGAAATAATTTTATATTTCTTTCCTTTAAATTCTATTTCCTTGCCTATAGATTTTTCTGATGCCACAGGTAATAATTCAGTCACCGGGAAATTTCTTTCTTCCAGTATTTGCAACATTTTGCTTCCAACCAATCCGGTTGCGCCAACTACAGCTACTCTCATTTAAAAAAAGTTAAGTTACAAATTTACAAAAATCTACGCACTAAAAAATTAATAGAAGTTTATTACGAATGATTTTTTATCTTGAAAGATAAATTCTGCAATGAGAAAAGGTTTCCTGTTAACCCTTGTTATATTTTTATTCGAAACTCATTCAAATGCTCAGATTGCCAACCGCTACGATATTGTAATCAACGAAATAATGGCTGACCCTACACCGCAGGTTGGTTTGCCCAATAATGAATGGATAGAATTAAGAAATACTTCTGCTATTGCAATTAATTTACAGGGCTTCAGAATAAGTGACCTTACTGGTCAAAGCGGAACGATGCCATCGTATCTTTTAAAGCCGGATAGTTTTGTGATTGTATGTACCAGCTCTGCAGTTGCAACAATGTCAGCATTGGGTCCAACAATTTCTGTAACGAGTTTTCCTTCGCTTGACAATGCAGGAGATCTTATCTCTCTTATTTCTCCGCAGGTAAAAATTATTCATGCTGTCAATTATAATATCAACTGGTATCAGAATGAATTAAAAAAAGATGGCGGGTGGACATTGGAAATGATAGATACAAAAAATCCATGCAGTGGTTTCACTAACTGGAAAGCAAGTGTTGATATAAAAGGTGGAACACCGGGAAAGAAAAATTCTGTAGATGCATCCAATGCAGATAAAGCTTCGCCAAAATTATTACTGGCCTTTGCTGTTGATAATTTAAATATCACATTGGTCTTTGATGAGCCATTGGATAGCCTGAAAGGTGCGACGGTAGCAAGTTATAATATTAGTGATGGAATTGGAACTCCTCTTTCTGCAATAGCAGTTGCTCCTGTTTTTGATAAGGTTACGCTAAAATTAAATGCACCTTTGGCAACTAATAAAGCGTACACAGTTACAGCAAATAACATAACTGATTGCGCAGGGAATAATATTGGTTCAAAAAATTCAGCAAGGGTTGGGTTATCATCTGTTGCAGATAGCTTTGATGTTGTTATCAATGAAATTTTATTCAATCCAAAACCAAACGGTGTTGATTATGTTGAGATATATAACCGCTCACAAAAAATAATTGATGCAAAGCAGCTCTACATTGCCAACAGAAACAGCACGAATGTTATCAGCAGCATTCAGCAGTTAAGCGCAGCAAGTATTTTACTTTTTCCGGGAGATTTTTTAGTGCTTTCTGAAGACCCGCAAATCGTAATGCAGCAATATGTAACCACCAATCCTGATGCATTTTTGCAGGTAAGCAGCATGCCATCATTTTCTGATGACAAGGGTGATGTTATTATTTTAAATGCGCAGGGAATGATCGTTGATGAAGTTGCATATTCTGATAAATGGCATTTTGCTTTGATAACAAATACAGAAGGTGTTTCGCTGGAAAGGATAGATTACAATGCAGCTTCTGTGCAAAATAACTTTCATTCTGCAGCAACGTCAGTGGGGTATGGAACGCCGGGATATAAAAATTCTCAATTCAGAATTGATCAGCAGGTGCAGGGAGAAATAACTGTAACTCCGGAAATTTTTTCTCCCGACAATGATGGGATAGATGATTTCGCAACCGTCAATTATAGTTTTCCTTCTCCCGGATATGTTGCCAACATCACCATCTTTGATGCTTCGGGAAGGCCTGTGCGATACCTGCAAAAAAATGCATTGAGTGGAATTAAAGGAAGCTACATTTGGGATGGGCTTGGCGAAAAACAACAAAAACTTTCGCAGGGAATTTATATCATCTTCACAGAAATATTTAATACTGATGGAAAGAAAAAACAATTTAAGAATACAATTGTGTTGGCAAGAAGGATGTAAAAATATTCTTGTAAATAAATACAGGGCATAAAACTTGTATTGGAAAATCAGTTATAGTAATTGAAATGAAAACAATAAATATTTTCTTCGCCTCATTTATACTTATTTGTACAACTGCAATTGTTGGCTGTTCAAATACAAATCGTG
>DATCOF010000151.1:0-25097 GCA_036564845.1 Chitinophagaceae bacterium | reverse complement strand
ACAAAATCTGATTGTGCTGTAAAGAATTTTGTATTGCCACTTCCAATTGTTTGCAGCATTGTTATTGGTTGTGCAATACTTCCTTTAAAATATTGTGTTTGGTTAAGGCTCAGGTTATCGTGCTTACTGTTATTATAATTTCCATCTGCAGTAATTTCTTTACCGGCTTTTGCGAAGTTGTGTTTATAGCTTATAGCTCCACCATAGTTATGAAAATTAAAGCTGCCATTGGTATTTGTAAAGCCATTTACTTTTGATGTGTAAGAAATTAAATTGCTGTCTTTTTCAATGTTTATCAGATCATCACTGGAAAACTTACCACGCACAATAGATCCGGAAAGCGTTAGTGTATTTCTATTATCCATCAGGTAATCAAAACCGGCCCTGCCAAAAGCAAAGTATCCGCGATTAGTTGGTTGATCATTTTGATTTAAAAAAATACTTGCACCATTACTGTAATAATCTTTTCTTGATGTGGTTGCTATTGAAATTGATTTACGTTGATTATACATTGTGTTAGCAAAAAAATTGATCTTCCCCTGTTTGATATTAATATCACCACCAAGGCCAAAGCGAGCACGCGAATCAATATTTGCTCTTAAATTTCCGCTGTAACCGGCCTTTCTGTTTTTCTTTAATACAATATTTAAAATTCCTGAACCGCCGCCGGATGCGTCAAATTTTGCTGAAGGGTTTGTAATAATTTCCACACTTTCAATTGCATCTGCAGGAATTTGTTCCAGCGTAAGCGTAGTGGGCCTTCCATCCACAAATATTTGTGGCGCTGCATTTCGCAAGGTCACATTTCCATCAATATCAACATTAACTGAAGGAACATTTTTCATTACATCAACAGCGCTTCCGCCAACACTGGCAAGGTTTTTATCTACATTAAAAATCTTTCTGTCAATCCCCATCTGAAACATACTTTTTGTTCCTGTTATGGTAACCTCAGCAAGTTGCTTGGTATCAGTTTCCAGTTTTATGTTACCAAGATCTTTATCAACAGCATTCATCATCTGGCTCATATCACCGCCCATCTTAATGTCAAAAAAAACTTTTTGTTCAAATGTTTTATAACCAATTCCTGTGACCTTTAATTTAAAGCTGGCAACAACAGGTAAATTTTCTAATGAGAAATCTCCTTTCTTATCTGTAAGCATTCCGGCTATCACAACATCTTTTCTTTTTTTGGTTGCAGTATCTAATTTGTTTTGTATTAATTGAACAGAAACAGACTCTAATGGTTTATTGGTTGTAGAGTCAATTATCTTTCCATAAAAATGACCAACGTTCATGCTTTGGCCGCCTAATCGGCTTCCACCGGGCATTTGCGCAAATGATATTGATACTATGGCCAGACAAATAAGGGTGAAAAAAATATTTCTCATGTATGTAAAGATTTAATCTGCAATTTATTTTTTACTAAATGCGGCGCAAAGGTGGAACAAAATTGCGAAGAAAAATGGTAATACTGTATGAGCGGTAATTAGAAAGTTTAACAGCCGGTCTATGGAGTAAGAATATTAAATACTACCTGAATTATTCCTATCAGGCAGCCAAATACAGCGCCTGCCACTTTTAGAAACTGGAATTCTTTTTTTGTTATTTTCTTAAGGATATCTTCTAATTTTTCATTCGAAAAGTTGGAAACTTTTTCTACAACAATTTTTTCAAGATCAATATCATTTTTAAGTTGCAGCATGTATTGACGCATCAGTGCAGGAAACATAGTTTCCAACTCATTCATGTATGATTGCTTTAATTGATTGGTTGTTTTTTCACCAATGAATTTTGAAAGGATAGGAAACACATCCCTTAATTTTTTATTGAGAAACGTATCAATATGCTTTTCAATTTCGGGCTTTAGTTTTTCAAGATTATCGGTACTGGTAATTCTTTGTTCAATATCAGCAAAGGGTAATAAGTCAGTGCTTAAACTACCGAGCATCTCTGCGATCTTAATTTTATTTTTGGGAAATATTCCCTGGTATTTATAACCAAAAATATTTACAGCTTCCCTGGGATGAAACAGCAACTTTATGGCAAACCAAATAATGCCATAGCCAATAAAGCCTGATAATAAAACGGTAATGAGATAATTGTACCAATGCATAAAAAAACGTGGCAAAGAAACAACATAATGCAGCCGGTACAAAATGTAATTTTATTGACGATAACTATTGAGATATAATTTTTTTAAATTAATTTTGGCACTTATAAATGGTGGTTGTAGCTCAGTTGGTTAGAGCATCAGATTGTGATTCTGAGGGTCGGGGGTTCGAGCCCCCTCATCCACCCCAAAAAATCCTGAACATTAGTTCGGGATTTTTTTATTGCTTAAAAAGTTAATTCGCACTTGATTGAAATAATACTAATTAATTTTAAAAATCGTTAAGTATTGGCAAATATTTTGCCATACATCCTATTTATAAAACCTTTGTTAATTAACCTCTCTATATTTATATCAAAATCAATTTGCTTTATTTTTACGTATGTACAACTTAATAACATTTATTATGAGTAAAAAATTTCTTCCAATATTATTTTTATTGATCGGTGCAGGCGTGTTCTTCACATTTAAAACAATGGGAAGGGGTGATGGCACGAATGATAATCCAAGAACAAAAAATGAAAAAATACTTCGCAATGTAGGTATCGTTTTAGAGCAGGGACATTACAGTCCTAAAAAAATTGATGATGATTTTTCAAAAGAAGTATTTAAAAAATACATTGATGATCTTGATCCTGACAAATACATCTTTCTGCAAAAAGATATAGATGGTTTTAAAAAATATGAAACCAGGATCGATGATGAAATTCATGGCAGTAATCTTGAATCTTATTATGCCATCAACAATGTATATGTAAGCCGCTTAGATGAGATAATAAAATATTATAAAGAAATTCTTGTAAAACCATTCACTTTTACTACTGATGAAACAATTGTAATGGATGGTGATAAGCGTACGTTTCCAAGAAGCGAAGCAGAAAGATATGACTATGGAAAAAAGCGTCTTAAATATCTTGTACTAAGCCGGTATTCTGATATGATTGATGACAGGGAAAAAAATATTGGTAAACCAGGATATGTTGCAAAGGCAGACAGCACGCTGGAAAGAGAAGCAAGAACACAGGTATCAAAACAAATGGATAGATATTTTGCAACATTAATATCGCATAACAAACCGGATGCTATGTTCAGTGATTTTGTAAATGCTATCACAGGTGCAATGGATCCTCATACAACTTATTTTGCACCTGTTGATAAACGCTCATTCGATGAATTATTGAGCGGAACATTTTATGGCATTGGCGCACAGTTAAAGGAAGATGATGGCAAAATAAAAATTGCAAGTTTGATTACCGGAGGCCCGGCATGGAAATCAGGAAATATTATTGTTGAAGATGAGATAATAAAAATTGCGCAGGGCAAAGGAGAGCCTGTTGATGTAACCGGTTATGCAGTTACTGATGCAGTAAAATTAATAAGAGGTGCAGAAAAAAATTCTGAAGTAAGACTTACATTAAAAAAACCTGATGGAACTACAAAAGTGGTAAGCATTTTAAGAGATAAAATAAACCTTGACGAAACTTTTGTAAAAAGTGCAATTGTAAACGGAGTACATAAGATCGGTTACATTTATTTACCTGAGTTCTATGCAAATTTTGATGACCCCCAGGGCAGAAGATGTGCAGTAGATGTTGCAAAAGAAATTGAAAAATTAAAGGCTGAAAATGTAGAGGGAATTGTTATGGATCTTCGTGGAAATGGTGGTGGTTCTTTATACGATGTGGTTGATATGGCAGGCTTGTTTATTGAAGGTGGCCCAATTTGTCAGGTAAAAGGAAGAGATGAAAAGCCAATGGTTTTAAATGACAGGGATAAGGGTGTTTTGTACACAGGCCCATTAACTGTGATGGTGGATGAATTAAGCGCTTCTGCTTCTGAAATTTTTGCAGCAGCCATACAGGATTATAACCGTGGCATTATTATCGGCAGCACTTCTACCTACGGTAAGGGAACTGTACAAAGAGATGTTTCTTTGGATCCCGAAGCTGAAAATGTTTTCTTTAAAAAGCCTGCTACAGAGGGTTTGGGAAACGTAAAACTTTCTTTTAGAAAATTTTACAGGATAAATGGCGGTTCAACACAACTAAAAGGTGTTACTCCTGATATCGTTGTTCCTGACAGGTTAGAGTATTTAAAATTCCGTGAAAAAGATAATCCTGATGCATTAAGTTGGGATGTGATTCCAAAAGCAGATTACACACCATGGAATCCGGGGTATGATGTTCGTTCTTTAATAAACAAGACCAACGTGCAACTTAACAGTGATACCACTTTTAATGGCATAAGAAACGGAACTCAATTGCTGGAAAAAAATTCTGATAAGTCATACTCTTTAAATCTTCAAAAATATAGGAATGAGCTTGCACAATTACGGGCAACATCAAAGCAATTGGATAGTCTTAGCAAATTAAAGGTTGATCTGAATGTTACCAACCCAACACAAGATGTTGCGCTTCTTCAATCAGATAAAGATAAAATTGACCGGAATAAACAATGGCTAAAAAGAGTTAGCAGTGATATTTATATTAATGAAACGATCAATGTTATGGATAATATGATCGGACAGGCGGCATTAGCAAAAGCAAAATAAATTTGTCTAAACCAGGATTTATGAGATTAATGGGATTAACAGGAAAAAATAAATATTCACTCACATAACTGATCACAGATAACTGATTACTTTTTTTTAGACAGAATACTTTATACAGCGGCACTTAACAGGTGCCGCTTTTTATTTACGTTCATACTTTCAGTTTCTTCCTTTGCCCTCAGCCAGCCATTCAAAAGCAGTATCCATGCGCCTGTTTATCTATCATAAAACCAATTGAAACTGTACCTGAATTTACTTCTGCATCTTTAGCAGGATGAATGCAATGGTTATTCCTTCCGTAACAACCATTGCATAATGATTGTCCCATCGCTGTTTTAAGTGAGCCCGATGTTCTCATAAAAGTTTATGGCTTTGTCCATATCTTTTACCATGATGGTTACATTTGTTCCTTTAATGTTTATCATGTTATTAAGTGTAGAGTGAGTTACATAAAGTACAAAATATTCTGAACCATGATTTGGGTGGATTAAAAGACTAATGAGAAAAAATATCTTTTGAAATCAAATAATATTTAATCCATTTAATCTAATAATCTATCTAAATCGCGGTTCAGATTATTTATTTTACCTGCTCTGGCTCCATCCTCTCGTTCTTCTGAAATTAGCATGGGATGCAGGTTTTCTCGACATAGGATTTTTTTGAACAACAGGAGTTTGTACAAATTTTGTCGGGCTTGGAAAAGGATGATCTTCAATAACAGGAATATTGTTAGTGATAAGTTTGTTAATGTCTCTTAAAAATTCTCTTTCTTCTACATCACAAAAAGATAAAGCTATACCACTTAAACCCGCTCTGCCTGTACGGCCAATTCTATGAACATACGTTTCAGCAATGTTTGGTAATTCAAAATTAATTACATGGCTAAGATCATCCACATCAATTCCTCTTGCAGCAATATCAGTTGCTACCAACACTCTTATTTTGCCCAATTTAAAATCGGTTAAAGCCTTCTGCCGTGCTGCCTGCGACTTATTGCCATGAATAGCATCAACTTTAATATTGGCCCGGTACAATTCTTTTGCAATTTTATCAGCACCGTATTTTGTACGTGCAAAAACCAATGCGCTTTTAATTCCCGGATCTTTTAGCAAATGAATTAGCAATGAGCGCTTATCATTTTTTTCAACAAAATAAACGGCCTGTTCCACTTTTTCAGCAGTGGAAGAAACCGGAGTAATTTCTATCCTCACAGGATTATTTAAAATACTTTTTGAAAGACTTGAAATTTCTGCAGGCATTGTTGCAGAGAAAAATAATGTCTGTCTTTTTGCAGGAAGTTTAGCAATGATCTTTCTAACATCATTAATAAAACCCATGTCCAGCATACGGTCTGCCTCATCCAATACAAACATTTGTATGTGTTGCAGGCTGATGAATCTTTGTTCTATCAGATCCAGTAATCTTCCGGGAGTAGCAATTAAAATATCAACGCCTCTTCTTAAGGCATTGGTTTGATGATACTGCGATACGCCCCCAAAAACAACAAGATGTTTCAATCCTGTATGTTTACCATAAGCGGCAAAGCTTTCATCTATCTGTATTGCAAGTTCTCTTGTAGGCGTTAAAATAAGGGCTTTAATATTCCAGCTACCTTTTTCTTCGTGCTTGTTGTTATACAGATTTTGCAAAATAGGAATGGCAAATGCCGCCGTTTTTCCTGTGCCTGTTTGCGCACATCCTAACAAATCTTTCCCTTCCAATACAACAGGTATTCCCTGTTCCTGTATGGGTGTGGGAGTTGTGTATCCCTCAGTTTCTAAAGCCTTTAATATGGGCTCTATTAAATTTAAATTTTTAAATGACAATGTATAATTGTTTAATGTAAATAATAACTATCCTGTTTATTATAGGATGGTTTGGTGAAATTTATATGCTCAACAACCTAAGACCTGATGAGCTTTACATTAAAGAGAAGATTATCTAGTCAGCTAAGAGGGAGAATATGAACGGTAAAGATACACTTTATTAATCGGTAAATGCAAATGCACTGCTAAACTGTAACAATTAAAGAGAATAATGAATACAAAAAACTTTAATGCCAAAATGCTTTTGTTATGTTTGTAAAACGAAAGAAAAATTATGGAATTACAATATACAGAAGAGCAATTAATGATAAGACAGGCCGCAAAAGATTTTGCAATTACTGAATGCCTTCCGGGAGTTATCGAAAGAGACGATCTGCAAAAATTTCCGCATGAACAGGTGATGAAACTGGCTGACCTTGGATTTATGGGAATGATGGTTGATCCAAAATATGGTGGCGCCGGTTTGGATACAGTTAGCTATGTATTAGCAATGGAAGAGATCAGCAAGGTAGATGCCAGCACAAGCGTTTGTATGAGTGTAAATAATAGTTTGGTTTGCTGGGGACTTGAAGCGTATGGCAATGAAGAACAAAAGCAAAAATATTTAATACCATTGGCGCATGGTAAAAAAGATAATAAATTATACATTGGCGCATTTTTATTGAGTGAGCCAGAAGCCGGCAGTGACGCCACTTCGCAAAGAACAATTGCAGAAGATAAAGGCGATCACTATTTATTAAACGGAACAAAGAACTGGATAACAAATGGCAATTCTGCATCAGTATATCTTGTAATGGCGCAGACTGATGTAAGCAAAGGAAGCCATGGAATAAATACATTTATTGTAGAAAAAAACTGGTCCGGCGTTACAGTTGGAGCTAAAGAAAATAAATTAGGAATAAGAGGAAGTGATACACACAGTATTTTATTTGCTGACGTTAAAGTGCCTAAAGAAAACAGGATAGGTGATGATGGATTTGGATTTTTATTCGCTATGAAAACATTAAATGGTGGCCGTATTGGGATTGCCTCGCAGGCATTAGGAATTGCAAGTGGTGCTTACGAAAGATCTCTTGAATATTCCAAACAACGCAAAGCTTTTGGAAAAGAAATTATGCATCACCAGATAATACAATTTAAACTGGCTGATATGGCTACAAGAATTGAAGCCGCAAGACTTCTTTGTTTTAAGGCCGCATGGGAAAAGGATAACAACTTAGATTATACGGTAAGTGCAGCACAGGCAAAAGTTTTTGCAAGCGAAACTGCTATGTGGACGGCAACCGAAGCAGTTCAGATACACGGCGGTTATGGATTTGTAAAAGAATATCACGTAGAAAGAATGATGAGGGATGCAAAGATCACACAGATATATGAAGGCACCAGCGAAGTGCAAAGGATGGTTATAAGCAGAGCTATATTAAAATGATTGCAGATGGATTCAGCAAATAATTTCATTTTATTTTTATATTTTGTGCCAAATGAAAAAGGTTGAACAAATATTAAAAGAATATTTTCATAATAAGCCAGTCAATAAAGCATATCTCTTTGGATCTTTGGTTAGAGAAGAAACTACAAAATCAAGCGATATTGATGTATTGGTAGAATTAGATTATGATAAGGGTGCAAATTATTTTCTTTTTTATGATATGCAACAGGAACTCAGTAAACTTCTAAAAAACAAAGTTGATTTGATAAGCGCCAACGGTCTTTCTTCCTATATTAAACCTATTATTGACAGAGAAAAAGTACTGGTCTATGAAAGGGAAAATTCCGGATAAAATCAGACTGTATCATATTCTGGATGCGATTCGAAATATAGAAAATTTTTCTGCCAATAAAACTAAAGAAGATTTATATAACAATTTGATGTATCGTTTTTCAGTTGAACGTCAATTGGAAATTATTGGTGAAGCTGCAAACAATCTCTCTCCTTCCATATGCCATCTTCATTGCGATATACCATGGGAAAAAATTATTTCATTTAGAAATCTTTTAGCACATGAATATTTTGGTTTAGATCTTGAATTAATTTGGGGAATAATTAATGAAAATATCCCACAATTAAAAATAGATATTCAACGAATTTTAAAGACAGACTTCCCAAACTAATTATGTCAATTAATACACAGGAATATTTTTATTTAAAATCATCTTTAAATAATATTGCATTAATCGCTGTTTCTAAAATCAAGCCTACAGAGGATATTCAGGCTTTATACAATTTAGGACAAAGGGATTTTGGGGAGAATTATGTGCAGGAACTGGTTGATAAATATGAAGCATTACCAAAAGATATTCGATGGCATTTTATTGGTCATCTTCAAACCAATAAAGTAAAATACATTGCTCCGTTTGTTTCTTTAATTCATGGGGTAGATAGTTTTAAACTTCTGAAAGAAATAAATAAACAAGGCGAAAAAAACAACAGGATAATTAATTGTCTTTTACAAATATATATTGCTGAGGAAGAAACAAAGTTTGGTTTAAATGAAGATGAACTGGATGATATAACAGGAAGCGCTGAATTAAAAAATTTAAAAAACATAAAGATCTGTGGAATGATGGGCATGGCATCATTCACAGAAAATAAACAAACAATAAGAAATGAATTTCGTTATTTACAAGCTTTATTTCATAGTTATAAAAAGCTATCAACTGACAACTGCCAACTGGCAACTCTTTCCATGGGCATGAGCGCCGATTATAAAGTTGCCATTGAAGAAGGAAGTAATATGGTAAGAATAGGAAGTTTAATTTTTGGAGAAAGAAAATAATTTACTCACACAATAATAGAAGCCTACATTACAACGCAATTGTGGCTTGTAGCAAAATTTTTATTGGATAAGCGTTAAATGTTTTTAACAGAATTACTAGCAACTCATTTATGCATTTAAACTAATTTGCTATCATAATTCAATACGAAGAAAACATTTTTAATGACCGACACTTTTGAAATAGAAAAAAATAAAAAGGCATTATCATATACTGCTATCATTTGTGCGTTATTATTGGCTATTATATTTCTTTATAAATGGCCTTTAGCATTGCCCCCGATGCCTGCCATACAGGACCTGATAGAAATTAATTTAGGAAATGAAAAAGAAGGCATGGGTGATATTCAGCCATTGGTAAAAGGTGATCCTGCGCCTGATGTTCCGCAGCAACAATCAATACAAAAGTTTGCCGCCGTGCATGATGATCCGGCAAAAGATATAAAAGCTGATGAAAGTAATGATAAAGAAGCAGCCCCTGTTACCAAACCTATCAAGCCAACTGAAACAAAAAATATAGCCAAAGAAACAATTTCAAAACCTGTAAAAACAAACAATACTGTTCCTGTTGTTAATCCAAATCCCACTCCGCCAAAACCAAAAATTGCATTGTATAAAGGTGGCAATGGGCCAGGCGGCAATGGTGCAGAACAAGATAATGGATATAAGAACCAAGGCAATAAACCGGGCAATGGAGACAATGGAAGTCCTAATGGGAATCCTGATTCTTACGGTAACTCACCCGGCGGAAAACCAGTAGGGCCAAGGGTTACAGGCGACCGGCACATTGTAAGATATTATTCCTTTACCGGCGATCTTGAAAAAGCAACTATCTACGCTATCGTAAAAGTTTCACCGGAAGGCATAGGAAGTTTTGCAGGCTTTGGAAGAAATTCAAGCACCACAGCAAGAGCTTATGCAAATGCAATTGTTGACTACCTACGCAACGTAAAGTTTGATAAATCAGATCACGAGTCAACTGTTACCGTACAATTTAATTTTAATATCCAGTAAGCAGCCGTTAATTTGCATGGATGACTTATCAGCAAACGCTTGATTATCTTGTAACAAAACTTCCCCTGTTTAGTAAGGTCGGCGCTGTTGCTTATAAAAAAGATATCACTAATACAGTTCTACTTTGTGAAGCTTCGGACAATCCTCAAAACAAAATAAAAACAATTCATGTTGCGGGCACTAACGGCAAAGGCTCTACCAGTCATATGCTTGCTGCAATTTTTCAACAATGCGGTTATAAAACAGGATTGTACACTTCACCTCACTTAAAAGATTTTAGAGAGAGAATAAAAGTTAATAGCAAATGGATAGAAGAAGATTTTGTTGTTGCTTTTGTTGAGAAGATGAAAAGTGTTTCAGAAGAGATCAGCCCATCATTTTTTGAGCTTACTGTTGTAATGGCTTTACAATATTTTGCAGAACAAAAAGTTGATATCGCCATTATTGAAACCGGCCTTGGTGGCAGGTTAGACAGCACCAATGTAATCACTCCTGAATTAAGTATCATCACCAATATTAGCTATGACCACATGAATATTTTGGGAAATACACTTGAAAAGATCGCTTTCGAAAAAGCAGGGATCATCAAACAAGAAGTACCTGTTGTAATTGGTGAATCACTTCCGGAAACAAAAAATATTTTTTTGCAGAAAGCAAATGAATGTAATGCTGAAATTATTTTCGCTGAAGAAAAGTTCAACGTTACAAATTTTGTTTTAAAAAATAATGAGTTGGAAGTTGAAGTTTCTGATGTTGATCAAAAAGAAAAATACATTCTTGATCTGAATGGAATTTATCAACAAAAAAATTTACTCACTGTTTTGGCTTCTGTTGATGAGTTAAATAAACTTGGCTATAAATTAGAAAAACAAAATATCAAAGCAGCACTGGCATCAGTAAAAAAAATAACCGGCTTGCATGGAAGGTGGGATGTTATTCAGCAGCAGCCAATGATCGCTTTAGATGTTGCGCACAATGAAGATGGAATTAAACAATTAGTGCATCAAATATCTTTATGCAATTATAAAGAACTGTATATCATTTTTGGAATTGTAAAAGATAAAGAGGCTGATAAAATCTTATCGCTGCTACCAAAAAATGCGATCTATTATTTTACAAGATCACAAATATTAAGAGCTTTACCTGAGGATGAACTTGCAGCGAAAGCAAAAGTATTTGATCTGCATGGAGAAAAATTTTCAGAAGTAAATGAAGCGCTCAAAACCGCGATGGCAAGGGCTTATAAAGAAGACCTTATAGTTGTTTGCGGAAGTGTTTTTCTTGTTGGGGAAGTGGATATTAAGTTATAAGTAATAAGTTTTACGTTGTAAGTTTTAATCTTCCCATTTTCAACAAAGCATAAAAAATACAATTGGTGTGCAGCGATTGTTCAATTTTATTCTGCAGTAACATTTCAACAAGATCATCAAGCGGAATTAATTCAACTTTAATTTCTTCATTGTCATCAAGTTTTTGTTCAGCAACTTTTCTTCCACCTGTTGCTAAATAAAGTTTTGTATATCCACTAAGCACACCAGGGTTTGCTGCTACTTCTCCTAAGTATTCGTACTTGCTAAATTCATATCCTGTTTCTTCCAGTAACTCACGTGCTATTGCTTTTTCAGGCGTTTCATTTGCATCAACAAACCCTCCGGGAATTTCAAGTAATGTTTTACCTACAGGATGACGGTATTGTTTAACCATCACTGCCTGGTTATCGTTTGTAATAGCCAATGCACACAATGTTGCATCCAGTTCAACGACATAATATTCGGGAATGATCTTTCCTGCTGGTGTTACACATTTATCTTTTCTCGCCCTGAAAAAACTTTTATCAGTAAGGTACTCAGAAGATAATATTTTCCACTCCATTGTTCATAGTTTATTCTTTCTTATTCCTTATCACCATTCCATCCTTTCTCTTAATGCTGTAATGTGTGCAACATGATGCTTTCCGTGCCAGGCATATATCTTAAGCAGATCCCACAAACTAATATTTCGTTTTTGCTGAGGATAAAAAATTGTTTTTTGCCAATCTTCTTCAGTCATATTTTTCATTAGCTCTACCCATCTTGTATGTAACGCATGTAGTAATGTGAGCGAAATATTTACAGGCAAATTTTTTGTATCGCTTAGCTCTGCCCATGCTGCCTCATCATAAGGTTTAATGGTTAGATTATCTTCAGTAAGCGCAAGTTTGAATCTTATGTATGCATTCATGTGACTGTCTGCCACATGATGAATAACCTGTTTGGATGTCCATCCACCTTCGCGGTAAGGAACATTCAATTGTTGTTCATCTAAATTTAAAATGGCATTCTCCAACAATGAAGGACACATTTGTATATCCAGCAACAAAGCCTCTTTTACTTTTGCATCATACTCTTTTTTATCACTGAATTGCTGATCGGCAACTTTTCCTATTGGATAGCGAAGATCGGTTGACATAAAGAATTATCTGTGTCTGTTTACAATTTCTATCAATTCAATTTCGAAGATCAAAGTTGCACCTCCGGGAATTGCGCCGCCTGCTCCCCTGTCTCCATAACCAAGATCAGATGGAATAAATAATTTCCATTTGCTGCCAACAGGCATAAGTTGCAAAGCCTGCACCCAGCCTTGTATAACACCGCTTACCGGGATCTCCAGAGGTTGCCCTCTTTTATAAGAATTATCAAACTCCTGGCCATTGATCAGGCTGCCCGCATAATGCGCTTTTACGGTATCTGTGGCTTTTGGTTTTTCGCCGGTGCCCTGCTTTATTATTTCATATTGCAAACCACTGGGCAGTTCTACAACACCCGGACGTTTTTTATTTTCTGAAAGGAATTTTTTCCCTTCCTCTTTTACTACAGAATTTTTGCTGTTCATATATGTCATTAATTTTGTTTGAATACACTGAGTTGATTGTTGAGGCGTTAATAATAAAGTTTTTTTGCCGTATACATCATCAAAAGCTTTTTTGATAAGGGCAGAATTTACTGTGGTTGCTCCCTGCGATTTGTAATAAGCAGCACCTTCAAGGCCGATAGCATAACTAAAACTATCCACAGAATTTTTGAAAACAGTTGTTGTTTTTGTTGTGGTTGTTTTTTTTGCAACAGTTTTTTTTGCAATAGTTTTTTTAACCTGTGCCTGTGCAGCCGTTACTATCGAAATACAAATAATAAGAAGAATCTTTTTCATTTTATTTTTAAGGTTTACAATTGATTTAAAATTTTATCGTGCGAAGATAATTCGTGTAATCATTATGATAACTATCAGGATAAAAATTTGTGATTGTATTAATCTTCACGAAAATCTTTACCGGTAAGATTGATAAAAACATCTTCGAGGTTTGCAGCCTTGGTAACTTTTGGGCGCTCAAAGCCTGTTGCTACCAATTCATCAATTAATTTATCGGGTGTGTCCAATGCGATGATCTTTCCTTCATCCATAATAGCCACCCTGTCGCACAATTGTTCTGCTTCATCCATGTAATGTGTAGTGATGATAACTGTTGTGCCTTTGCTGCGGATATCTTTTATCAGGTCCCATAAATTTCTTCGTGCATGCGGATCAAGGCCTGTTGTAGGCTCATCTAAAAAAATAATTTTGGGTTGATTTATTAAAGTGGTTGCAATGGAAAAGCGCTGCTTCTGTCCACCGCTTAATTCTTTATATTTATTCTTTGCTTTATCCTCAAGGTTTACCAACTTCAAAAATTCAGCAGTCTTAACCGGCTGATTATACAAGCCACCAAAGAGTTTTATTAATTCATTAAGATTAAGGCCGGGATAAAATCCTGATGCCTGTAATTGCACACCGATGATCTTTTTTATTTTATTGGGGCCTTTGTCAAGATCAATACCATCAACCAAAACCTGTCCACTCGTTTTATCACGCAGGGTTTCCATTATTTCTAAGGTTGTTGATTTGCCTGCACCATTGGGACCAAGTAAACCAAAGATCTCTCCTTCCAATACATCGAAAGAAATGCCTTTAACAGCAGAAAAATTTCCGTAATCTTTTTTAAGATTTTTTACAGAGATGATTATTTTTTGCATGAATTTGTTTATCGTTTATTCCTTATCCTTTTGAAATTACTATTGACTAATGACCTAATGACTATTGTTATACCCTTTAGCTTTCTAAATAACTTTCCAACTCCTCCATCATTCCTTTGCTGCCGACAAAAAACGGTGTGCGCTCATGAAGCGCTGTGGGCTGAATATCTAAAATCCTTTGTTTGCCATCAGTGGCTTTACCACCGGCCTTTTCAACGATGTAGGCAAATGGATTACACTCATACAGCAATCTTAATTTTCCTTTGGGTTTATCAATTGTTCCGGGGTACATAAAAATTCCGCCTTTAATTAAATTTCTATGAACATCAGCTACCATACTTCCAATATATCGCTGCGTGTAGGGGCCACCATTGGTACTATTTTTCATTTGACAAACCTGGATATAGTCTCTAACCTTTTCATCATACCGAAAAAAATGGCCATGGTTCACTGAATAAATTCTTCCAAAATCAGGGCATTTAATATCAGGATGACTTAAAGTGTATTCACCTATGGAGGGATCTAAAGTAAATCCATTTACGCCTAATTTTGTTGCATATACAAAGATGGTGGATGACCCATAAATAATATATCCTGCAGCCACCTGCTGATTACCGGGCTGTAAAAAATCTTCAAGTTTAGCAGGTATGCCTTTGGGTGTAACTCTTTTGTAAATACTAAAGATGGTGCCTATGGAAACATTCACATCAATATTAGTGCTTCCATCAAGCGGATCGAACATGCAGATGTATTTTGAATTGTTACTTATTGGGTCATCAAAAACCACAATGTCATCCAACTCTTCACTGGCAATACCTGCACAACTAATTCCGTGGCGAAGCACACCCACAAAATGATCGTTGGCAAAATCATCCATTTTTTTTACTTCTTCACCCTGCACATTTATACTTCCTGTATCGCCAAGAATATCCACTAGCCCCGCTTTGTTCACTTCCACATTCACTCTTTTTGCTGCAAGGCCAAGGTCTCTTAATAAACTTGCAAGCTGGCCTGTTGCTTCAGGAAAATCACGCATTTGCTGAATGGTGAATTCATCAAGCGTAAGTACTTTTCTATCAACAACCATCGGGCAGTTCTTTATTTTTAAAAAATGTTCAACAAATGTAATGTAATTGTTCAATTTGTTTTTTTGGATTTACTTCTGAGAAGCAGTTTTAAAATTTTGATTGTATATTGATTTTTTAAATAAACAAAATGAAGATTTTTAAATTTGGAGGAGCCAGCATTAATAATGCTGAAAGAATAAAAAATGTAAGCTCCATTTTTAAATCGTACGGGGATGAAAAAATTTTAGTGGTTATATCTGCAATGGGTAAAACAACCAACGACCTAGAAAAAGTTGTTGATGCTTTTTACGAAAAGAAAAATGAAGAAGCATTACAATTATTTGAAAAGATAAAACAAGATCATCTAACCATCGCAAACCAATTAACAGGTAAACCAATTAACCAGTTAACTGATTTTTTTACCGAAGTGGAATGGCTGCTGCATGACAAGCCTGTAAAGGATTACAATTACTATTACGACCAGATAGTTTGTGTTGGCGAGCTATTATCCAGCTCAATTGTAAGTACATTTTTACAATTACAGAAAATAAAAAATACCTGGATAGATGTTAGAGATGTTATAAGAACAGATGATAATTTTAGGGATGCAAATGTTGATCTTGATTTTACACAGAATAAAATTAATGAGATCGTATTGCCCATTTTCAATGATACAAATATTGTGATAACACAAGGGTTTATCGGCAGCACCGATGAAAATGAAAGCACCACATTAGGACGTGAAGGAAGCGATTATACAGCAGCATTATTTGCCAACATGATGAATGCCGAAAGCCTTACCATTTGGAAAGATGTAGAAGGTGTAATGAATGCCGACCCAAAAGAATTTGCTGATGCAAAATTTATTAATGCACTCAGTTATGATGAAGTGATAGAGATGGCTTATTACGGCGCTCAGGTTATTCATCCAAAAACAGTTAAGCCATTGCAGAATAAAAATATTCCAATGCATGTCCGCTGCTTTTTAAATCCCAATGCAACGGGAACGATCATTAGCAGTAATCATGTGCATCAATTGCCTCCTATCATTGTTCTAAAACAAAAGCAGGTTTTAATAAATTTAAATTCAAAAGATTTTTCTTTTGTTGGAGAAAAGCCAATGGTAAGGCTTTACGAGATATTTGCAGAGCTTAAAATAAAACCAAATCTTACACAAAACGCTGCCATCAGCATTCTTATTTGTGTTGATGATCTTGATGAAAAAATTGAAAAACTGGCGCTGATGGCTTCTGAAATATTTGATGTTCAAATAGAGAAAGATCTTACTTTACTTACTATCCGTCATTATAATGCTGAGATTATCAACAAGCTTTCAAAAGACAAAAATATTTTGTTGGAACAAAAAACAAAGGATACAATTCAAATGTTGATGAAGAATTAATAGTTTCGGAGACTAATCAAAAACATACTGGCCTTTTTTATTTACAAGCACAACTGGAACCTGTTTCTTTTCTTCAAATTTATCAAAGGCTTCTCTTAATTGTAAAGCGAATTGCTGCAATTGCAAATTCTTTTTTGTGGTAGTGGTTAAATAATCCATAGATTTTTTTACGCTGTACTTTACAGGGAACACATGCACAGGAATAAAGTCCTGCCCGTTTGCTTTTGCATAACTGGCAATAATATACAACTCCTCTATCTGGTCGTCAGTTAAGGGAATGCATCCTATAGAAACGCAACTTCCATGAATATATATCTCACCTCCGGGTCTTAGTGAATCACTTAAAATTCTATCAGACGCATTGGGATAATTTAATCCTAATGAAAGATGATAATTGCTGTTGGGGTTAAATTCATTGATATAATAAAAACCTTCCGGTACCTGGTAATCTCCCTGAAATCTTTTAGGGCCCATTGTTCCACTTTGCATACAAACGTGATAGGTTTTAAAAAGTTTGTACTGTTCTTTCGCTTCACTTTTAACCCAAACTTCCAGTTGCGCATCATATTTAAATGAACGGATGTAAACATATTTAGCCGGCCACTCCAATCCTTTCTTTTCAAATTCCCTTTTTAATGTATCTTCTTTTTTATTGAAAATATCAGCTGTTTTATAAGAGGCTTTCTTATAATCATTAAATGACGTTTGAGAAAAAGATGTAATGGAAGAATATACAAATAGAATAATAAGTAGTGTCTTGGGAAACAGTTCCTTCATTTAGTAAAGGTTTATTTTATTAGGTAACGTAAAAATATCTTTTATATTTAATATTGAAAGTGATTGAGAGGGCTTTAACAAGTTTTTATTATTATCTGAACCCTGATTTGGGAAGATTAAAAAGATTAGTAAGAAAAAATTAAATACACTATGAAACACATAACATTTTATCAATTTAATCTAATAATCTACCCAAATCATGGTTCAGACATTGTTATAAATTTCCTCTCTCTGCCTGCTCTCTTTCAATAGCTTCGAACAACGCTTTAAAATTTCCTTTGCCAAAACTCTTTGCGCCTTTACGCTGAATGATCTCAAAGAACAATGTTGGCCTGTCTTCTACAGGTTTACTGAAGATCTGTAACAGGTAACCTTCGTCGTCCCTGTCAATTAAAATTCCCAGGTCTTTTAATGGTTCCAGGTCTTCATCAATATAGCCTACCCTATCCAAAACATCAGCGTAATAACTCGCAGGAATTTTTAAAAATTCTACTCCACGTTTTTGCAGATCACTCACCGTTTCAATAATATTATTGGTTGCTATGGCCACATGCTGCACGCCTTCGCCATCATAAAAATCAAGATATTCTTCTACCTGGCTTTTTTTCTTTCCTTCGGCGGGTTCATTTATCGGAAATTTTACAAAGCCATTTCCATTGCTCATTACTTTACTCATCAATGCAGAGTATTCTGTAGAAATATCTTTATCATCAAAGGTTAAAATATTTTTGAAGCCCATTACTTCTTCATAAAATTTTACCCATGGATTCATTTGGTTCCAGCCAACATTACCCACACAATGATCAACATATAAAAGCCCACTATCAGTAGGATTATAATCTGATTTCCATTCACGATAACCCGGCATAAAAACACCTTTGTAACTTTTTCTCTCAATAAAAACATGGACAGTTTCTCCGTAAATATGAATGCCGCTCATTACAATTTCGCCTGAATCATCAGTAAGTTTTTTTGGCTCGATATAACTTTTTGCGCCACGCTTTGTTGTCTCTTCCCAGGCACTTGTTGCATCATCAACTTTTAATGCAATTACTTTTACACCGTCGCCATGTTTATAAATATGATCAGCAATTTCATTGTTGGCTCTTACCGGTGTGGTTAAAATAAAAGTGAGTTTGTTCTGGCGGATAACATAACTGGCTCTATCTTTTACACCCGTCTCCGGACCTGCATACGCCAATGATTGAAAGCCAAATGCTGTTTTATAATAATGCGCTGCCTGCTTGGCATTGCCTACATAAAACTCTACATAATCGGTGTCTTGCAAGGGAAGAAAATCAACAGGAACCTGCTTTGTTTCAACAGGATTTATTGCGGTTACTTGCATACATATTAATTGAGATATAAAGATAGTAAGTAAGCTCTTTACAAGGTTAGCTTTATCTTCACAAAAAATATTTGATGCAGAAGATTGGAATTTTAGGCGGCGGTCAATTAGGAAGAATGTTGTTACAGGCTGCGGCAAACTATCCCGTAGAAACTTTTGTAATGGAAAATGATAATGAATGTCCGGCTGCACATTTATGCCATCATTTTATAAATGGAGATATAAAAAACTTTGATGACGTTTATAATTTTGGAAAAGGCCTTGATGCAATTACCATCGAAATAGAATCAGCGAATGAAGAAGCGTTGCAGAAATTAGAGAATGAAGGTGTAAAAGTTTACCCCAGTCCGTCAGCGCTTAAGATCATTAAAAATAAAATTTTACAAAAGCAATTTTATAAAGAGAATGATATCCCTTCTGCTGAGTTTGCTGTTACAAACAACATTAATGATGTAGCAAATTATCCCGGCTTATTTCCTGCGATACATAAAATTGCAATGGGTGGCTATGACGGGCGGGGCGTTATCTCAATAAAAAATAAAGAGGATTTTATTTCCGGCTTTAATGAACCCGCAGTGCTTGAGAGAAAAATAAATATTGATAAAGAGATATCAATAATTGTAGCATCAAACGAAAGCGAAATGGTTTTGTATCCTGCAATAGAAATGATCTTTCATCCTGCTCTTAACTTACTTGATTACCAGCTAAGCCCTGCTGACCTGCCTGAAAATATTTTGAAAAAAATGGAAGCCGTTGCTTTAACGGTTGTAAAAAAATTAAACAGCGCCGGAATTTTTGCTGTAGAAATGTTCATCGACAAAGAAAATAATATCTGGGTAAATGAAACTGCTCCAAGGGTTCACAACAGCGGTCATCATACAATAGAAGCAAACTTTTCTTCACAGTTTGATATGTTGTGGAGAATAATGCTCGGGTATCCATTGGGAAATACAAAACATATTTTGCCGGCAGCTATTGTAAACATTGTAGGCGATGAGAATAGTAGCGGATCTGCAAACTATATTGGTTTGGAAGATGTTTTACAAATGGAAAATGTTTTTGTACATATCTATGGAAAAAAACAAACAAAACCGGGAAGAAAAATGGGGCATGTAACCATTCTTGGCAAAGAAAGAAAGGAGTTAATACATACCGCTCATAAAATAAAGCATTGCCTTAAAGTTACGGGCACCTGAAAATAATTAAATTGCACCCTATCTTAATCCTCATCTTATAAAAAACGTCTGAGTATTTTTAACCATTTAATCAACCTGATGTTCTGGAAATTCATCTGTAGTAGTTTTTTTTTAGTAAGCATATTATCATGCAGCAACAAAACACCTGATAAAAAAGCCGGCCCTGCAAATATCCCGGGCAAACAGCCGCCACAAAAAGTAGAAGTGGCTATTATCTTTCCTCAAAAGCTGGATCAAAGCATTGAAGTACCCGGTACACTAACAGCATCAGAATCTACTGAGATACATCCTGAGGTTTCAGGAAGGCTTATTATGCTGAATGTGAGGGAAGGAAGCTATGTCAGCAAAGGCTCTGTAATTGCAAAGCTTTACGATGCTGACCTGCAGGCCCAATTGAGAAAGTCAGAAGCACAGCTTAGCATTGCCAATCAAACTGCCAAGCGTTTGTCTCAATTATTAAGTATACAAGGCATTAGCCGCCAGGATTATGATATGGCTGTTCTTAATGCAAATAATATCCGGGCAGATATAGAAATAACAAAAACTAATATTGCCAGAACCGTTGTGCATGCTCCATTTTCAGGAAAACTTGGTTTAAAAGAAATTAGTACCGGCGCTTATGTAACACCACAAACAATTATTGCAGTAATAAAAAAGACCAGCGATATGAAACTTGACTTTTCTGTTCCTGAAAAATATATTGGTGATGCAAAAAATGGTGTAGTAGTATATTTTCATGTTGAGGGATCGGATGTGAGGCATGCAGCAAAAATTTCGGCAACCGAATCGGGCATAACTGAAAATACAAGAAACCTTATGGTGAGAGCAACAGTTATTGGTAACGATCCATCCCTGGTGCCGGGCGCATTTGCAAAAGTAATTCTTGATTTTGCTCCTGATAATTCTGCATTGATGGTTCCAAGCCAGGCAATCATTCCACAGGCAAGAGGTAAAAAAGTAATCGTTTACAAAAACGGGATCGCAAAATTTACTGATGTAGTAACAGGAGTTAGAGACTCTGTGAATGTACAAATAGTTTCCGGCTTAAATGCAGGTGATACAATAGTTACAACAGGTTTGATGAGCGTAAAACCGGATTCAAAAATTGAAATAAAAAAAGTTGTAAACAGTAAACAATCTGTTGAAAGTTTTAAACAATAATTAGATGAGGATATGAATATTTCTGAATTAAGTTTAAGAAGGCCTGTATTAGCAATAGTGCTAAACCTTGTTATAGTTTTATTTGGCGCCATTGGTTTTAAATTTTTAGGCGTAAGAGATTATCCCGCCATCGATCCGCCTAATATAAGTGTGCGAACATCGTATGGTGGCGCTAATCCTGATATTATTGAAACACAGATAACAGAGCCACTTGAAAAATCAATTAATGGTATTGCTGGTATTAAAAATATTACCTCTTCCAGTAGTGCCGGTTCAAGTAACATCAATGTTGAATTTAATTTAGGTATCGATTTGGAAGCAGCCGCAAACGATGTGAGGGATAAGGTTTCGCAGGCCACACGATCTTTACCAACCGATCTTGAAGCGCCCCCGGTTGTATCAAAAGCTGATGCAAGCTCCGATCCCATTCTTTCCATGACGGTACAAAGTGATACCCGCAATCAATTACAAATAACTGAATGGGCCAACAATGTATTGCTGGAAAGATTGCAAACCATTGATGGGGTTAGCGGCATACAGATTTGGGGTGAGAAGCGCTATGCCATGCGGATATGGTTTAAGCCCGAAAAATTAACCGCATACTCTCTAACTCCAACAGATGTTCAAACCGCATTACTTAGGGAGAATGTTGAATTGCCTGCAGGAAAAATTTCAGGAAATGCAACAGAACTTTCTGTAAGAACTTTTGGGAAATTAAATACCGAAGAAGAATTTAATAATGTAACCATTAAAAATGTAAACGGTTCTAACATACGTATAAAAGATATTGGAGAAGCCGTTCTTGGCCCGGAGAATGAAGAATCTCAATTAAGAGAAAGCGGTATCCCCATGATAGCACTTGCCATCATTCCGCAGCCGGGTTCAAATTATGTTTCCATATCCAATGAGTTTTACAAGCGATATGAAGAAATAAAAAAAGAGATGCCGGCAGACATCAAACTTAATATCGCATTAGACCAAACAAAATTTATTAAAAAATCAATATCAGAAGTAAAGGATACTTTAATGATATCACTGGGATTGGTTATCCTTATTATTTATTTATTCTTCAGGGATTGGCTTATCGCATTCAGGCCGTTGATAGATATTCCTGTGTCGCTTATTGGTGCTTTTTTTATAATGTATCTCTGCGGCTTTACCATTAATGTATTAACACTGCTGGCAATTGTTTTGGCAACAGGTTTAGTAGTTGATGATGGCATTGTCGTCACGGAAAATATTTATAAAAGAATGGAAGCCGGGATGAACAAGTGGCAGGCAGCAAAGGAAGGTTCTAAAGAAATTTATTTTGCAGTAATTGCTACATCCATCACGCTTGCATTTGTATTCTTACCAATTATTTTTCTGGAAGGCTTTGTGGGAAGGCTTTTCCGTGAGTTTGGAATTGTTGTAGCAGGCGCTGTTTTAATATCAGCATTTGTATCACTAACATTAACGCCTGTATTAAATGTTAAGCTTGCCAAAAGAGATGTTCATAAACATTCATGGTTCTATAACAGAACAGAACCATTTTTCCGCGGCATGGAAAGCGGATACAAATATCTGCTGACAAAATTTATGAAAGTGCGCTGGATAGCATTTGTAATTATTGCGGCCTGCGGATTAATCATATTTTTTATCGGGAAAAGTATTCCTTCTGAGCTTGCACCAATGGAAGACAGGAGCCAGTTTCGCCTGCAGCTTACCACTCCTGAAGGAACTGCATACGATTATATGGATAAGTATGTTGACAAAGTGAGTAATTTTATGATGGATTCTGTCCCTGAAAAACAAACAGTGTTATCCATAACTGCACCGGGTTTTGTAAATGGTGCAACCAATACAGGGATGGTTAGAGTAACACTTTCTGATCCTAAAGAGAGAAGCCGTTCTCAAAAGCAGATTGTTGAAATGGTTAACCGAAATCTTTCAAAATATAATGAAGGAAGAGCATTTGCCATTGAAGAACAAACAATATCAGTTAACCGTAGAGGTGGACAACCGGTTCAATTTGTTATACAAAATAATGATTTTGATAAATTAACAGCGATCCTTCCTAAGTTTTTAGACGAGGTAAATAAAAACCCGATTTTCCAGGGAGTTGATGCTGATCTTAAATTTAATAAACCTGAATTGCGCATCAATGTTGACCGGTTAAAAGCCAGCGAACTTGGTGTAACGGTTAGTGATATTTCTCAAACCTTACAATTGGCATTAAGCAATCGTAACTTAGGGTATTTTACAAAACAGGGAAAACAATACCAGGTGTTGGGGCAGGTAGCACGTGACGATCGTGATGACCCTACAGATCTTAAAAGCCTGTATGTAAGAAATTCTACCGGAGAAATGATTAGCATTGATAATCTTGTAACCATTCAGGAAGCTACAAGCCCTTCTACTATTTATCATTTTAACAGGTATAAATCTGCCACCATTTCTTCCGGCCTTGCTCCGGGTAAAACTATTGGTGATGGCATTAAAGCTATGGATGAGATAGCAAAAAAATTATTAGACCCTTCGTTTGCTACAGCACTATCCGGCAGCAGCCGCGATTACAAAGAAAGTTCAAGCAATACTTCATTTGCTTTATTTCTTGCACTCGGCCTTATCTTTTTAGTGCTTGCCGCACAGTTTGAAAGTTTTATTGATCCCTTCATTATCATGGTTACTGTTCCATTGGCAATTGCCGGGGCATTATTATCACTTTGGTTATTTGGACATACACTTAATATATTTTCTGAGATAGGAATGATCATGCTCATTGGCCTTGTAACAAAGAATGGAATATTGATAGTAGAATTCGCCAATCAAAACCGTATAAAAGGAATGGCAAAAGGGGAAGCCGCCATCTACGCTGCCAACCAGCGTTTACGGCCTATACTTATGACGAGTTTGGCAATGGCTTTAGGTGCATTACCTATTGCATTATCGCTTGGCGCTGCTGCAACAAGCCGTGTACCACTAGGTATTGTAATTGTAAGCGGAATAATATTCTCACTTGTACTTACTTTGTTTGTAATACCTGCGATGTATTCTTATTTGTCATCAAATAAAAAACGCAGCGAAATGGATGAACTTGATGCGCCACCTCAACATGTATTAAATTAATTTGAATGAAATTTCTTAAATATATTTTTCTCTTTTGTTCTATTATTTGTGTTACTGTTCTTCATGCACAGCGCTTACTAACTCCTGAAGAAGCTGTTGCCACAGCATTACAGAATAATTACCAGATAAGATTATCGAGGAATGATTCCATTATTTATGCAATCAACAATTCATTTATCAATGCAGCATTTTATCCAAGGCTAAATGCAAACGGTAGTTACATCATAAATAATAATAATCAAAAACAAAAACTTGCTGATGGCAGCGACAGGAAAGTAAATGGCATCAGATCAAGAAACCTTAATGCACAACTTGCATTAAACTGGGTGTTGTTTGATGGGTTAAAAATGTTTGCCACACGTGATAAGCTCAGAGAATATTTATTGCTCGGAGATCTTACCATCAAAAATCAAATTACTGATATCATCGCCCAGGTAATAGATACTTATTTCAATATTGTAAGGCAAAAGCAACAGCTAAAAGCTGTTGAAGAACAAATGTCATTGAATCGTGAGCGGCTGAAATTAGCGCAGGTAAAATTGGAAGTTGGATTGGGGATTAAGCCTGATGTATTGCAGGCGCAGCTGGATCTGAATGCGCAAATTGCCATTGAATTAAATCAGCAGACATTAATTGCACAACAAAAAATTGCGCTCAACCAATTGATGGGTGTTGATAGAGGTATTGATTATGAAGTGCTGGATTCTATTCCTA
>DATCOF010000150.1:0-3893 GCA_036564845.1 Chitinophagaceae bacterium | reverse complement strand
CCGTAACAAAAATATACTTAGCCATAAATTTTACTTTATAATTAAACTGTATTGACCTTAAAAAACCGGAAATAAAATCAGGGAGGTCATGCAAACTTACGGCTAATATTTTGGAGAGAAAAATGAAGGAAGGTTTTTGTGAAAAAAATATTTGCAAAGAATTAATAATACCTGTTATCAGCAAGATAATTTCTCACATAATCAGTAATTCCTTCTTCCAAAGTATGCAATGGTGCAGAGTATCCTGCACTCCTCAACTTTTCCATTTTAGCTTCGGTAAAATATTGATACTTGTCGCGGATGTCTTCGGGCATATCGATGTAATTTATTTGTGCATCTAAATCCATTGCAGTAAAAGTTGCTTTTACAAGATCGTTAAATGAACGTGCTTTGCCAGTCCCGATATTATAAATTCCGGATGCAATTATCTGTTGACTGTTGTCCGTTGTCTGTTGACCGGCATCCATAAACCAGTAACACATTTTAATAACATCCTTTACATAAATAAAATCACGCAGTTGTTCACCATCATTAAAATCTTTTCTATGCGATTTAAAAAGCTTTACAAACCCTTCTTTTTTTATTTGATGATAGCCATGAAATATCATGCTTGCCATTCTTGCTTTATGATATTCATTAGGACCGTACACGTTAAAGAATTTTAAACCCGCCCAAAACGGAGGCTGCTCATTTTGTTTAAGAGCCCATTTATCAAATTCATTTTTTGAAACACCGTAAGGATTTAATGGTTGTAGTTTTTCAATTATTGCATGATCATCATTATATCCAAACTCACCATTGCCGTATGTTGCAGCGGATGATGCATACACTAACGGGATATTATTTGCAGTGCAGTACCTCCATATTTTTTGTGAATAGTCAACATTTAAATGTTGGTGGATCGCATAATCAAATTCTGTAGTATCAGTCCTGGCGCCTAAGTGAAAAACAAATTTTACATCAGGCTTATCAATGTCCAGCCATTCAAAAAAAATTTCTCTTTCAACTCTTACTGCATATTTTTTTTCATAAAGATTGAGTTCTTTTTTTTCTTCTTCAAATTTGTCTACCAAAATTAAATTCTCAAAACCCTGTGCATTTAAATATCCCGTCATGCAGCTTCCTATAAAACCTGCAGCGCCGGTAACTACTATTTTAGAATCTTTATTTATCATTATTCAGGTAGATAATTTTTAAAATATTTCTCAATGGCTGTATCATATTTTTCTTTCCAATAAAAAATATCGCTCCAGCTTTCGCCATCAATATCAACATTACTTTTTGTTACCAGGCCAAGTTTTTCAAAAGATCTTTTGCCAAGAAATTTTTCAAACTCATCAATTCTATTGTCTGCTACACTTACTACTACTCTACCTTGCGCTTCTCCAAACCAGTAAGCATCTTTTCTTATGTCAGTATTATTTTGAGCAACAGAAAACCCAAGGTCCCTGTTAAACCCGCTTTCAGCAAGTGTTACAAATAATCCGCCTTCACTTACATCATGCGCTGATTCGATCAATTTATTTTTTATCAGATCACTTATTGTTGTATGCAAATTAAATTCTTCATCAAGATCAAAATAAGGAGCCGGTGAAAATTCTACTCCACAAATTTTATGTAAATATTCTGATGAATTGATATCATTTTTACTTTCTCCAATCAAATAAATAATATCTCCGGGAGTTTTAAAATCCAAAGTCATTTTATCATCCATATTATCCAATACGCCAACCATACCAATTGTTGGAGTAGGATACACAGGACCGGAAGGAGATTGATTATAAAAGCTAACGTTGCCCCCGGTAACAGGCGTATCAAATTTTTTACAGGCTTCACTCATTCCTTTTATCGCATTCACAAATTGGTAATAAACTTCAGGATCATAGGGATTCCCAAAATTGAGACAATTGGTTACTCCCAAAGGTTGTCCGCCACTGCAAACAATATTTCTTGCAGCTTCACTCACAGCGATCATACAGCCAACATACGGATCAGCAAAAACATAACGACTGTTGCAATCAGTTGTTATCGCTAAACCTTTCCCAGTCTCTCTTACAAGAACTACCGATGCGTCGGAAGGATTATTTGTATTTGTATTTCCTGTACCAACCATGCTGTCGTATTGATTATATATCCAGCGTTTAGAAGCAATATTGGGAAGAGATATTAATTGTTCTGCAACGCTTTTTATATCCGCAGGAACAGGAATTTTATTTATATCAAAAGCTTTTATTTTTTCAAAATACTTTGGCTCTGCAAATCCTCTTTCGTACACAGGAGCGCCGCCACCTAAAACCAAACTCTCTGCCGGAAGCTCAGCCTGCAATTCATTGTTCATAAAAAAGCTAAGCTTATCATCACTTGTTACTTCTCCAATTTGTGAACAGGGTATATCCCATTTCTCAAATATTTTAATTACTTCTTCTTCTCTTCCTTTATTTATGATGATCAGCATTCTTTCCTGGCTTTCACTAAGCAACAACTCCCAGGATTTCATATTTTTTTGACGGGTAGGAACTTTATCAAGATCTATTCTCATTCCCACTTCACCTTTAGCACTCGTCTCAGCAGTAGAACAAATTATGCCCGCTGCTCCCATATCCTGCATACCAGCCACAGCGCCTGTAGGAATAATTTCAAGACATGCTTCCAATAATTTCTTCTCCTGAAAAGGGTCGCCAACCTGCACTGCGGGCAGATCTTCCATGCTGTTTTCAGTAATATCTGCCGAGGCAAATGCGGCGCCTCCCATTCCATCTTTACCGGTTGCACTGCCAACAATAAAAACAGGATTGCCAATTCCAATTGCAGTGGCGCTAACCGTTTGGCCCAATTTTACAATACCAACACTCATTGCATTAACCAAAGGATTGGTATGATAACAATCTTCAAAATAAGTTTCGCCACCAACCGTAGGCACACCAAAACAATTTCCATAATGCCCGATGCCATGCACAATGCCATTAACCAAATGTTGTGTTTTGCTGTCTTTTAAATTACCAAAGCGTAATGAATTTAATGCGGCGATCGGCCGTGCGCCCATGGTAAATATATCACGGTGAATTCCACCTACACCTGTTGCAGCTCCCTGAAATGGTTCAATTGCAGAAGGATGATTGTGGCTTTCAATTTTAAATACAACACCATAACCATCGCCAATATCCATCAGACCGGCATTCTCATCACCGGCTTTTATTAAAAGCTTAGAACCCTCACGGGGCAAGGTTTTTAACCATTTAATTGAATTCTTATAACTGCAATGTTCACTCCACATAACGGAATAAGCGCTTAACTCTGTAAAGTTGGGAGTGCGTCCTAATATTTTTATTATTTCAGAAAACTCTTCGGGTTGTAAGCCTAATTTTTTTGCTACCTCTGCTGTTATTTCCATATTTAAATAGTATAAGCAAACATACAACGTATGCGAATGTGATTGCTAATGTAGATGTGCAAATATTTTAACTAACTTCCCACACTTAAAAAATATCCATCTTGAGTTATTTGTTTTTTATTATTTACCTGACACTTTTTTGCTGGCTGTTAACCAAAATTAAATTTATAAAAGATGCAGGATTAGGCAATAGACTAATCATTCTTTTATTTCTTGTAAGAATTATTGCGGGAGCAGTAAATGGATACATTAATCTCTATCATTATCCTGATACTGATGCAGCTGCTTTTCAGCAGGATGGGCTTATCGAATACGATCTACTGCTTAATCATCCTAAAGAATTTTTGACAAATATTTTTATTTGCCATCACCAAAACGCCGGGCTATTAGATATTACTGATTCATTTTGGAATAATCTTAGAAGCGACCTTATTATTAAACTCCTGGCTTTTTTTAATATTTTTAGCAGGGGCAATTTTTTTATCAACACACTCTTTTACAA
>DATCOF010000149.1:0-6722 GCA_036564845.1 Chitinophagaceae bacterium | reverse complement strand
TTTATTTATTAAAGACAAAATAAAGTAACTGATAAATATTACAGGTACTGCAATCCATTGCAGAAATACAGCGCTGATAACAGCGATCAAAATTAATATAACCTTGGGCAAATTATTTTTAATAGTATAATCTTTAAACTTTAAAGCCATCATTGGCAATTTACTTACCATTAACCAGCTTAATAAAAATATTAGCCCATACAGAAAATATTTGTTACTTATAAAATCATAAATAAAATCTGTAGTGGTATAGAATTGTATCAATGGTAATGAAGCAACAAGCATACCTGCCGCAGGTATCGGAACACCTTTGAAAGTATTAGTTTCAACTTGATCAATATTATAACGTGCTAATCTGTATGCTCCTGCACAACTAAAAATAAATGCTGGGAGTAGCCAAACAGTTGAAATCTCAAAACCTTCATTTTCACGAATAAAGCTCATTCTTAGAAGCTGATATAAAATTACGCTGGGGGCAACACCAAAGCTAACAATGTCTGCTAAAGAATCGAGTTGTTTACCAATCATAGAAGTTGCATTAAAAAGTCTGGCAACAAAACCATCTAAAAAATCGACAATAGCAGCCAATCCAATAAATAAGGAAGCGTAACAAATTTTTTCAGTCAGTTTTACAAATTGTTCTCCTTCGTGAGTATAAACAATATCAATTCCACTTTGCAATGCAAATACAATTGCGATACATCCAAAAAATAAATTCAGGAGAGTAAAAATGTTCGGGATTTGTTTCATAATTTATTTGGCAATTTGATGATCAGACAATTTGATACTCGATTGTCAAATTGCCGAATTGGCTAATTGTATTATTTCTTCATTAGTCCTTCAATTTCTTCAACAGTTATAGGAATATTCTTCATCAAATCTTTATTTCCATTTCTGGTAATCCAGAAATTATTTTCAATTCTTATTCCCATTTTTTCTTCTTCAATATAAATGCCCGGCTCAACTGTAAATACCATCCCGGCTTTTATTGGTTCTGTTCTTGTACCAAGATCATGCACATCAATTCCTAAATGATGTGAAATGCCATGATATAAATATTTGCGGTAAGCCCTGTTCTCAGGATCTTCATTTTTAATTTCTGATTTTCTCAACAGCCCTATTTTTTGAAAAACTATTGTTGCTTCGTCGCCAACTTTTTCTGTGTAATCAAGAATACTTATTCCGGGTTTTAAAATGCTTGCCGCATATTGATGTAAATGCAAACATGCATTGTAAACAGTTTTTTGCCTTCTGCCAAACTTTCCATTCACAGGAATTGTACGTGTAAGGTCAGCAGCATAATTTCCATACCCTGCACCAAAATCCATTAGCAATAATTCTCCATCTTTGCACTCTTCATTATTGCTTACATAATGTAGTGTTCGTGCCCTGTCGCCACTGGCGATAATGCTTCCATAAGCAGTACCAGTAGCCCTTTGAGATAAAAATGAATGCCATATCTCAGCCTCAATTTCGTATTCCATTACGCCGGGTTTAATAAATTGTAACAGTCTTCTAAAGGCAACATCAGTAATGCCAATTGCCTTTTGTATCACTTCTACTTCCAGAGCAGTTTTAATCGCTCTCAGTTCTTTTAAAATTTTTGCGCTGCGTTTGTAATTGTGTAAAGGATATCGCATGCGCATTTCTTTTGCAAACCTGTAATCTCTTACAGCAACAAGATTTGCTTTACGGTCATTTTCATTTGTGTTTAAATAAATCGTGTCGGCCAAATGTATCCACGGTTGCAACATTGCATCAATAGTATCTAACCAAACAACCGTTTTTATTCCTGAAATATTTTGTCCTTCGGATGCCGTTAATCTATGTCCATCCCATTTTTCTTTTAATTCGTTGGGACGAACCAATATCAATACTTCCCTGTATTTTGGATCAGGATTATCAGGAAATAACACAAGCATTGTTTCTTCCTGCTCAATGCCTGTAAGCCAATACAGGTCTGAGTTTTGTTTAAAGGGATACAAAGCATCCCCATTCATAGGCAATTCATCATTGCTGTTAAAAATAGCAATTGCATTTTTCTCCATCTTGTCAATAAACCTTTTGCGGTTCTGAACAAATATGTCAGGATTGAGTGGGAGATATTTCATTTAAGAATAATTTTATAAAATGCAAGATACAAAGCCCGCTTCTAAATATACTTTTCAATATTAAACTAACACAAAGTGTAATTGATACACATCAAAACCCTCAAAAAATTATTGTTATAAAGTATTCGCCTTATACCTTTACAGCCTCAACAAACGATTGCTACATGTCGGTACCTACAATGCGTACATTACCTAAAAATGTATTGATTAAACTTGGAATAACGTCAGCAGAAAACGTGCACTACCAGCTATCTCCGGAAGAATTATCACAACAGACTTTGGCAAGAAATGAAGGTGTTTTAAATGATACCGGTGCTCTTGTAATTAACACCGGCGAATTTACCGGGCGCAGTCCAAAGGATAAATTTATTGTGAAGGACGAGATTACTTCTGATGCTGTTCACTGGAATGATTTTAATATTCCAATAGAAACAAAATATTTTGATCAGTTATATAAAAAGATGATCGCTCATCTTGATAATAAAGAAATTTGGGTAAGAGATTGTTATGCATGTGCTGATCCCGCCTACAGGCTGAACATACGTGTGATAAATGAAAATCCATGGGGTAACCTCTTTGCCTATAATATGTTTCTGCGCCCTGAGGAACATGAACTTGAAAATTTTACATCTGACTGGCAAATAATACAGGCGCCAAATTTTAAAGCAGATGCAGCAACAGATGGAACACGCCAGCACAACTTTGCGATCGTAAACTTTACAAAAAAAATAATTTTAATTGGGGGTACCGGTTATACAGGAGAAATAAAAAAAGGAATTTTTACAATTCTTAATTTTATCCTGCCTCATGAAAAACATGTGTTGAGCATGCATTGCTCTGCTAACATGGGTGATGATGGTGATACGGCAATATTTTTTGGATTAAGTGGTACCGGCAAAACAACTTTAAGCGCAGATCCGCAAAGGCATTTAATTGGTGATGATGAACACGGCTGGACAGAAAGTACTGTATTTAATTTTGAAGGTGGTTGCTATGCAAAAACTATTGACCTGAGTGAAGAAAAAGAGCCCGAGATATATCATGCAATACGTCCCGGCGCTTTGGTTGAGAACGTAACTTTTTTTGAAGGCACAAATAAAATTGATTTCAGCAGTAAAAAAATTACTGAGAACACAAGAGTAAGTTATCCTTTGCATTTTATCAGCAATGCACTGCATCCATCAATTGGAAGAATTCCCAAAAATATTTTCTTTTTAACGGCTGACGCGTATGGAATTTTGCCGCCGTTAAGTAAATTATCAATAGGCCATGCAATGTACCAGTTTGTTTGTGGCTACACCGCAAAAATAGCAGGAACTGAAGAAGGTGTTACAGAGCCGAAAGCTACGTTCAGTACGTGTTTTGGCGCTCCCTTCTTGCCATTGCATCCTGCTCAGTATGCTGAGATACTTGGTAAAAAAATTAGAGAACAAAAAGTAAATGTTTGGATGATAAATACAGGCTGGACGGGTGGCGCTTATGGAATTGGAAGCCGCATAAAATTACCCTATACAAGAGCGATGATAACCGCTGCGCTGGAAGGGAAATTAGACAATGCAGAATATGAAACGCATCCTATATTTGGATTTATGATGCCCACTTCATGCCCCGGTGTACCATCAGAAATTTTGAATCCCAGAAATACATGGGCAGACAAAGATGAGTATGATGCCAAAGCAAAAGATCTTGCCAAACAATTTATAAAGAATTTTGAAAAATATGCAAGTGGCGCAAGCGGAGAAACTGCAGACGCTGCACCTAAGATTTTAAAATTATAAAATTAATATTGAAAACTCTGCTTTAGCAGTGATTCAGAAATAAAACGCCACAGATTCACAGATTAATTTTTTATTTTGCTATATTTTTTTTTGTGAATCTGCGGCAAATGTTTTATTTAAAATAAGCCATACAACTGAGCATCTATCTGGTTTATAATTTTACCCAGATCTTCTTCATTCTCTGCAAACTTATTTTTATCGGCATCAATAATTAACAGCGGACCTTCTTTGTAGGTGCCTATCCATTTGTTGTAAAATTCGTTCAGCTTTTTTAAATAATCAAGGCGGATATTTTCTTCATATTCTCTGCCGCGCTTTTGTATTTGTGCAACCAATGTAGGCACAGATGCATTAAGGTAAATAAGCAGGTCAGGGGGCCGTACCATGCTTTTAAGTGTTTCAAAAAAAGAATAGTAATTATCAAAATCTCTTTTTGCCATCAGTCCCATATCATGAAGATTGGGCGCAAAAATATTTGCATCTTCATAAATTGTTCTGTCCTGTATCACCGTTTCGGTGCCGCGATGAATTTCGAGCAATTGAGTTAAGCGACTGTTCAAAAAATATATCTGTAGGTTAAAACTCCACCTTGGCATCTCCTCGTAAAAATCGTTCAGGTATGGATTGTGATCAACATCTTCAAATTGCGGAATCCATTTATAATGTTTACTTAATAACTCTGTTAAGGTTGTTTTTCCGGCGCCAATGTTACCGGCTATTGCAATGTGTTTAGGTTTTTTAGCTTTTGCCATGCCCTTTTTAAAATAAAAAATAAAAAATGTAAAATAAACAATGTTTCCTCATAATCCCATTAATCCTAAAAATCATTGCCTGTCCCGATGCTTCGGGAGTTCAGACAATTTAAAAATAATTCAAGCCGATAGCTTCTCTTACTAATTTAATTGTAACTTCTGCGCTTTTTATTGCCTTTTCTGCCCCCTGCTGCATTACTTTTTGTAAATATTTTTTATCCTGCAAAATGCTGTTCACCTTTCCCCGGATGGGAGAAATAAACTTCACCATATCTTCAGCTAATTGTTTCTTCATATCTCCATAACGGATATTACAATTGTTATAATCATCCTCATATTTTTTTATCACATCCTTTTGTGAAACAAGGTTCATCAGTAAAAAAATATTTTCGATGTAAGAAGGCTTTGGTGAATTGTTCTCTGTTGGGCCGCTGTCTGTCTTGGCTTTCATTACTTTTTTTCTTATCAGTTCATCCTCATCTGCCAAATACAAAGTAGACATTTGATTTTCGCTCTTGCTCATTTTGCCTTCTCCATCAAGCGAAGGAACTTTTATCAACTGGTTGCTGAAATTAAATGCAACGGGTTCAGGAAATACTTCGCCATAGCGGTGATTAAAACGGTTTGCAAAAGTGCGGGCCATCTCAAGATGTTGCTCCTGATCTTTACCAACCGGTACATATTTGGCACGATGTAAAAGAATATCCGCAGATTGCAAAACTGGATAAGTAAGTAAACCTGCATTAATATTCTCAGGCTTCTGGCGGGCTTTCTCTTTAAAAGTTACTGTTTTTTCCAGCTCACCTTTATAAGCAAGCATGTTTAAATACAAATACAATTCAGATGTTTGATGAACATGGCTTTGGCAATACAAAGCAACTTTATCAGGATCTAATCCGCAGGCGATATTTTCTGCTAAAACCCTGTGTACATTAGCTTTCAGCTCTTTGGTATCGGGATGCGTTGTTAACGAATGCAGATCTGCAACCATAAAAAAACATTCAAAATCATCCTGCATCTTTACATAATTGCGGATGGCACCAAAGTAATTTCCAAGGTGAAGAAAACCTGTTGGCCTGATGCCACTCATTACTACCTGCCTGCCGGCAGGCAAGGTCTCTTTCTTTTTATCCATAGTGCGGCGAAGATAATTCTTCTGTATGTTTTGTAATGTATAGTTTGCTGCAAATTAAAAAACTTGTAATTTCTTAATACATTTGACTTTCTTTACAGATCACTGATAACTATTAACCGATAACTATATGTACAACTTACTAAAGGGGAAAAAAGGGATAATATTCGGAGCATTGGACGAGAAATCTATCGCCTGGAAAACAGCGCTGGCCTGCCATGCGGAAGGAGCAGAAATCTTATTGACCAATGCGCCGATCGCTATGCGTATGGGAGAAATAAATAAACTTGCAGAAAAAATAAACGCTCCTGTAATTCCCTGCGATGTAACAAGTAATGATGACATGCTTAACCTTCTCACCAAAGCAAAGGAACATTTTGGCGGAGGTGTTGATTTTATTTTGCATTCAATAGGTATGAGTATGAATGTGCGCAAGGGAAAACATTATACTGAAATTGATTACGACTTCAATCAAAAGTCTTTGGATATATCAGCAACCAGTCTTCACCGTTTGCTAGCAACAGCAATGAAACTGGATGCTATCAACGAATGGGGCAGCGTGGTTGCACTCTCTTACATTGCGGCGCAGCGTGTGTTTCCTGATTACAATGAAATGGCCGATGCCAAAGCTTTGCTGGAAAGTATTACACGAAGTTTCGGTTATCATTATGCTGTTAAAAAACATGTAAGAGTGAACACGGTTTCGCAATCACCAACACGTACCACTGCGGGCAGTGGCGTAAAAGGCTTTAATGGATTTATCAATTATGCAGAAAAGATGAGCCCGCTGGGCAATGCATCTGCAGAAGATTGCGCCAACTATTGCGTTACATTATTCAGCGATTATACCCGTATGGTTACCATGCAAAATCTTTTTCACGATGGTGGATTTTCTTTCACGGGTGTTACACAGGGGGTTATTGAGCAGATGGAGAAATAATTGAGGGAA
>DATCOF010000148.1:0-3809 GCA_036564845.1 Chitinophagaceae bacterium | reverse complement strand
AACTGCTTTTATCTCTCCCGTTAAAACTGCATGGATGTACATTGAATCAACACCTCTCGGTGTTAGAGGCAAAGGTTTTCAGGGAGAAAGTTTTTGGAATGCCCCCAATCCTAAACCGGGTTCTGTGTTTACTTATTATTTAAAAGATGATATAAAAACATTGAGAGAAAAAAGAATGGAAGCAGAAAAACAAAAAATAAAAATCGGAGATCCTCCCTATTATCCTTCAATGGATTCTTTACGAATGGAAGATATTCAGCCTGCACCTTATTTGCTTTTAACTGTTGCTGATGAAAATGGAAATGTAGTGAGAAGATTAAGAGATCCGGCAAAAAAGGGTATCAACCGCATAACATGGGATTTTAGAACAGATGCAACCGGCCCAATTAATTTTACAGCATTTGATGAATCCAATGTTTTTGGTTCTGGGCCACGCGGCATAATGGTTTTACCGGGAGATTACAAAGTTTCATTAAGCAAGTTTGAAGATGGAGTGTATACACAACTCGTGGCGCCACAACCCTTTAAAATAGAGGCTTTGAATATGATTGGCATGTCAGAAGCGGATAAAAAAGCATTGCATGAATTTGGTAAAAAAGTAGCTGAATTAAAGAGAGCTGCTGATGGAACCAACGCTTATAAAAATGATCTTCTTAACAGGTTGCGGTTTATGAAGGAAGCTGCTTTACAAACAGCAGCAGTAGATCAAAGTATTGTAAAAGATATTATCTCTCTTGAAAAAAGATTAGGCGAAGCAGACATAAAATTAAATGGTGATGCGTCATTATCAAGAAGAGAGTTTGAAGCGCCTCCATCTATTAATAATCGCATTGGTAATATTATGGAAGGCGTGATAACAACAACTGTAGCGCCTACCAACACTGCAATAAATTCATACACAGTAAGTGCACAACAATTTGCACCGATATTATCAGAAGTAAAAGCAGTGGGAGAAGAAGTAAAGAGGATTGAAAACTTGTTAGAGAAAAACGGGGCTCCTTATACACCGGGCAGAGTTCCTGATTGGAAAATGCAATAAAATTGTAGCTCTGCTTTTAACTTTTTCAACCACATGTGAATAAGTAATTTAGTATAGATTTTTTTTTAGTATAAATTTGGGAAAGGCAGTTAAGAAACTACCGATACCAAAACAGCCTGTAGGTAAAGAGGAATTGTGAAACATAAAATGAAAACTATTGACAGACACTATCATTAACCTTGAAACCGTTAACCCCATTGATTTTTTTGGAGTTAATAATGGAAAACTTGATATCCTTAAGAAAAAATTCCCCCGCCTTAAAATCCTGAGCAGAGGCACACAAATTAAACTTAGCGGTGCACCGGAACAAATTGATGATGCTAAGGAAAAGATCGGACTTGCGGTTCAGTATCTTGAACGCAACGGGCAAATGAGTGAGAATTATCTTGAACAGATTCTCGGTGGTGATGATGAAACTGTGATAGATAATTTTAAAGAAAAAAACCCTAACGACATTTTGGTTTTTGGCCCTAATGGCAAAATGGTGAGGGCACGTACAGCCAACCAAAAGAAGATGGTTCAGTCCATTGAAAAGAATGATATAGTTTTTGCTATCGGCCCCGCCGGTACCGGCAAAACCTATACTGCTGTGGCTTTGGCCGTAAGAGCATTAAAAAATAAAGCTGTAAAAAAGATCATCTTAACAAGACCGGCAGTTGAAGCCGGAGAGAACCTTGGTTTTTTGCCGGGGGATCTTAAAGAAAAAATTGATCCGTATCTGCGTCCCTTGTACGATGCATTAGATGATATGATACCTGCTGATAAGCTTGGTTATTATATGACCACACGTACCATTGAAATTGCACCATTAGCCTACATGCGTGGCCGAACGCTTGACAATGCATTCATCATTTTAGATGAAGCACAAAACTCAACCGACGGACAATTAAAAATGTTTTTAACCCGTATTGGTGGTAATGCGAAAGCAATTATTACCGGTGATGTTACGCAAATAGATCTTCCGCCTAAAGTAAAAAGCGGGCTTGAAAAATCAGTGAGGATATTACAGAACATAGAAGGAATAGGGCATGTGGAGTTGGATGAAGATGATGTTGTTCGGCATAAACTGGTGAAGGCAATTATTAAAGCTTACGATAAAGAAAAAAATAAAGAAATGCTGGAACAAAAATAAAAAGCCTCACCTCCCTTCCTCCTCTCCCAAAAAGAGGAGGCGGTACTTTAGAATATATCCAAACATTTTATCTTCCTTATCTTCTTTAAAATATCTATCATCAATAAAGAGTTCAATAATTTTTCATTTCTTAGAATGATTAAAGAAATTAAATTTATTTCAAACCTAAGTTCTCCCTTTAGGGAGACAGAGGGTTTTAGGTTCCTTTCGTTCTGCCTTCTTCTTTTTACAATTGCCTGTAACAATACTTCAGCATACAAACAATTAAAACTTACTCATGTTGATTCGGCAGCGATCATTTTTAAAAATGAAAGAGCATTTGCATCTATTAAAGATGTGAAGCCAATGATACAGCAGGGAGATATGATACTTAGAACAGGGAATGATTTTACCAGCGAATCATTAAGGCAACTTTCTTTTACTGATAAAACATATTCTCATTGCGGTATAGCAAGCATAGAAAATGATACCTTATTTGTGTATCATTCATTAGGTGGCGAATGGAATCCTGATGAAAAATTAAGAAGAGATCCGCTGGAGCTCTTTTGTAATCCTGAAGAGAATCGGGGGTTCGGAATTTTCAATTTTAAATTTACTGCGTCACAAATAAATAAACTGGATAGCATTGTAAAAGCATGGTACAAATCGGGGCTTATGTTTGATATGAAGTTTGATCTTGCTACCAACGACAGGATGTATTGTGCAGAATTTGTAAGCAAAGCAATAAGTACAGCAACTGATAAGCAAATAATTTTTTCTACAACCAAAATAAATAAGTTTGAATTTGTTGCTGTAGATAATCTTTTTTTAAATAAGTTCTGTGAAGAAAAAAAACGGATCAGGTTCCAATAATTATCTGTGCATTTTATTATCTTTAAAAAATACATCTACATTTGTCCCGATAAACTAAAATTAAACTAATATGAAAAAAATCATTTTATCTGCAATAATTCTTTTGGCCTTTGGAGTTATTGGTTGTAACAGTAGTAATGGCAGCGATCCCAAAGGTGTTTTAATGAGCTTTTTTGAGGCTCTTGGAAAAAAAGATATTGAAGGTGCAAAAAAATTCGCCACCAAAGACAGTGAAGCAATGCTGGGCATGATTCAAATGGGAATGTCAATGGCTTCTGATAGCACAAAAGATAAGATGTATGATAAGAATAATATGGAGTTTGGTGAGGCCAAAATTGATGGCGATAAAGCAACTGTTCCTGTAAAAGAAAAAAAATCAGGAGAGACAACTACTTACACTTTAAAGAAGGAAGGCGGTGCATGGAAAGTGGCATTTGATAAAGCGACAATGACACAAATGGGCACTGATAAAATGAAAAATATGAACAATAATAATATGGATAAAATGAACAATGGAATGGATTCCGCGTCGAAGATGCTACAGAATATGAACAAAAATTTACAAGACACTTCGCATTAAAATTTTTGGATAACAATTTTTAAAAGCATTCCCAACGGAATGCTTTTAATTTTTATCAAACAAATTAGGGTCTTCCTGTAAATGAAAAATATTTTTTTGTCACCCAAAATTTCCGGAACTTTTTTTCTTATAAAAATGTAAAGACTGATTTTAGGTTATTGACTTTGAGTTTTGGCTGATTTTTTATTGCCTGGACAATAATATTT
>DATCOF010000147.1:0-3673 GCA_036564845.1 Chitinophagaceae bacterium | reverse complement strand
ATCCTTTTGCTGCATTTGCTATTGCATCTCCATGTACCATCACCTGCACTTTGTTCCACTTCATTCCCGTCCACCAGTTTGTTGGATAACATTTGTATTCCTGTGAAAATGCTGAATAAGAAATGCTGAATAAGAAATAAGAAATAAGAATTTTTTTCATGAGAAAATTTAAACAAGTTTAGGATCAGGGATAACAATCACTTCGTCATCGTTGTGATTTTCTTTTACCAAAAAATAACAAAGTATTCCTGCTAATATCATTAACACTCCTCCAATTTGTACTGCAAGCATCCTGTTATTATTTAAAAGATGACTCATTATCCAGCCAAATAATAAGGATGCAATAATTTCAGGAAGAACAATAAAGAAATTAAATATTCCCATGTACACACCGATCTTATCTTCCGGCAAACTGCCTGCCAGCATAGCATACGGCATGGAGAGAATACTTGACCATGCGATGCCAACACCCACCATGCAACCATACAACATATATTTATTGGTAACAAATCCCACAGCAATTAAACCTGCAGCGCCGCAGAACAAACAAAAGCTGTGCGTTAATTTTCTTCCTAATTTATTTGCCACCAAAGGAATTATTAATGCGAAAATAAATGCCACCACATTGTAAAACGAAAGCGTTAATCCTGCGAACTCAACACCCTTTGTATAGATGGGATCTGTTTCACTTGCTGCACCAAAAACGCCACGAGCCACTGCTGTGCTGTAATAGAACCACATTAAAAATAATCCGGGCCATGTGAAAAATTGTACCAATGCAAGCTGTTTCATTTTAGATGGCATATTTTTTATCGAGCTTATTATTTCTCTAAAGCCACCACCAAAACCTTTATTGCTTTCTTTTACTTTTTGTTTAAAACCAAGATCAGCCGGAGGATATTCTTTGGTAGAAAAAATCGTATAAAGAACCGATAGCAAAAAAATTGTACCGCCAATATAAAAAGCAAATTTTACTGAATCAGGGATATGACCATCAACACTTTTTCTTGATACGCCCATTAAATTTGACAATAGCCATGGCAATGCTGATGCAATACTTCCACCAAGACCTATCATTAAACTCTGCATGGCAAAACCGCGTGTGCGTTGCTTTTTATTTAATTTATCTGCAACAAATGCACGAAATGGTTCCATGGCAATATTGCCGGAAGTATCCAATATCCAAAGCAACCCTGCAGCCATCCAAAGTGCGCCGCTGTTGGGCATGAGAAAAAGACAGAACGTACTTAACACAGCGCCAACAAAAAAATAGGGCCTGCGTCTTCCCCACCAGGGATGCCATGTTCGGTCACTCAAATAACCAATGATTGGTTGCACAATTAATCCTGTGAGTGGTGCTGCTAAAAATAATAATGGAATTTGATCGGGGCTTGCTTTTAAATATTCATAAATGGGCCCCATGTTAGCTCTTTGCAGATCCCATCCGAACTGGATCCCAAAGAATCCGAAACTCATATTGAATATCTGCCAGAAATTTAAAACAGGTTTAGGAACATGAGGAGAATGTGGCGTTACCTCTGCAACTATTATTTTATCCATAGCAATCGTTTATTATTGGCTTGTGTAAAATTTACACTTTAATAAAAATACATTAAATACCTATTCGGAAATTTTGAAATGAAAAGTTGTTAGATAAATATTTGCACCTGCACGAAACATTTATCTTTAATCATATTCTTATTTAATGAAAACGATCCTTGTATCACTATTTTTACTTTGCATAATGAATGAAATAACCGCTCAAACAGATTATAAACAATATCCTTTTTACAATGGTGATCTCGGATTAAAATATTCAAAAATAAATTCTTCATTCAGGATATGGAGTCCTCCGGCAGAGCATGCGCAATTGCTTTTGTATAAAGATGGAGAGAATGGAGAGCCTTTTAAAACTATTGATCTTGCAAAAGAAATAAACGGAACATGGCATACAACATTGCCCGGAGATTGGAAAGGAACATTTTATGTTTTTCGTGTGATGATAAATCATACATGGAACAATGAAATGCCCGACCCGTATGCAAAAGCCGTTGGCATAAATGGAAAGCGTGCAATGGTGATTGATCTGAGAGACACTGATCCGCATGGATGGGCAGATGATAAAAGCACCGCATTTTCAAAACACGATAATCCTGTTGACGCAGTGATTTACGAATTGCATGTTCGTGATGCAAGCATTGATGAAAATTCAGGAATACATCACAAAGGAAAATTTTTGGGCCTGGCAGAATTAGGAACACACAGCAAAGAAGGGCTCTCAACAGGGTTGAGTCATATAAAAGATTTAGGAGTTACACACATTCACCTGCTGCCATTTTTTGATTATGCTTCAGTTGATGAAAGCAAACCTGGTCATCAATATAACTGGGGATATGATCCTTTAAATTATAATGTTCCTGAAGGATCGTACAGTACCAATCCTTATGATGGCATCACACGAATAAAAGAGTTGAAGCAAATGATCGAGGCGTTTCATAAAAATGGTTTGCGTGTAATTTTTGATGCAGTTTACAATCATACAGCATTAACAGAGAAGTCAAACTTCAATCAATTGGTGCCCGGTTATTATTACCGGCATACACATGACGGAAGATTTTCAAATGCTACCGGTTGCAATAACGAAACCGCCAGCGAAATGCCAATGATGCGAAAGTTTATGATCGAAAGTATTTTGTATTGGGCAAAGGAATATCACATTGATGGTTTTCGTTTTGATCTTATGGGCGTGCATGATATTGAAACAATGAATATTATTTCAAAAGAGTTGCATAAAATAAAACCTGATATTATTTTATATGGAGAAGGGTGGACTGCCGGCGATTGTCCACTACCGGATTCAATTAGGGCGGTTAAAAAAAATGCATGGGAACTTGATCGCATTGCAGTCTTCAGCGATGACATTCGTGACGGAATTAAAGGCAGTGTGTTCAATGCAAAGGACAGAGGTTTTGTAAGCGGTAAATTAGGAATGGAAGAATCAATAAAGTTTGGAATTGTTGCAGCCTGTGAGCATCCGCAAATAGATTACAGTAAGGATAATTATTCAAAGCATGCCTTTGCTGCAAACCCGGGGAATACCGTTACTTATTGTGAATGTCATGATAATAATACGCTGTGGGATAAACTTGCTTTATCAATGCCCGGTACAAGTGACGAAGACAGGAAAGCCATGCAGCAACTGGCTTTGACGATCGTTCTTACATCGCAGGGAATTCCTTTTTTGCATGCCGGTACAGAATTTTTGCGAAGCAAAAATGGTGTTGAAAATTCATACAAGTCAGGCGATGATATTAATGGACTAAAATGGAGTTTAAAAAAAGAAAATATTGATGTGACAAATTATGTGAAGCAACTTATTAAAATAAGAAAAGAACATCCTGCCTTCAGGATGACAACTGCGAAACAGGTTGCAGAAAATATTTTATTTGACCAACATGTGCATGAGAGAACAATTGCTTACACAATCAATGGAGATGCATTGGAAGATAAATGGAAAAGTATTTTTATTGCCTTCAACGGAAGTGATGTAACAAAAGATTTTTCGTTACCCTCAGGCCATTGGAAAATGGCAATTGATACAGGGGCAGAAATTGAGCAGGAAAAAATTTTATTGAAAAAGTACAGCGCTGTTATATTATATAAAGACTGAGAT
>DATCOF010000146.1:0-8092 GCA_036564845.1 Chitinophagaceae bacterium | reverse complement strand
ATGGAAGGTTTGCATTCACAGTTGATGTCACAGGCCTGCAAAGTTTTCCCAAAGAATATGAAAAAGGAGTGCCGCTTGGAACCGAGAGTGAATGGGGCTGGCATAGCTTTATAAATACAGTTGGTTATAAAAGAGAAGAAGTTTTAAGGACATACAATTTGAATGGACGTGACATAACTTATCTTATTGAAAATAATTCTTCTGAACGCAGCAAGGCGGCAGCAAGTTGGTTTCGCCAAAATCCGCATCGCTTACAATTAGGAAATCTTGGTTTTGAAATTGTAAAAAAAGACAATTCAATTGTGGGTATTGATGACATAAAAAATATCAAACAACAATTAAATCTTTGGACAGGAGAAATAAAAAGTCATTTTACTGTAGAAGATGTTCCTGTTGATGTTTCAACTTTTTGTCATCAGCAACAGGATGTAATTAGTGTAAGTGTAAAATCAAATTTAATAAAAGTAGGCAGATTAAAAATCAGTTTACGATTTCCTTATCCCACCGGAGAATGGAGTGATGTTGGAACTAATTATAAGAACAACAATAAACATTTTTCTGCCATAGAAAAAAATAATGAGACCGGTGTTCTAATAAAACATCTAATAGATACAACTAAATATTATGTTGAATTTAATTACAATAACAAAGCAATTATCACACAAAGTGATCCGCACCATTTTATAATTACTCCTGCAAAAACAAATTCAGATTTTACTTTCAGTTGCAGTTTCAATTCAAAGAAAGTTTCAACTGTTTTACCAAAGTATGTTCAAACAAAAACAAACAATCAAACCGAGTGGCCAAACTTTTGGAACAGTGGTGGCATTGTTGATTTTACAGGAAGTAGGGATGAAAGAGCCACGGAATTAGAAAGAAGAATTATCCTTTCGCAATATCTTATTAAGATACAGGAGACAGGCTCAAACCTGCCACAGGAAACAGGTTTAACGTATAACAGTTGGTTTGGCAAACCACATTCTGAAATGCCTTACTGGCACCTTGCTCATTATCCTTTGTGGGGACAAAAAAAGTTTTTGGAAACCACAATGAATTGGTATTTCAGAGCAGCGGATAAAGCAAAGCAACTTGCAAAGCGGCAGGGCTTTGGTGGCATGCGTTGGCCAAAAGTTACAGACAATAATGGTGATGAATCTCCATCATCTGTAGGCGCATTTCTCATCTGGAACGAGCCTCACATAATTTATTTCGCTGAAAGTTTATACCGCGAAGGAAAAAATAAAGCAACACTTAATAAATTTAAAGATCTTGTTTTTAGCACCGCAGATTTTATGGCGTCTTATCCATTTTATGAAAAAGATAAGGACAGATATATTTTAGGAAAGGGTCTTATTCCTGCGCAGGAAAGATTTAAAGCTGAAGAAACTTTTAATCCAACTTATGAATTAGTGTATTGGCATTGGGCGCTGAATATTGCACAACAATGGAGAGAGCGATTACAAATGCCACGCAATAAAAAGTGGGATGATGTATTGCAAAAATTATCAAAGCTTCCGGTTCAAAATAATATGTACCTCGCTACAGAAAGCGCAACTGATAGTTACACTAATCCAAGATATTTAACAGATCATCCTTCGGTTCTTATGGCTTTGGGTGTAATGCCCGCAACAGGACAGGTTGATACCGCCATCATGAAAAAAACTTTCTACTGGATATGGAATAATTGGAGTTGGAAAGATACATGGGGCTGGGATTTTCCTATGGTTGCAATGACTGCAACACGGTTAGGTTTGCCTGAAAAAGCAATCGATGCTTTAATGATGAATATTCAAACAAACACATATTTAGTTAATGGACATAATTACCAAAACGAACGTTTGCGTTTATACTTACCAGGCAATGGCGGCTTGTTATCAGCTATAGCTTTGATGTGTGCAGGATATGATGGATGTAAAACAATTAACCCCGGCATTCCCCAAAACGGCAAATGGAAAGTAAGATGGGAAGGGCTAAAGAAAATGCCATGATGATCATAAAATCGAACTTACAATTGCAGCATTTGGAATAAGCTTAAATTTACCTGTATTTTAAAAGCTGATTCAGCAATTGCATAAATGAAATTTGATACAGTTACTATTAAGGATATCGCCAAAGAACTTAATCTTTCCACTTCTACCGTATCAAGAGCTTTACGCGGCAGTCATGAAATAAGTTCTGAAACAAAAAAATTAGTTTTAGAATATGCAGAAAAAATTAATTACCGCCCCAATCCTATTGCATTAAGTCTAAAAGAAAGAAGAAGCAGGGCCATCGGTGTGGTGGTTAGTGAGATAGCCAATAACTTTTTTTCACAGGCGATAAATGGTATCGAATCCATTGCTTACAACAGGGGCTACCACGTTATCTTTACGCAAAGCCACGAATCGCAGGAAAGAGAAAAAGTAAATGTGCAGCATCTTGTATCACGTTCGGTTGATGGATTATTAATTTCACTATCCTGCGAAACAACTGATCTTACTTTATTAAAAGACCTGCACGAAAAAGGATTTCCAATCGTTTTTTTTGACAGAACATCAGACGAAATAGAAACACATAAAGTATGCGCCGACAATAGCCTGGGCGCCATGCATGCTACAGAGCATTTGATATTCCAGGGATTTAAAAGAATTGCACACATTACTAATTCAGCTAACTTATCAATTACAAAAGAAAGATTGCAAGGCTATAAAGAAGCATTGAAAAAACATGGCCTGATCTATAATGATGCATTGATAAAATATTGTGATCATGGAGGAATGATCGTAGACGAAATTGAAGAAGCAGTAAATAGTTTGTATAAACCAAAAATTAAACCTGATGCAATTTTTACAGCCAGTGACAGGATAACAACTGTATGCCTTGATGTTTTAAAAAGAAAACAAAAAACAGAAGTCGGATTAATTGGTTTCACCAATACAAATCTTGGCGATCTTTTTTTAACACCGCTAAGTGTTATTCGCCAGCCGGCATTTGAGATCGGGCAGAACGCAACAGAACTATTGATACAGTTAATTGAAAGCAAAAGGCCGGTAACAGAATTTGAAACACGCATTTTAGAAACAGAACTTATCATAAGAGAATCTTCTTTAAAAAAAGCCTGAAAAAAAATATTACAGCGATTGTAAAATAAAAAGCCATCCGCAAAACACGGATGGCTTTTATCATTCTATAAGTTAAAATTAATTTTTCTTTTTCTCTTTAAGTTTTTTCCTTGCTTCTTCTTCCTGCTTTACCGCTTCCTGTTTTCTTAATTGTATCTCTTTGGCAACGGAATCTTTTCGTTCCATATCAACTCTTTTCAGCGAATCTAATTGGTGTCTTCTATTGGACGGCTTGGCGTTGTGGCGGTATTCCGTGTTCCGTCAGCCGACAACTGAAGCCGAATAAAGAACTGCTGCCGAAGCTAAAAATGTCCAGCCGCCATAACGCCAAGCCGCATGTTGGGCGTTCGTTTTTTATTCTTTGTAAAGAGGTAAGTTTCCTATGTACTTTGTCTTTATAAAGTCGTTGTTAGCTTCAACATGAAGTTTGATAAGCAAAGGTTCTTTTTGCGAACGTTCTCCAATAAGAGTTATGTCACCTGATTTATTAGCATCTAAAGCAAATGTGAGATTACAAATATCACTTGATGCGTTGTCCTTAGTTTGCTCTCTTTGAAGATGTAGATTGTTTTGATTATCCACACCTAAGTATCTGTATGATATGATAGTTTGCGCAGTTCCCCATTCTACTTTATCGCCCATTTTGTAAAATACGTTTACATTGATTATGTCGTCTCCATGATTGGTGATAGGACTAACTCCAATAAGGTTTGTAAATACTCCTTTTTTGATGTAAAAAATATTGCTTTGAGCAGATGCCTTGCCAAAGCCCAACATGGTAAACACTATAATTAAGGAAAGTATCTGGCGTATATTCATTGTTAGATTACTTTATTTTTTAGTCAAGTATGATTTCTTCTTTGGTTCACGAAGCTATAACACTATAACAATGAGCGAACTGTTATTTATTTTCTTAAAAATCTTTTAAAGTGCCTTTTTTCAATTCCAATTTCTTATTCTCTAAATCCTCTTTGATCTTCTTTTCTTTCATATCAACAAAAGCTGATTTTTTTAAATCTACAATGTTAAAAAGCATGAAATAATTTTTTTCGCATTTATCATTATAAGATACAGAAACGTATGTATATGCTTCAAAATTTTTTTCTTTTCTATAATGACGGGTATAAGATTTTTCCGCAAGTTTATAAGAACCAGTCAACCTGTTTATACACGTAACTTCTTTTGTTTCAGTTTCAAGTGTTGGCTCGCCATATTTTAATTTTAATGCTTCTTCAAATTCTGTCGGGTAATTTTCTGTGAGGAACTCATAAAGAGTGTCTCTAAAAAAATGTAATTCAATATCTTTAATTGTTATATCAGAAATCATAAGTTCTCCTATTTTATAGAATTTGTGTTCCTGATAATACGGGACTTCAATACCCTCAAGTTTTCCATTGGGTGTTACCCTTGGTTCCACAATAGTTAAACCTGTTGGCTTATAACAGCCATCAAAATCAGCACACTCTTTAAAGTCATATCCTGAAGCTTTAAGAGAATCAATAACCTTCGTAGTAGTTTTATTTATTCTTAAAAAACCTACTCCGTCTATTTTTTGAGCATTACAAAAAATAGGAAATAAAAAAGCAGCAATAATTAAGTATTTCATAATTCTAAGGTAAAGTATATTTTTGATAGCATGGATCAACAAATGACTATAGAGGAATTTATTGATAAATATCATTCTGTCTTAACGGAAGATCAATTTAGTAAGGCTTGGGATTTAAAGCTTGGATTAGCAACCGAAACATGGCATCTATCAGACGAAGGCGTTGCAGAATTAGATAAAAAATTAGTTTTATATAGAAGGCTTGATATTACAGCCGAAAGAAACAACAATGGTATTTTATTTGAAAAGAACGGTGCCATTGAAGATGCGATAAAAGTTTATGAAGAAAATATTGCAATGAGTTATCCTGCAACTCATGCTTTTGAAAGATTAATGATTATTTATAGAAAATTGAAAAAATACAATGATGAAATTCGTGTTATTCAAAGAGCCATAAAAGTATTTAGCAATGAGAATGAAAGTCGCTTTAAAAAAGCATTTGAAAATCCTATAAATAAAAGTGTAAAAAATGAGTTACAAATTGGATTAGAAACCTGTACAAATATTATGGGTACAAATGGGTTTTATGCATATTGTCCTTATCCAGTAATTAAATGGAGTGAGAGATTAAGTAAAGCAATGAAATTAAAATCAAATATTTAAACTTGCCTCTTTTATCAAAATTTCACTCTACTTATTCGACACAAATCCTCTCTGAATCGAATTATTTTATAACTATTTTAATAGTGTTAGTTTATAATTTTTCTAGATTAAGAAATGCGTGGGAGCTTTAGTTTTTAAAAAAGTTAAATCTGGTAATGCCATGCGAATCCGTAATAATTTTGATATAGAGACCAATCAATACGACTTGTTTACTATTATTGTCGGCATTGTAATAATAGTATTAATATTTAAGGGAGATTTGGATAAGGCAGTTGAAATATTGAAATATTTTATAATCTGCAGATCCTCTATTAAGCCTCCATTCAAAAGAAAACGAAAGGATTTTTATAAATCCTACTAATCCCATAAATCACTTTCACACATACAATATTTGTGCAGAGAGTTGTTATAATTGAACGATATTTTTTCTCCATAAATATTTATATAACTGTTTCCCAAATTCAATGCCTAAATGTTTTTTGTTACGTAAAAGAGTAAATGTCAGTTATCTAAAAAATATTAATTTTTTTTTGCCTGTAGAACAGAATGAAGAGAATTTATTTCTGTCATTTTTTGAGCGACAGCGTTATTTAAAACAATTACGAATTTATTTCTTGTCATACCCGCTGAATAAGGATTAACTCCGGCAGAATTATAACCTAATGTTACCCTCATTATATCATACACTTCTTTTTCTGTCATTGCAGAGTTTGCGCTTAATGTTTTATTAAGAGCAAAAGGCTCAGCAATTCCCCACTGCTCTATTAATGATTTTGCTGCGGGATAATATATACTTGTTTCAGTAACGTCTTTTACCTGGCTTACGGCTGTAAGGTAGGCCCCGCCTCTATTTCTATCGTATGTATTAATTAATGAACTATCAACACCTGCAGACTCTTTTTTATTTTTTAAATTATTTAATGCAGAATTAAAAGCCACAATAAAATCTCCGCGGGTTAAAAGTTCTTTTCCTCTGAAAGTATTATCTGCGTAAGTGATGGTGGCACCATAATTTTCAATTAAATTTTTCAGGCTTTCGTATGCAGGATCTGCGGTAGTAATATCAGTGATCTCTGAAATGGAAGTAGGTGAACCAAAATTCCGCTGCGCCATTTTTATCACCACTGTGTTGTTGCTGGCAGTTGTTTTTTTAGCAACAACTTTTTTCTTTTGTGCCTGCACATCTGCAAACAAAAACACCAGGATTGCAGGAATAACAATTTTCAAATAGCTTTTCATACAAAAATGTTTTTAGTTTTATTAGTTACAGTTTTTTATCAATCGGTTGCCAAAGTTCTATTTTATTTCCTTCGGGATCCATTATCCATCCAAACTTTCCATATTCGTATTCTTCTTTTTCTCCAACAATCTCCACTCCATCTTTTTTTAATTCTTCCAATAAACCATCAAGATCATTCACCCTGAAATTTATCATTAATGATTTTTCTGACGGATTAAAATAGGTTGTATCTTCTTTAAAAAATGAGAACACAGTATTGCCGGGACTATTCGGATCTTTGTTCACCCACTTAAAATCTACATAGCTGTTATTACCAAAATCAATGCCTAAATGTTTTTGATACCATGCAGTTAAAGATTTAACATCTTTTGCTTTTAGAAAGACACCGCCAATTCCGGTAACTTTTTCCATAAAAATATTTTCATAAAGATATTTGGTTACGGATTCTTTTCTAAAAAATATTAATTTTGAGGTAATAATGTTAACCACAAATACAAAAACAAAAGAATCAGCCGAAACTGATCTTCTAACGGAGGTTGAATATCCATGCCAGCTCATCGTTTGGAATGATGACATTACTACGTTTGATTGGGTTATTGAAACACTTATGGAAATTTGCGGCCACACTTTTGAACAGGCCGAACAATGCGCCATGATAGTTCATACCAAGGGAAAATATTCTGTAAAGGAAGGCAGTTATGAATTTTTAAAGCCAATGTGTAATGCAATCACCGAAAGAGGTATCGGCGCAACCATTGAAGTAATGTCGGAACATTAATTTACCAATGCAATTTTTTTGTGTGGAAATTTTACTGCGTGCTGGTACACCAATCCTCTTATATAATCGTTCTCTAAATAAGGTGTGATGTAATTTTTAAGATCATCAACACCATTAATATTTATGTGCAAAGGCAAATAACCCATTCCGTAAAACCTTCCTTTCTCCACTAAGATGCAGCTTTGTTCTTCTACATTTAAACCATAATCTACCAAAGCAAAAGTTGGTAATTCTTTATGCAATTTCTCAATGCACTCATTAACTTTTTTATTGTAATCTTCCGGAGATTCTTTATGCTTACAGGCTCCGGTACATCTTCCGTCTTTTGTTCCTTCGCATTCAACAGTATCATGTTGCAAAAAACAAAGCTTGGGGCAAAGCTGAAATTGATGAGATAATTTTCTCAATAAATTATGTCCTTCAACCAATAAATTAAAAGTGTATAAAGGCTTAATATTTTTATTCTTCTTTTCAATGGCAAGCCGCAGGTAACCATTTCTGTCTTCAAAAGAATACAATGCATAATCCTGCTCAAACCTTTTAAGGCTGCGGTTTTGGCCCGGCCAGAATTTTTTTATTTCAACATTCTCAAGAATGAATGCCATTAGCTCTGTAGCACATGTTTGATAGGTTATGCTGTAAATATTTCTGAGAAATTCCTGCTTTTGTTTTCCCGGTTTATTATTTGCGAAATGGCTATTTACCCGCTTTGATAAATTTTTTGCTTTGCCTACATAGATAACTTTTCCTTTGTTATCATGAAA
>DATCOF010000145.1:0-17868 GCA_036564845.1 Chitinophagaceae bacterium | reverse complement strand
TTGTATAACCTGAATCTTTGTTCTTTGAAAGCTCTTCATGCACTTCACGTACTGTGGCATTTTCTTTATTCCAAAGTATTTGAAGGATTTGAAGTTCGCTTTCTGTCGGCTTTAATTTTTTTATAGTCATTGCTTACGATTTTGTTCGTACTGCTAACTTACGATTAAGTTCGTAACCACATAAAAATATTTAATAAAAAAATTTGCGTACCGTTCATAAAAAAATCCGGACATAATTGCCCGGGCTTTTTTTACATCAATTTAAAAATTACGGGCTATTGCCGAGATTTTCCAAATAATATTATATAGATTATATAGAATTATATACAGATCAGTTTTTAAGAATCTCAAAAAATTGTTGAGGAGTAATTTTTTTACCTATTGCAGGTTGAACTATTTCTACATTCACATTTTTTATTGCGGTTGCAGTCCAAACCTGCGGCCATTTGGCTGATCCGAGTTCCAAAATAACACCGGGTAAACCACCAAATATCCAAGGACCAAAGGGTAGTGGTATATCTTCTGTATAAAAAGCAAAATATATTCCTCCCTCATAAATGCAAATTGCTTTCTTACAATTATGATTTAATATTACTTTTTCTTCGTTGAATAATTTCCACTCATATTTTTGAATCGTATCCACAACTATATACCTTGAATTATTCATTGGTTCACTTTGATATAATAATAAATTTGATGCAATATTTGTATATGAAGAATGTCCCCTATACCTTTTCCCATATGGAGGGTCTACATCATCTGTTACTGAAAAATTATATTGATAAGAAACGGAATCCTTTATTATTAATTTAGTTTTGAATCGAATCAAAGGTTTACCAGAATCTGGATTTTGTCTGGTTACATTATAAAGTATTATATAATTTTTTTGTGCGCTTGAATTTATATAAAATCCTGCAAACAATAACAGGAAAAAAAACTTTTTCATAATACTAAACTAAAAAAACCTCAGTAATTACCGAGGTTTTCAATAAAAAATAATTAAAATTTATTTCACCTTGTGCTCTTTGATAATAATATCCGCTTTGCCCTCAAAATATTTTTTGTATTTATTATTAATTTCATCCGTTTGTTCAACACCATTAATAAATAAACGCCCACTTCTAACCTCTACTGTATAATCTCCGGAAATCAGACCATCACTTTTCAACCCGGTAAGTAGATCTTTTACATCAGCATTATTCATAGCTTCAAAAACTGTAGTGTTTGTAGTATTTATAGGAATAGTATCTGCTCTTTCTTTTTGCCTTGCGTTATCATTCAACAGGATTAAATTTTCCATTTTATGCTGCCTGTTTACTAAAATTTTATCATGAAAAACTTTAGCAAGAGTAGGGGCGATAACCAACGAAACGATGCTCATAAGTTTTATAAGAATGTTCATTGAGGGGCCTGAAGTATCTTTAAACGGATCACCAACAGTATCACCTGTTACAGAAGCTTTGTGATGATCAGAACCTTTGTAATAAGTTTCACCATTTATAACAGCGCCTTTCTCAAAAGATTTTTTTGCATTGTCCCATGCACCACCTGCATTGTTCTGGAACATTCCCATCAACACACCACAAACAGTTGCGCCTGCTAAAAATCCACCCAGCACTTCAGGTCCAAAAATAAATCCGATGATCAATGGCGAGCCCAATGCGATTGCACCCGGCAACATCATCTTTTTTAAAGAAGCATTAGTTGATATTGCAACACATTTATCATATTCAGGTTTGCCTGTTCCTTCCATAATTCCCGGAATAGTTCTGAACTGCCTGCGCACTTCTTCTACCATTGCCATGGCAGCTTCTCCCACGGCACGAATTGCCAAAGAAGAAAATATAAATGGAATCATTCCTCCAACAAACAAACCGGCTAAAACATCTGCTCTGTAAATATCAATACCATCAATGCCTGCAATTCCAACGAACGCCGCAAACAATGCCAATGCAGTTAAAGCAGCAGAAGCAATTGCAAAACCTTTACCGCTTGCAGCGGTTGTGTTTCCTACAGCATCAAGTATATCAGTTTTTTCACGAACATCTTTTGGTAATTCACTCATCTCTGCAATGCCACCTGCATTATCAGCAATCGGTCCAAATGCATCGATTGCCAATTGCATTGCAGTGGTTGCCATCATACCGGCAGCAGCAATACCAACACCATACAATCCTGCACATGCATAAGAACCATAGATCCCAGCAGCCAAAACCAATATCGGTGCCATTGTGCTTTCCATTCCTATAGCTAATCCTCCAATAATATTTGTAGCATGTCCTGTTGAAGATTGACGAATAATACTCATTACAGGCCGTTTACCCATAGCGGTATAATATTCTGTGATAAGACTCATAAGAGTACCTACTGTAAGACCAACAGCTATTGCACCAAACACACCATTTTTTGTAAAGTGAAAATTTCTCAACACCATATCAGTATCGGGCAATAACCACATTACAAGAAAATAAGAAGCAATTGCAGTTATAATTATAGAACCCCAGTTACCCATGTTCAAAGCTTTTTGAACAGCAGTAGTATTAAGAGGAGAATTTTCAGAAATTTTTACAAACAATGTTCCTACAATAGAAAATAAAATTCCCATTGCTGCAATAAGCATTGGCAACAGGATAGGAGCCATGCCTCCAAACCTGTCACTTGAAAAAGTTTCTCTTCCTAAAACCATTGTGGCCAAAACTGTAGCCACATAACTTCCAAAAAGATCAGCACCCATACCGGCAACGTCACCAACATTATCACCTACGTTATCCGCAATAGTTGCAGGATTACGTGGATCATCTTCAGGAATGCCTGCTTCTACTTTTCCAACAAGATCAGCGCCTACATCGGCTGCCTTTGTATAAATACCGCCACCAACTCTTGCAAACAATGCAATACTTTCAGCACCTAATGAAAAGCCGGTAAGCACTTCAATTGCTTTTTCCAAAGCCAATTTATATTCTGCAGTTCCTTGTGTATAGCCTGATACAAAAGACATGTAAAGTATAATGAACAAACTGCCCAGGCCAAGTACCGCTAAACCTGCAACGCCTAATCCCATAACACTTCCGCCGGTAAATGAAACCTGTAATGCTTTTGCTAAACTTGTACGTGCAGCCTGCGCTGTGCGAACGTTTGCTTTTGTTGCAGCTCTCATCCCAATATAACCTGCTAATGCACTAAAAAATGCACCAACAATAAATGCCAATGCAATACTCCAATGGCTGTTGGCATTTGAATATCCCATAACTGCTAACAACACAGCGCCTATCACAACAAAATAAGAAAGTATCTTCCATTCAGCTTTTAGAAATGCCATAGCACCTTCTGCTATATAAGTGCTTATCTCCTGCATACGGGGAGTTCCGGCATCCTGTTTTGCTACCCAGGCATATTTTATAAACGTGTACAACAACCCAACAATACCCATTGCAGGAATTACGTAGATCAACTTATCCATACTGTTTTACTTAATTTTTTGGGTTGCAAACATAGGGTAAATATGGCTAAAAAGGGGAATTGATTTTGAGTTATATTGGAAAAAAGAATAGGTTAATCCTATTACTAAATAATCAATTTCTTTTTATTCGTTTATCGGGAGAATTTAATAAATACTTTTCAAAAAAACTTTCACTACTAATCACTTCAATTTTTGAAAAATAAAAATCATTAATATCTTCTGTAATAATACAATCACATTTGTTTTCCAGGGCTGAATAATATTCAAGTCCATCTTCAAAATCATTTACAGCCGGATTATTCAGAGATTGTAATACAGTGCTTTTATTTGCCGGAGCAATATTTATATGATCGCACAAAATTTGTATCCGTTTTTTTGCTAAAACGCTTTTATATTTTTTTTCTGCAAAGTAAAATGCAATGGCTAAACATACCGGCGAAGTAAATAAAGTGAACTTGCTTTTATCTGCAAGACTCAATATCCTGGAAGTAACAGTGAATAAGGGATATTCTTTGTTTAAAACAGAAACCAAAATATTTGCATCAAGAAATATCCTCATTTTTTTGAATTGAAATATTCAGCTTTGGCAGCTTTTCTTGTTCTTGATGCTTTTGTTTGATATACAGCTTCCCCTTCAGCAACCTGCTTTACCCAATCTGAAATAGGAAAATCTTCTAAAGAGTTATAATTGTTTGCAGTAACCTTTTTCAATAAAAATTCTATCAGGCGTGAAAGACTGATATTATTGCTCTCAGCATATTTTTTTGCTTTGGAAATAATATTTTCATCAAAGCTTAAAGTTATCTTGTTATCCATGATTTATCATTTAAACACCAAAGATAATACATTTATACTACAAGAATAATATTTTTATACGTATAAATAATAATGATTTATTTATAAAGCTTACCGGTAGTTTTTTCAACAAAACTATTTGGAAGAAGCCACGCCATAAATGCTCCAAGCTTATTGGTAAACCCTGCTATCACTTCTGTGCGTTTGTTAAACATTGCTTTTATACCAATAGCGGCAACTTTTTGCGGAGCCATATTAAATTTATCAGCCATCTTCAATACCTTATCACTCATGTTTGCATTTTTAGCCCAATCCGTATCGGTGGGGCCGGGAGATAAACAGGTTACAGAAATATTTGTAGCCATAAGCTCAAGTTTTAAGGCTCTCGTAAATCTAAGTATATAAGCTTTGGATGCAGAATATACTGCAAGCAATGGCACAGCCTGGTATGCAGTAGAGCTGCAAATGTTTAAAATATATGATTTTGTTTGCTGCTTCAATAACGGAATAAAAAGCCTGCAAAGTTGTGTTGGCACGATTACATTTAATTGAAGAAGATCGTTAGTTTCTCTTAATGATATTTGGTCAAATGATCCGGTTAATCCAAAACCTGCGTTGTTAACCAGTACAGAAACCGGAAAATTATTTTCAACACACCAATCAAATATTTTTTGCGGAGCAGTTAATTCAGAAAGGTCAAGTGGAAGAAAATGTACTGTAACCGGGTATAGTTTTTTTATTTCTTCAGCAGCTTGTTGTAAAAGATCAACAGACCTTGCCGTAAGCAAAATATCATATTTATGTTTGGCTAATTCAAAAGCGATTGATTTGCCAATACCCTTACTGGCACCGGTTATTAACGCATACGACATAATGTGTAATTAAGCAAACTTGCGTAAGAATCTTCTGCGTAAGATGTGATGATAAAATGGCGTTTTGCTCTCAGCATTTTTTGGTTTGTATTTTCCGGTAACTAAAGGAATATACATTACACGTCGCCGACTTTCAGCGCCAATTTTATCTGATTGTTGTACACGATGCCAGATACTGCCATGATGAACAGTAAGGTCACCGGCTTCAATGTCAAATCCCACTTCATTTGGATCAGGATTATTATCAAGAAAATATTTTTTACCAAAGAGTAAACGAAAAACCCCTTGCTTATGCGTTCCGGGTAATACACGCAATCCTCCATTGGTAAATGGACAATCATCCAAATGTAAACCTACATTTAACATTGGCATTATTTTATGACCATAAAAAAGATCACGTGGACTATCTGTATGCCAACCCATTTTAGTAAACCCGCTTTTGGGTGTTTGTAAATAATGATTTAATACAAGCCCGTCCTTTTCGTCTTCTGCAATACGCACTTCGTATGGATATAACAATTTTGTAATTGATGCTAATCTTGGGTCCTGCAAAAATTGCTGAAACACTTCATTATGCTGAGATAAAAATGCAAACCTGTTTATCATTTTTTCGCCCTTCTCATTTTCTCCAAACTTAAGTGGCACACCATTTACCTTTTCAATACCCTCTGAAAGCCACTTCTTTTCAATAGCTTCAGCCTCATGTATGTAGGTTGCGATAGTTGATTTTGAAACAAAATTCTTGAACCGAATAAATCCATATTCGTTAAAGAACTGAATTTGTTCTTCTGTAAGATTGTCATTCAAATAAAAATCAGGAAGAGAATAGTTTACTTTAAGCATAGTAGATCTCAAAACAATATTTTTTGGTAATGATAAAATTAAGTAAAAAATAGCCAGATACTCAAAAAAATAATTTACAAATAAAGCGATAATTATTTACATGGATATATATTTTGCGCTTTTGTAACATATATAAGCAAAAGGAAAAGCAAATATAACGTCGATGGAATAATGAATATGTTGAATTAAAACCAAAATACTAACACAGATACATGAAACAAGTGTAAAAAATTTTATGAATTTATTATCCTGACATAAATAAATCAGGAACAGGGTAGATACATGCCCCGAAAAAAAAAGATCCTTGGTTATAAAATTTACACCATAAAAATAATTCGCAAGAGGATCTGTAAGATTTATAATACCAGGAGGCGTCTCCAACGGAATTAAAAAAATACAAACCCCTCTTGCAATGAATAATAAAATGTAAGCGAAAAGAAATCTAAGAAAAACAGAAGGCTTTTTTATTATTGTTCTCAGCATTAAAAAACCATTGCTCCAAACCAAAATAAATATCAGAAGATAAACATTATAAGCCGGAACCCGGGTTAAGATTGCATCATTAAATATGAGACCTTTTCTTTTCTCTATATATTGAAAAAAGAAAGGCAAACAGATCAAAATAATCGTTATAAAAAAAGTGCCTGCAACTATTTTATTACGAAACTTTTTTTCCTGCCATGATAATTGCCAATTAAGGCCGGCGGTTGTAAAATAGCTTCGGATATTACTCATAGCTCATAACCACTTTAAATGCATTGCCCAAATTATCAATTATATCACCGGCGATCATTGCATTCTGCGATAATTTATCAGCAGCAATATCACCAGCAAGCCCATGAAGGTAAACACCCAATAAACATGTTTCTAACGAAGAATATCCCTGGGCCAATAATCCCGTAAATATGCCTGTTAATACATCTCCGCTTCCACCTGTTGCCATGCCTGCATTGCCGGTAGAATTAAACCATGCCTGTCTATCAGGTGTAGCAATTAATGTATGATGACCTTTTAAAACTATATAAATTTTATGATCATCTGACATTTTTAAAGCAAGCTCTATCCGTTCAGCATCTGACGATGTTTTTCCAAACAGTCTTTCAAATTCTTTCGGGTGAGGAGTGAGGATACTTTCCACAGATATGTTGTTTAATAATTTTTTATTTTCTGAAATAACGTTCAATGCATCTGCATCTATTACAATCGGTTTTTTATATTCTGAAAATATTTTTTTTAAAAGCAGACTATGAGATTTATAAATTCCGATGCCGGGTCCAATTCCTACAACATCAAATTTATTTAAGTCATCAACTTCTTTAATAAATTTTTTACCGCACACTTTTACCATTGCTTCCGGAATTGAAGTTTGCATTACATCATACCCGATCTCCGGAATAAAGCAAGTTAATTTTCCAACGCCTGATCTTAAACATGCTTTAGCTGATAACACTGCAGCTCCCATCATTCCATAACTTCCGGCTATTATACAAGCGTACCCATAATCTCCTTTATGGGTAAAGGGATCTCTCTTTTTTAAGATTTTATTTATTAAAGAACCATCAATAAAATTGCCTGCTGTATTTGGGTTCATATAATTATTTGCAACAATAATTTATCAATTATTCAAAAAGTTCCAGTTTATTTTTTGGTCTTCGTTTGTCAAGCCAAACAAATTTTTTAAGATATTTTTTATCCTGCGGTATTTGGCGCATAGGATATAATTTACCATGCACATCATTTACAAATTTTACTTTGTCCAGTTGTTGTTTTATAAAAAACATATCTATTACTGAACCATCTGCATTATTCATTCCTGTAAATGCGCTGTCTTTGTCCTGCACAAAATAAATACTTTCTGCCGGCGAACCTTTTACTCTCATATAATCAATAACGCCATCTTTAAAATATCCATTAATTGTTTTGCCTTCAACCTGGTTGTAAAATTCAGCATTTATTTTATTGATCATTATCCCGTTTTCAAAAACATAAACGCGTTCTGCTTTTTTATTTTTAGTGTATAAAAAAATAGTGTCGCCGGCAACCTGGTTATTACCACTCCAGATGACAGGGTCGTAAAAAAGCCGGAACACAGAATCGGCGCCGGAATAAAACAAGCTGTCACTCACTGCCTGCAAAGAATCATTAAATATTTTTACATGATGATACGCAAGAAAATATCTTATTGAAGTATCAGCCTTATCAGGATTAATAATTTTTGTTTTGTTTATGAGTTGCATATTTGAAGTATCTTTTTTTGCTACGACTTTTGGGATTGAATCATTTTTTGCAGGCTCATTTTTTATTGAATCATTTTTTACAATAAAATTCGTTGAATCCGATTGATTATATTTTCTTACCACTGAATCTTTCCTAATTGTATCTTCCCTGAGAATATTTTTTGCAACACCTGAATACAATGTATCGCCGGAAATATAAGTTGTGTCTTTATCCTGCCATATAATCAAGACAGGTTTTTTTGTAGCAAGAAAAGAATTATTTTTTTTGTCGATAAAAATTTGATTGCCCGTAATTATTAAGCGGCCTGCGGAATCTTTAATGATCGCATTGCCTTCTAATTGTGCCTGGCCTGATTTATCATCAAACGCAATATGATCAGCCTGGTAAATTCTTCCGCTGCTATCCTTTACCAAAGAGCGATTACCAAAAAATGCATCTCCGTTTTTAAGATCATAACTTCCCTGGCTGGTATGGATATTGGCATCTTTATTCTGTATGTCTGTAGGTCCGATAAATGTCAACTTTTGTGATTGTGTATTATACAAAAGCGAATCAGCTTTTATTTTTGTTTTGGGATCAACAACATTTACCTTATTAATAAAATAAACATCTTTGGTATCCTCATAATAAATTCCCTGCGTACTTGTAATCGTTGTTTTTCCATTCACAACCTTTCCTCCGTTATTGTATTTCCCGATTGCTGTGGTTAAATTATATTCAAGATCCTGTGTTGTTAGTGTTGACTTTTTATCCGTGAGTGCAACATTTTTTTTTAGATAAGCAATCCTTTCATGGCCTAAATATTTTACGTATTGCGATGATGTAAAAAGGCTGTCACCCTGGTTTATATGAACATTACCAAAAGCTTCCATTGTATTTAACCTTCGGTTAATAACGGCACTATCGCAGGTAAATTTTGTTACGCCTTCATGCAGAATAACATTGCCTACTATGGTTTGTATCCTGGTAACAGAATCAATAGTTTTTTCGCTTAAAGTATTTCCACGGATGATCTCAATAGTTCTTAATGTATCTGCTGGTGGTGGTGGCGATACCTGCGAATAAATTATACCGGCCTTAAACATTAAGACCATACAACAAAAAAACTGTAGCGCCTTCCTCATTTTGTTTTTGGTGGAAGTTTGAGTGTGTCATCAATCAGCGGTGCGGTAATATATTCTCCTTTGTCTTTTTTACCGAAGACAGAGATGGTCAGATATCTTTTTGGATGCACACGAATATCATCTAACAAAATATTTATTTTATTACTGGTGGCCGTAAGGTTATCATACAGCTTGGTATCATTTAACAATAAACCGATAGAACCGTTGGTACTATTGATTTTTGCTATACCTGTCTTTAATTGATTGGCAGTACTGTCTAATGTATTTAATGTTTTTTGCAGGTTAATAGTTGCAAGGTTAGCACTCGCTTTTTGGGCATTACTTAAAATATCATTTAGCTTCCCGTTATTGCTATTAAGGTTACTAGTAAAAGCATTTACGTTCTCAAGCGATTTTGCCAAAGCACCTGTTTGTACATTTAAAAGAGTTTGTAATTGTGCTGCCGAAACAGTGAATGATCCTGTAACTGTATTTAAATTTTCTATTATTCCTCTTATATTATTTTTTGTGGTGGGATCAAACACACCTGTTACAATATGCAAAACAGAATCAAGTGATTTAACAGCATTTCTAACTTCATACAAAACAGGATTGAGCATCTTTAAAGCTTCGTCAAAAGCGCCGCCGCTAAGCGTGGTTAATAAAGTATCTCCTGTTTTTAAATAGGTGGCTGAATTGCCTAATTTTATTTCTAAGGAAACACTGCCCAACAAACTGGGATTAATAACAGCCAAAGAATTACTGGGTATTAAAATATCTTTTGAAAGCTCAACAGTAACCACAATTCTCTTTAGCATTTTGCCGCCATCAAGGTTAGCGATATGTCCTATCTGGAGCCCGTTAATTACCACAGGGTTTGAATTTCCGAGACCCTGTATATCTTCAAAAACAGCGTAAATATGTTTTTCTTTTTTAAAAAAACTATTGCCTTTTAAAAAATTGAATCCGAATATGAGCGCTACTATACCTACAACAGCAAGAATACCAATTTTTGTTTCGTTGTTAATTTTCATAATTATTTTTTTGATTGATCACCTGCTTCTATATCTGATCAACAACTATTTTACTCAATACGAAAATAGTAAAAGTTTAATTGGTATAAGTTCGGGTAAAATTTATCAGTTGGATAATGTGCAGAATGAGTTAGTAATTATTGGAAGAATTATTTTCAGGTTGTGCTGAAATTTTTGGATTCTCCACCTGGTCTTTATATTTTATTATTGCTCTTGCGATAGCTTCTGCAATTTCCTGTTGGCCTTTTTCGCTGTTTAAATAACGCTCATCTTCCGGCGTTGTAATAAAACCAGTCTCAATTAAAACAGCAGGCATTTGTGTTGCCTGTAAAACCCAAATGCCTTTATCCCTTTGCCAAACGCCAAGATTATCTCTTCCGGTATTGGCAACTTCTTCCTGAATCATGGAGCCTAATTTATAACTCTTCTTAAAATAATTTTGTGTGTACAAAAGCGCATTGGCCTTCCATTCAGGGCTATTGTAATTAATATTCAAAGAGCTGTCGTTATCCTCAGTATCAAATTGCATATCACTATTCTCCATTGCCTTTATCTTATCACCTGTTTTGCGTGCAGCAAAAATTAATGTACTGGTTCCTTTTCGGGTGGTAGATATTTTAAAATATTGTCGTGTGGGAACTTCTCTTTGATGTGGAGTAACTATTTTTTTCTTTCTTTTCCCTTTGCCAATATAGCGTGTGGTGGTGTAGGTTTCAGTGTGGTAGCCAATAATTCTTGAGCCTGTCTTTAGCTGCAATGCATCGGCATGAATGCAAACAAAAAGATCACCGTGATTATCATTTGCGATCTTTACTTTTTCTTTTACAGGTTGTGTAAAATCAGAAGTTCTTGTAGGAACTATTTTTGTGTCGGGCAATTGTTTTTTTAATTCTGCAACTAATTTAGTTGCTATTGCCAGGGTGATATTTTTTTCATAAGAACCCATGCTGCCTTCATTTTCAGCTTTAGCGCCCACATCAGAACCTCCATGGCCTGCATCAACAATTATTGTCCTGATCTTTTTAGGAATCTGTGCTGAAATATTTAAACAGGAAAATAACAAACCAAAAGCAGCGAATAAAGTAATACAACACTCTTTTATTTTCGTCATTGGATATTAATCTTTTTTTTTATAAGCGTTAGTAATTCTAAAGTTCAACCTTCACAGTATATTAATGCTATTATAACTATTTTTGTTAACTACCGGTATGAACAATGCAAACAAAGTTAGTCCAAAATATAAATTAGCATCTCTTGTTGCGTTTGTGTTTACATTATTATTAACTGTTCAAAGTAAGAATAAACCTTTTCAGTTCAATTCATTTCACAATAATTTAACTGCAATAGAAGATACGGTAAAGCCGGGGAAAAGATTTACGCTTCCTAATATCTCTCCAAAAACAAAGACTGATACATTTCCGGCAAAAAATAAAAATGAAGGAACAGATACATCGATTTTAATAGAAAAAGATACGATGGATTTTAAAATTTCCAAAGATTCATTAGATGCCGTTGTGGAGTATAACGCAGAAGATTCAATGATATTAGATGTGCCATCAAAAAAAATTACTTTGTATGGAAAAAAAACAACCACACAATACAAGGATAATAATTTAAGCGCTCCCATAATTGAATTTGACCAGGCAACAGGTTTAATTACAGCATCCATAAAAAGAGATAGCAGCGGTAAAGTAATTTCCCTTCCAACGTATACCCAGTCTGATTTTAAATCACAAAGTGATTCTATCAGGTTTGATATGAAGACCCAAAAGGGAGTTACAAAAAGCACCTACACACAGCAGGGAGAAATGTATGTGTATGGAGAAACGATCAAAAAAATTAACGCCGATATTTTTTATGCAAAACGTGTAAGGATCACTACATGCGATCTTGATACACCGCATTTTGCTTTTATAAGTACAAGAGCAAAATTCATCAGCAAAAAACTTGCGATCACAGGACCCGTGCATCCTGAGTTTGAAGGAATACCCATACCCATCTATTTGCCTTTTGGAATTTATCCTTTAAGCCAGGGAAGGCATTCAGGTTTTCTTGCGCCGCAGTTTACAACCAATGAGCAATTAGGTTTAGGACTTGAAGGATTAGGTTATTACAAAGTGCTCAGCGATTATTGGGATGTAACTGTAAGAGCAAATATTTATTCTTATGGTGGATGGACACTGAATGTTAACCCGAGATACACAAAAAAATATCGCTATAATGGAAACCTTGCAGTAAGTATCCAGGAGTTTAAACAGAACTTTAAAGGTGATCCGGATTATTCAAAAAACAGGAGTTTTAATGTTCAATGGAGTCATGCTGTGGATAGCAAAGCCAGGCCCGGCGTAAGCTTCAGCGCAAACGTAAATGCCGGCAGCAGCAGTTACAACAGGTACGTTCCTGATAATCCATACAAAAATTTTAGTAACCAGCTCAGCTCATCAATTGTATATTCCAAAACAGGAACGCTTGAAGGTTTGGGTGAAGGATGGAAAGACAAACCATACAATTTAACGGTATCAGCAAATCATAATCAGAATACAAATCAAAAACTTATCAATCTTAATTTGCCCGATGTTGCTTTTAATTTAAGCACCTTATACCCCTTCAGAAGTAGAGAAGCTGTTGGTACGCCAAAGTGGTACGAAAGCCTTGGTATTGGTTATAACGGCAATGCAAAAAGCCTGTTTTCTTTTTATGATACTACTACAAATATTTTCAGGCATATACTTGATACTTTTCAATGGGGTGCACATCACTCAATACCCATCTCACTTTCATTGCCACCCATTGGCGCATTTCAATTTGCACCCTCTATCAGTTATGATGAAACATGGTATCAAAGAAAATTTATCAGGAAATGGGACTCCACAAAAAATAAAGTTGATACATCCATAACAAAAGGTTTTTATACAGCACGGCAAATGAGTTTTGGAATGGGCGTATCAACAAGAATTTTTGGCCTCTTCACTTCTAAAAATAAGGATGCTAAAATTCAGGCGATACGCCATGAGATGACGCCCTCTATAAGTTTTAATTACAATCCTGATCTTAATGGAAAATATTATTATTTAACCCAGGTAGATACTTTTAAAAACAAACAACAGTTCTCGGTTTTTGAAGGAAATGTTTTTTCACCATATGGCCCGGGGAAATTTGGAGGGTTGAATTTTGGAATTGATAATAACCTGCAGATGAAAGTGAGAAACAAAAAAGATACGGGTGAAAATGCTGTAAAAAAAGTAACACTTATTGATGGGTTGAGCATAAATGGAAGTTATAATCTTGTTGCGGATTCCTTTGCCCTTAGCGATTTTAGTGTAAATGCACGCAGCTCATTATTCAATAACAAATTAAGTGTAACAGCAGGCGCACAGATAGATCCGTATGATGTGGATGCCACAGGAAGACGTTTAAAAACTTTGGTATGGAAAAGAAAACCTTTTTCACTTGGCAGAATAATAAATGGAAATGTTTCTCTCTCTACCCAGTTTCAGGGGGGAGATAAAACAAAAAAAACAACCACTCAACCGAATCTGAAAACGAATGATTATCCCGCCGGTTATACAAATGATGAATATCAAAATGAATTGGCATACATAAGAAATAATCCCGGAGAGTTTGCTGACTTTAATATTCCATGGTCAGTTAATTTATCTTATGCGCTAACGTTTAGCAAATTTTTCAAACCCGATTACAGTGGTTTTCAAAATACTTTTACACAGAGTGTAAATATTGGCGGCACATTAAATCTTTCACCAAAATGGCAAATGGGAGTTAATAGTTCTTATAATATTTCAAATCATCAATTGGGAATGATGGCTGTTTCCATTTCAAGAGAGATGCATTGCTGGCAAATGTCTATCAATGTATCTCCTGTGGGCAGGTACAGGTTTTACAGCATCAACATAAGTCCCAAATCAGGTTTACTAAGAGATCTTAAGATCAACAGAACGAGATCTTTTTATAGTGGATTTTGATGTGCAACATAATAACTGCTCATCATCTCATGCAAATCATTTTTCAGCACTTCATAATTATCTTTTGATGATATCCTAACAGCAGGCAAAAAATGTATCTCAAACTTAGTTGGCCAAAAGAAAAATACTTTACCGGGAGGCAAGGCTTTTTTTGTATTGAACATTATTGCAGGCAAAATTGGCTTGCCGGTTTCAATTGCCAATTTAAAAGCGCCATCGTGAAATTCTTTCAAGGGCATTTCAGTTTTATTGCGTGTTCCTTCAGGATAGATACACATGTGAATGCCCATTGCCAAAACCTCTTTCATTTTTTTAAAACTATTGCGCCTGCTGTCTTTATCTTTTCTGTCGACAAGGATAGAACCTCTTTTGTATATCAATCCAAATAAAGGAGCTCGTGACATTTCAATTTTAGCAATTGTTTTGTTTGCACCGGGAATAAAAGGAGTTGTGATGGGCACATCCATTAAAGAGTTGTGATTACTTATAACAATATATGTTTCTCCTTTCTTAAAATTTTCTTTGCCTTTTATTTTTAACCTGCATCCTGCAAAGAGAAAAAATATCTGCATCCATGCTTTTGAGATTTCGCGAAATACTGCAGTTCGTTTTGGTTCTTTTATTAAACCGATAGCCCACATGATTATTACAACCGGCAGCATCGTAATAATAAATATGATCATTGCCCACAAAGCAAATATTCTTCCCAAAATTTCTTTAATAATTCTCATGCTATTAATAAGTGTAAATCATTTTTAAAAATTCGTATTTCAACTTAATTCAATTTCCAGTCGATAGGTTGCAAACCTTCCTGCATTAAAAATTCATTTGTTTTTGAAAAATGTTTGCATCCAAAAAAACCTTTATCAGCGCTAAAAGGAGAGGGGTGTGCCGCTTTTAGTACATGATGTTTTGTTTCATCAATTAATGGCTGCTTCTCCTGCGCAAACTTGCCCCACAACAAAAACACAACACCTTTTTTTTCTTCTGATATTTTTTTAATAACAGCATCAGTAAATTCCAGCCATCCGATTTTACTATGATTGCCGGGTTCATTTTTTCTAACCGTTAAAGAAGCGTTTAATAAAAGCACTCCCTGGCTTGCCCATTTTTCAAGATCACCATCAGGCGATGGAGCAATACCGAGATCGCTTTGTAATTCTTTAAAAATATTTATTAAAGAAGGCGGCTTTGTAATTCCTTTCGGTACAGAAAAACTTAAGCCCTGTGCCTGCCCGGGATTATGATAAGGATCCTGCCCAAGCAATACAACCTTTACTTTATCAAAAGGAGTTTTATCAAAAGCGTTGAACAGTAAAGAACCGGGAGGATAAATTATTTTTCCTGCTGCCTTTTCTGTTTTAATAAAAGTTACTATCTGCAAAAAATAATCTTTTGTAAACTCATCTTTTAAAACCTTTTTCCAACTGTCTTCTATTTTTACATCCATCATTGCTTTTTATAAAAATACAAAAGCTCCCATAACAGGAGCTTTTTTAATTTATAATATTTTTTTTACCAGATCCTTATTCTTTGCTCTGGCGACTTGTATAATTTATCACCCGGCTTTACATCAAAGGCATTGTACCATGCATCAATGTTAGGCAGCGGCCCGTTTACACGATACAACCCCGGTGAATGCGGATCAGTTAAAACTCTTTGTGAAGCCTCTTCCGGCAAAGTGTTCTCTCTCCATACCTGTGCAAAGCCGAGGAAGAAACGTTGTGATGGTGTAAAGCCATCAATCTTTTTTCCTTCTTTAAATTGTTGTGTTTTCATGAATGCCTCGTAAGCAATGTTGATGCCTCCAAGGTCGGCAAGGTTTTCCCCCAAAGTTAACCTGCCATTTAAATGTAATGAATCAAGAACTGTAAAGCTGCCGTATAAATTGGCAACATTGTTTGCCTTTACTTTAAATTTATCAGCATCCTCTTTTGTCCACCAGTCAGTAAGATTTCCCTGCGGATCAAAAAGTCTTCCCTGGTCATCAAAGCCATGCGTTATCTCGTGGCCAATAACAACACCAATGCCTCCATAATTTACTGCATCATCAGCATCAAAATCAAAGAAAGGAAATTCAAGAATGCCGGCAGGAAAATTAATTTCATTATTGCTGGGATTATAATTTGCATTAACGGTAGCAGGTGTAAAACGCCATAATGTTTTATCAACGGGCTTGCCAAGCCTGTTGATGTTTTCTGTATAAGCCCACTGGCTAAGCCTTTGCCTGTTACCTATGTAATCGTTTTTATCAATTACAACATTGGTGTACTCTTTCCATTTATCTGTATAACCAATTTTTTTTGTGATCGCATTTAATTTGGCAAGCGCTTTTTGTTTAGTTTCTTCGCTCATCCAGTCAAGGCGTTTTATTCTTTCTGCAAATGATTGCTGAATATTATTCACCAGTTCCTGCATACGCTTTTTTGCTTCAGGCGTAAAATATTTTGCTACATATAATTCTCCCAACAGGTCACCCATTGAATTATCGATCGCCCCGCTAACACGCTGCCAGCGTGGAGACATTTCTTTTTGGCCGGTAAGTATTTTATTAAATTTAAAATTCTGCTTAACAAAAGCACTGCTTAAATATGGCGCTGAAGAATTTATCAGATTCCATTGCAGGTAGGCCTTCCAATCTTCAACAGGAAGTGCGCCCAATAAAAGATCAACTGATTTTATAAACGCAGGATTGGAAACAATAACGCTGTCAGCGCCTGTTACCATTAATTTTTCTGCGAAACTTTTCCAGTCGATAGAAGGTGTGGTTGCAGATAGATCTTTCCATGAAAATTTATTGTATAATTTGTATGGGTCTCTCATTTCGGCTCTTGCCATTTGAGCCTTTGCCAATGCAGTTTCAATGCGCATTACAGCCCATGCATTCTTCTTTGCTTCAGCATCAGTTTTGTCCGTTAGTTTAAACAGGTTAACCATGTCTGAAATAAATTCACGGCGAATATTTACACTTCGTGAATCATTCTTTAAATAATAATCCCTGTCAGGCAATGTTGTTCCGCCCTGTCCAATTTGAGGAATATATTTAGTGGCATTCTTGCTATCCTGTCCTATAAAAATTCCGATCAAGGGGTCTGAAAATCCATTTACTCTTTCATAAGCGATCTCATTTAAAATATCGTCAACGGTTTTAAGATTGTTTATTCTTTCCAGTTGAGGTACAAGCGGTTTGTAACCTGTTCTTTCAATAGAAACCGTATCCATTCCGCTTAAATAATAATCTCCAACTCTTTTAAATTTATCGGTAGAAGTGCTGTGGGATTGACTTTCCAGCAATTCATGCAAACGGATGGAATTATCTTCAGCAATTATTCCAAAAGCTCCCCATCTTGTTTTTGACGCAGGAACAGGATTTTTTCTTATCCAGTTCCCGTTGGCATATACATAAAAATTATCTCCCGGCTTTACAGTCATATCCATGTTTGCCGGATCAATAAATTTTCTTTTTTTATCAGGGGGAATAAAGCTTAATAACAAAATAGCTATCAACGCTATCAAAGTGTTTTTTAAATTAATATTCATATC
>DATCOF010000144.1:0-11989 GCA_036564845.1 Chitinophagaceae bacterium | reverse complement strand
GGATATAATTTATCTGTGCGTCCTGAAAGGATTATAATAAAAAGTGTACATCCTACAGGAGTGTTTTATGGAATGCAAACATTGTTACAATTATTGCCGGTTATATCGGAAGCGAAAAATAACAGATTTATTATCCAGGGTGTAGATATTATAGATAAACCACGTTTTGGCTGGAGAGGTATGATGCTGGATGTTGGTCGTTACTTTTATTCGGTTGATTTCATCAAAAAGTTTATAGACTACCTGGCAATGCATAAGATGAATACGTTTCACTGGCATTTAACAGACGATCAAGGTTGGAGAATAGAAATTAAGAAATATCCTAAACTAACGCAAATAGGAGCATGGCGTGAAGCAACGCAGTATGACAGGGCTACCAGCCAGATAGATCAGAATCCTCATGGTGGGTACTACACTCAGGATCAAATCCGTGAGGTTGTAGCATATGCGAAAGACCGTTTCGTAAATATTATACCTGAAATTGAAATGCCGGGGCATGCACTGGCTGCATTGGTTGCGTACCCGGAATTGTCATGTACCGGTGGCCCTTTTAAAATTCCATTATATTGGAATATACAAAAGGATGTTTATTGTGCTGGTAACGAACAAACTTTCCAATTTCTGGAAGATGTTTTAACCGAAGTAGCAGACTTATTCCCAAGCCCGGTTATTCACATTGGCGGAGACGAATGTCCGAAGGATCGTTGGAAATTATGCCCGAAATGCCAGGCAAGAATGAAAGCAGAAGGATTAAAAGATGAGCACGAATTGCAAAGTTATTTCATCAGGCGTATAGAAAAATTCCTGTTGACAAAAAATAAACGGATCATTGGATGGGACGAAATACTTGAAGGTGGACTTGCTCCCAACGCTGCTGTAATGTCCTGGCGGGGTGTCGTAGGTGGAATTGCAGCGGCCAAGTTACATCATGATGTTGTGATGTCACCTTCAGATTATGCTTATTTTGATTATTACCAGGGCGAACCTTATCTTGAACCTGTAGCTTTTGGCGGTTTGCTGACATTGGAAAAAGTTTACTCCTATGAACCAGTGCCCGCAGAGTTAAATGCTAAAGAGGCGCTATTTATCAAAGGAGTACAGGCTAACATTTGGTCTGAATTTATACATTCGCCTGAAAAAGTTGAATATATGAGTTTTCCGCGTGTGGCTGCACTGGCAGAAGTTGGGTGGACTGATCCAAAATTAAAAAACTGGGAAGATTTCAAAAGACGGATGGTAATGCAATATAAACGTTATGAAAATGCTGGTATTAATTATTCAAAAACTGCTATGAATGTTACTTATACATCTGTCAAGAATAATACAAATGGAACCGCAATAATTACTCTTAAAACAAATAGTTACCAACCAGAGATTCGTTACACTATTGATGCTACAGAACCAATAGCAAGTTCACCAATATACTACAATCCCTTTACTATAAAATTGCCGGGCACTATAAAAGCGGCAGTTTTTGAAAATGGCGTAAAACTTAGCAAGGTAAGTGTAACCTCTGTTTTAAGATAATGATAAAACATACTAAGCTAATAGAGAAAACCAAATTAGAAAAGCAATCAGGGTATGGGAAGTCATCGTTACCCAGAAATAATTCTTTAAAAACAATTAAATAACGAATTATGAAAGATCTTACCATCATTCTATTATGTGCTGCTTTGTTGGGTTGCAGTGCGTCTACTAAAATCGTCCTTCCTTCCAGGCCATTGGAGGAAGCTGGGTACAATGCCGATTCGGCTGTAAAACCTGGTATACCCGCTTATGAAGCTACCACAATCAATTATAAACGGGATGGTAAGTCTTTACTGATAGTCAGGCTGGAAGGTCCCGCCATTGTTGGCGTGGCGACGAAGCCGGAAAAGTGGGGGTTCTTCCAGTTTCCTTCCATTTATCGCAGCAAGGATAATATTGTGGTTGCGAAATGGAATATGAGCGAAGATGCAGTTGAAAGCTACGGTAAAGGTGGACATGGTGGTTTTGCCGTTTCCCGGGATGGCGGTAAATCATGGAGTCCGTCAGAGAATCCATCAATTGGAGGGGGATTGCTTTTACCTGGCGGAGACCGTATCAAAATATACACCCCCAAGGCGATCGCTACGGGAGAGCTTAAACTCCCTATACCAGTAGTGGCGAATAAAGGAGGCATTGGCCTATATAAGCTCAGTGAATTGCCGGAGATCCTTCAGGGAGTTTATCTAAACCGGCTTGCCAAAGGAGGGGCCTCATGGGTCACCGAACACAATGTGCTTGATGATCCGCAGGCTGTGCGTTATACTATTTCCGGGTTGTTTCCGTTGGTTTGGTGGGGTGACATGCACGTCGCTGCTGACGGTTCAATAATAACGGGCATTTATCCCGGGTTTTATCTGAATGAAAAGGGCGGGGTAGATCCGTCTGGAGTCCTTTTTTATCGTTCTACTGATGAGGGACACACATGGAAGCTGCAAGGAAGGATCCCTTACCAGCCTGATCTGATAACAGATCCCACTGGCGATAAGCGGCTTTCTTTTGGCTTCACAGAGCCGGCTTTTGAAATTCTTTCCGATGGCACTTTTCTTTGCGTGATGCGAACCACGGATAATTTTGTAAGCAACAGTCCAATGTATTTCAGCCGCTCCACGGATCTTGGTGTAAAATGGACTAAACCCCAGACGTTTACCAAAGCTGGTGTATTGCCACGGCTGCTCCAGTTGGATAATGGTGTAATAGTACTTGCCTCCGGCCGGCCGGGGGTGCAACTGCGGTTTTGCACCGACAATAAAGGACAAGGTTGGACAGATCCATTTGAGATGTTGCCCTTTAAAAACGAAAAGGACCCTGCAGTCTCATGCGGTTATACCGGGCTTCTTGCTACCGGCCCCAATAGCTTTCTGCTGATTTATTCTGATTTTAATTATCGTAATAAAGACAATCAAATTAGAAAAGCAATTAAGGTGCGTGAAGTCACCGTCAACCCTTCCAAAAGATAACTCTCAAATTAACCATATGAAAAAAATATCAATAATAAATGGGTTGATAATTCTAACTGCTGTTATTGCATCATGCAATAATGCTTCTGAAAATAAAAAACCGATTACCCCAAGCAGCAGCGATACGTTTCTTGCTCCTGCAAGCAATTTTAACCCAAATTACGCAGTAGAAATAAATCACACTACAATAGGTTGAAAATCAATTAATAATATCTCATGTTTTCTAATGCTACGCATTAGAGTTTTTTAAAGTCAATTTCCCTCAGAACCCTTTTCCCTATTTGTTTTCAGGTGATTCTAAAATTTAAAAAATGCCCTACTGCGTAATCTGGGTTGAAACAACTATTTGGGTCACCAACGACTATAGTAAAAACAACTAAGTCGCTGATTTACAGCAACTTAGTTGTTTTATTTGTGGTGTGGGGCGGGATCGAACCGCCGACACAAGGATTTTCAGTCCTTTGCTCTACCGACTGAGCTACCGCACCATCAATTCAATTTCGGGCAGCAAATATAGCATTTTACATTATCTAGTTTCCGTATTCGCACAAAAACTTTATTCTCATTATTTTTAATTGCTCCCAGGTATAGTTTCCATCCGCCAATTCTTCTTTTGCGATATCAAGACTTGATGTTTGACATCCCTTAAAGTAATCAATGATCTCTTCTCTCTCATATTCCTCAACAAGATCTTCAATTGCATAATCTAGGTTCAGCCTCGTTCCGCTTGCAACAATGGTTTCCATCTCTTCTAAAAGTTCTTCAAGCTTTAATGTTTTATTTTTTGCAATAAGTTCCAATGGCATTTTTTTATCAACGTTCTGAATAATAAAAACTTTATTATTGTTTTTGTTCAATACGCTTTTCATTACAAACTCATTCGGCTTCTCAATTTCATTTTCTTCCACGTATTTATTTATCAGCGCTGCAAATGGTTTTCCAAATTTTAAAGCCTTGCCTTTACTAATACCCTGGCATTTCTCAAGCTCCTGTACCGTTGTTGGATACAGGGTTGCCATATCCTGCAAACTGTTTTCAAGAAACAAAACAAAAGGGGGCAGAGTATGTTTTTTTGCTTCTTCTTGCCTAAGTTTTTTCAACATTTCAAAAAGTGCTTCATCTGTAGCAGCTCCGCTAACACCAACATTCCCTTCGCCTTCATCATCATCAGCATTGGCTTCTTCAAATTTATTATTTAACGGTATTTTAAAAGATATTGGCTTCTTTAAAAAGGCTTCGCCCTTTTTGGTAATTTTTAATACGCCATATTCTTCTATATCTTTTTGAATAATATTTTCAAGCAACATTTTACGCAAAAGCGAATTCCAAAAATGATGCTCTTTCTCTTTTCCAATTCCAAAAATATCAAGCTCGTCATGCCTGTACATTTTTATCTGGGGATTGGGTTTGCCCGTTAATACTCCAATGATATACTCCATTACAAAGCCTTCATTTAAATTTTTAATAACCCTAAGGGCTTGCTGGGTTTCTGTTTTAGCCTCAATTAGCTCTTTTGGATTTTTGCAATTGTCGCACATGCCACCGCATGTTTCCTGGCCATATTCTTCACCAAAATAACTAAGTAAAATTTTCCTGCGGCACACCGCACTTTCTGAGTAAGCAACCGTTTCGTTAATTAATTGTGCGCCAACTTCTCTTTCACTTAATGCTTTATCCCGCATTAAATGTTCAAGCTTCGCAACATCTTTATGAGAGTAATACAAAATACATTTTCCTTCAAGGCCGTCTCTGCCGGCTCTTCCTGTTTCCTGGTAATAATTTTCAATCGACTTTGGAATGTTATAATGTATAACAAACCGCACATCGGGTTTATCTATCCCCATACCAAAAGCAATGGTGGCAACTATTACCTGCACCTCTTCATTTAAAAACTGATCCTGGCGCCTGGCTCTTAATTTTGAATCTAACCCTGCGTGATAAGCAACTGCTTTTATTCCGTTGGCCATTAGCATTTCTGCTAACTCTTCGGTTGTCTTTCTGTTTAAAGTATAAATTATCCCGCTCTTACCCATGTTTTGCGAAATAAATTTAACTATACTTTTAACCGCCTGGTCTTTATTTATTTTGGGTTGAACTTCATAATGCAGATTAGGACGGTTAAAGGAAGAGATAAAAATATTAGGATCACGTAATCCGAGATTTTTTACAATATCGCTTTGAACTTTTGGTGTGGCGGTAGCTGTAAGTGCAATTACCGGCACGTTCTTATTTATCTGATCCATTATCTCCCTAAGCCTGCGGTATTCCGGTCTGAAATCATGTCCCCATTCACTGATACAGTGCGCTTCATCAACAGCAAAAAAAGAAATATCAAGATCTTTAAAAAATTCAACGTTATCTTCCCTGGTAAGTGTTTCAGGCGCTACATAAAGCATTTTTGTTTTTCCGGAAACAAGATCTTCCTTTACAATTTTTTGTTGTCCTTTATTTAATGTGCTGTTTAAAAAATGGGCTACATCATCGCTGGTACTGTACCCACGCATAAGATCAACCTGGTTTTTCATCAAGGCAATTAGTGGGGATACAATTATTGCACAACCTTTGCTAATTAGTGCCGGCAATTGATAACAGAGGCTTTTACCGCCGCCTGTTGGCATAATTACAAATGTATCCTTACCACTCAGAAGCGTTTTAATAATTTCTTCCTGCGGATATTTAAATCCGTCAAATCCAAAATATTCGTGAAGGTGTTTGCTGAGTTCTGAAGATGGATTGTCAGAAGTTTTTTTCTTTGCAGTGGTTTTAGTACCACTTCTTAGTTTTTCATTTATCATTGGCTTAATTCTTTCCTGCTCACAATTTGTAAAGTACACAAAAATAATTCAATTACGGGTTAATGCAAAACCATACTCCACTGTGCACAGGATGATTAACAAGATTTTTAAAAGGTATTAAGATACACCTTATAAACTGTTTTGTAAAATAAAGATGGTGGCCTTTTGCCTTATCGTGCAATTAAAGTACGTTTGCACATAATTTTTCTAAAAGATTTCCATCACTAAATCAGTAACGTTAAAGGGAGAATTTCTTTGTTTTCTCCTGTAGAGTTTAACCAGTAAAATTTAAATGCAAAAACCTGATATCATTTCTTTAGCAAAACAAACCATCACGCAGGAAGCAGAATCCATTGCAGGCCTTGTTTCTTACATCAATGCTGATTTTAAAAAAATAATTGACCTCGTATTAAATTGCAAAGGACGATTGGTAATAAGCGGCATTGGTAAAAGCGCGATCATAGCACAAAAAATTGTAGCAACACTTAACAGTACAGGAACACCATCATTGTTTATGCATGCTGCTGATGCAATACATGGTGATATGGGAATGATACACCAGGATGATGTAGTAATGATAATTAGCAAAAGTGGTGATAGCCCTGAAATAAAAGTTTTGGTGCCGATCGTAAAAAACTTTGGAAATAAAATTATTGCTATGGTTGGGCAAACTCAATCTTATTTGGCTAAACAGGGTGACCTGGTTTTAAATACAACTGTAAGCAAAGAGGCTTGTCCCAATAATTTAGCGCCAACCAGCAGCACCACGGCACAAATGGTAATGGGTGATGCGATAGCAATTTGTTTAATGAGTGCCAGGGGGTTTACTGCTGATGAATTTGCAAGGTTTCATCCCGGGGGAACATTGGGAAAAAAATTATACCTGAAGGTTTCAGACCTTTCCGTTTATAATGAAAAACCGCAGGTAGATGAAAAAAGTTCTTTAAAAGATGTGATTGTAGAGATAACAAAAAAACGCCTGGGCGCTACAGCAGTATTAGATAAAAATAAACGTGTCGCAGGAATTATTACAGATGGTGATCTGCGAAGGATGCTTGAAAAAAATGTTTTATTGCAGAACATAATTGCAAAAGATATTATGTCAGTCAATCCAAAAACAATTTCACAAAATGATCTTGCAGTAGATGCATTGGATCTTATGAGAAAAAATAATATCAGCCAGCTTTTGGTTATTGATAATAAAAAATATGCAGGTATTATTCATTTGCACGATCTTGTTCGCGAAGGAATAATCTAATGGAGAAAAAGAGTATGAAAAAAAATAATTACGTGGCAATAATGGCGGGTGGAATAGGAAGTCGTTTTTGGCCGATGAGCCGTATGGGATTTCCTAAACAATTCCTGGATATTTTAAATCATGGCAGAACCCTTATCCAGTCTACATATGACAGGTTTGCGAAATTTATTCCAAAAGAAAATATTTATATAGTTACATCGCAGCAGTACGGCGATATTGTTGCAAATCAACTCCCGGACCTAAACCCTGAAAATATTTTATGTGAGCCTTCAAGAAAAAATACGGCTCCGTGTGTTGCGTACATCGCTTATAAATTACAACAGCTCGATCCAAAAAGTAATTTGATCTGTGCACCTGCCGATCACCTTATTTTAGAAGAAACTTCTTTTATAAAAGTAAGTTTAGAGGCGCTTGCGTTTACCGAAAAGCACAATGCATTATTAACGATGGGCATAAAGCCTTCTCATCCAAATACCGGTTATGGCTATATTCAATACGAAGAACAATCAGTAACAGACAATATTTATAAAGTAAAAACATTTACTGAAAAACCCGACCTTGAATTGGCGAAAACATTTTTAGCCAGCGGGGATTTTTTATGGAACTCCGGCATTTTTGCGTGGCAAACAAAAGCTATAATTGCTGCGTTTGAAAAATATCTTCCGGAAATACATGAGGTGTTTGACGCAGAGAAAAAAGTGTTTAATACGCCCGGAGAAAAAAGTGCAATAGAAAAAATTTACCCTCAATGTGTAAATATTTCTATTGATTATGGCATTATAGAAAAGGCGGATAATGTTTATGTTATTCCTTCATCCTTTGGCTGGAGTGACCTTGGAACATGGGGAAGCGCTTATGAAAATCTTGAAAAAGATTATTTGGACAATGCTGTAGCCGGTGATAATGTTGTAATTTTTGAATCAACTAAAAATGTTGTTCATGCAGATAATAAAAAATTAGTGCTGTTACAGGGGCTGGATGATTTTATTATTGTTGACACAAAGGACGCTTTGCTTATCTGCAAAAAAAATAAAGAACAGGAAATAAAAGAATACCTGGCAGAGATAAAAAGAAATAAAGGCGATAAATTTTTATAAGCAGCTCTTTATTAATAATAAATTTCATCTTTAAACGTTTATCATCTTTACAAATTAATTACAAAAGGTGGTATTCTATGAAACTACTGTTGATAGCGGTCTCCGCATTGTTATTACTGCCCAATTTTTTTAATGTTCATCTTGAACAAACACCACAATACGATCATAAGGAATTATTCGATCCCCGCCTTGCTTATATAAACTCCACAGAAAAACTTATTGAGGTATCCGACAGTATTGCTAAACAAAATAATATAGCGCCAAATTCTTTTGCCTACGCACTAATGGTTTCTCAACTTCTTAGAGAGCGCTTCTATCATGGCTTTTCAAGATACCCACTTAATCAAAACTGGATAGCTGCAACCGGTGAATATTTTTTTGGATACGGTTTAGCATCTATCGTTAAGCCTGATGATATTTTAAAATACAGCTTTAGCGGCTGCTCACAGCAATCGATGGTATTGATGGAGGTAATGAAAAGAAAAAATATTTCCTATCGTTCTGTAGGCTTTCCTCATCACTATGCAACTGAATTAAAGTTTAACAGCAATTGGTATTTTTTTGATCCCAACATGGAGCCAAATATTCCTGACAGTGACCGCCTGGAAAGTAAATGGAATTGTTGCGCAGATAGTTTGAAACAATATTACGACACAACCCGCTTTAAAGATCTTGATTGGAAATTTGGAAAAAAACTTATTGTTACGTTTGGAAAAGAAAACTCTGTAAACGCACCGAACGCATCCCTGTTTCATACCACAACAAAATATCTTTCAAAAACATTGTGGCTTTTTCCTTTGTTTATCGTTTTTACACGCCGTAAAAAAGTAAACAACAGATCAAAATATTTTACACCTCACAATTAATTATTTTTGATAAATCTATCATCAAAATAATTTCTGATTGTCACCATCAATATCAAGCAAGCTTCCTACAATTGGGCCTACCATTTTTACAGTAATGAGTTCATTGGCTGTCGAACATAAAGCCATCAACCTTGGGCAGGGCTTTCCTGATTATCCAATGAGTGAAGAATTAATTTCATTGGTTGATCAACACATGAAGGCCGGACACAATCAATACGTCCACATGAATGGATTGCCTTCTTTAAGAAATGTTATTGCAGAAAAAGTTTTTGGATTATATCAACAGCAAATTAATCCTGAAACAGAAATTACTGTAACACCCGGCGGAACGTATGCCATTTATACCGCACTCACAACCGTGTTGCAACCCGGTGATGAGGTAATTATTTTTGAGCCCGGATACGACAGCTACATTCCCAATGTTGAGATCAATGGTGCGGTTCCAATTTTAATTCCGCTTACATATCCCGATTATAAAATTGATTGGAACGAAGTAAGAAAAAGAATTTCTGCTAAAACAAAAATGATAATGCTTAACTCTCCGCATAACCCTACCGGTGCGGTTTTAAGCAAAGATGATATTTTGCAATTGCAAAGTATTGTTGCCGGCACAAACATTTTTATTTTGAGTGATGAGGTGTATGAGCATTTGATTTTTGATGATTTGCAACACGAAAGCATGTTGCGCTATCCCGATCTTTTAGAAAGGAGTTTTGTTTGTTTTTCATTTGGCAAAGTATATCACTGCACGGGATGGAAACTTGGCTATTGCATTGCGCCTGCAGCATTGACAAATGAATTTAGAAAAGTTCACCAGTTCAATTGCTTTAGCTGCAACTCTCCTATGCAATTTGCATTGGCTGATTTTTTGCAGAACAAAGAATCATACTTAACGCTCGGAAAATTTTTGCAAAACAAACGCGACTATTTCATGGAGCTGATGAAGCAAACAAAATTTACTCCATTGCCTTCTCATGGAAGTTATTTTCAATTGTACAGTTACAAAGGCTTGAGCGATGAAAGCGAAAAAGATATTGCCATTCGATTGACAAAAGATTTTGGTGTTGCTACAATTCCTACATCAGCATTTTATAAAAATGGAAAAGATGATAAGGTTTTACGCTTTTGCTTTGCAAAAAAAGAAAGCACACTTGATGAAGCAGTGAGCAGGTTATTAAAAATTTGATCCGTAAAGTGTATTCTTAAGACTAAAGTGGCTTACCATTTGATCCTCTTTTTTATCATTAATAAAACAACTCAATATGAAAAAAGTAAACATTGCATTTTTATTTTTAACATGCACATTCTTTTTTGTTGCGTGCACCAACAGGGATGAGAACGGAAGTACAGATACCAGTAATACTAACGCCAGCCACTCTGTTACTGACAGCACACGTGGCAATAACCCGAAATCAAATACTGTTACTAATGCACCTGAAAAACATTTAGACAGTTCACGGGCAATTCATAAGTAAGATGTAATATTTTATCCTTTTTATTTTGAAGAAAGAGGATGCCGTGTGTCCTCTTTTTTATAACTGCATAATTTCTTCCCATATTTTTTTTATAACAGGAATGCCATTGGCAAGATTATTTTTTCTTGTTTGCAAAACGCGTTCGCCGGGATACATGATCTTATTTTTTTCATCTTCGGTTGATGACTGATGATAATCATTAATAATGTTTGCAATCATAACAGGAATTGAAGAATGATTATTCAACTTCGAAATATCAATTGCAATAAAAACCTGTGACACTGCAGTTTCTATTTCGTTCTTACTTATTTCATTTGTTGATAAACCACCGGATAATATTGTTGCGAGTACATCAAGCAATAATGATAAACCTGCGCCTTTCCAATAACCAATTGGCAGCGCACGTTTTGATGCAATAATTTCAGAAGGGTTGTTGGTTAATTGTCCTGATGTATCATAGCCACCATTTACCAAAAGTTTTTCATCTTTCATTTTTGCAAGTTCCATGCTGCCGAAAGAATATTGGCTCATTGCCATATCCAAAACAATTGCATCATCATTAAATGGCACAGCCAAAACAAGAGGATTATTACCAAGCCTGTTATCAACTGCTCCCCACGCAGGAAGGTTGGCAATTGTGTTCGTCCATCCAATAAATACAAAACCTTCTTTTGCTGCGTGCCATCCATACGTTCCGCCACGCATCCAGTGGTTGGTGTTTGATAATGCAACACAACCGATACCATATTGTTGTGAAAGTTTTATTGCTGTGTCTGTTGCATGCATTGCATTCAACGGGCCGGCGCCAAGGTTTCCATCCCATTGCTCAATGCCTGCATGTTTACTTTTTAATGATGGTGTATTGTTTGGTTTTACAAAACCTTCATCAACCATTTTTACAAAAGTTGCAAAGCGGTTTACACCATGAGAGTACACTCCATCAACACTATTATTTGTAAAAATTTCTGCGCATTGTAAGGCTTTGTGTTCTGTGAAACCGCGACTGATAAGTATCCTGTTGAATTCGGATAACATTTTGTTGGAAGGGATATTTATTGTTGAAATCATAACAAATACAAATTACATTAAAACTATACGCAGTTATAAATAGTAGTGTATATTTATTTGTTAGCAGTAACACTAACAGCCATCATGCAAACACCTTAACGTAAATATAGAAAATGACATTTGACGACTTTAAAAACAGACTGGACAAGGCAACACAAGAAGAAGTAGTAAAGGCAACTTACGCCAGCTATTTTAAAATAAAATACGACACTTCACATCATCACGACTTATATACCCCGCAAGTATTTTTTGAATTTAAGACTGACAAAAATTTTCATAATCTAAAAGCCTTTGCAACAATTCTTGCTCAATCACTTTATTACATAAGGCGACTAAAATATGTAGAAGTTGAACAAGCTATTCCTTTTTTTATCTGCCTTGCGGACAAAAATGAAGCCTCAATAACAGAAACAGGCAAGTGGTCAACTTATTACTCAAATGATACC
>DATCOF010000143.1:0-14407 GCA_036564845.1 Chitinophagaceae bacterium | reverse complement strand
GAAGTTTGCGTAATTGGCCAATGCTTTCTTCTATTTTTATTTGTTTTGGCGATGACATATAGTGATATATTATTTAGTCCAAAGATAGACAAAAAAATCCAATAAACAAATATTGGACTAATTATTTATTCATATTGGTATTACACACTCACAACACGTTAAAAGCCAGTAGATACAAGGCCTTATATGATACCTGTCATGTTAAAAAATAAAAGAAAAATATCACTCTGGCACAGTTTTCTCACTACATAGTGTAATTAAAACTACAGAATATGAAAAAGATTATTTTTTGTTTTATGGTTGCTTCAATTTTTGTTGCATGCAACTCTAAATCGGACCTGGATTCAAAGAAAGATGTGATATTGGTAGATACAACAGGCATGTACAAGAGTAATATTATGACTGATACCGGTAGTATTATTACAACAACTACATTAACTAATCCAAATAAAAATGCAGCCGTTGCTAACGGGCAAAATACAAATACCAACACAACAACACGTAATAACCGGAATGTTTCCAGAAGTACTGCCAGCACAAACAACAATACAAGCACTACAACAGTAAGAAGGAGAAGAGGCTGGAGCCATGCTGCAAAAGATGCAACCATCGGTGGAGTTGGTGGTGCAGTACTTGGCGCAGTGATCAGTAGAAATAAAGTACAAGGTGCAATTATAGGTGGTGTAGTAGGTGCAGGTGGTGGATACATCATAGGCAGATCAAAAGATAAAAAAGAAGGAAGAGTTAGATAACAAAAACCTCCAATAACGAAAAGTCCATGCAATCTGCATGGGTTTTTTCTATTAAAAGAAGATTTGGATCATCTTAATTTTTAGGTATTACATTTGCAACTCCTAAATAAAAAAAAATGAAATCTACAAAATCATACGCAGCACAAAGTGCAACCGATCCATTATCCCCATGGACGTTTGAAAGAAGAGAACCCAAGCCACATGATGTGGAAATTGAAATTTTATTTTGCGGCGTTTGTCACAGCGATCTGCATACAGTTCGTAATGAGTGGGGCGGTACCCAATATCCATGTGTACCGGGTCACGAGATTGTTGGACGTGTAACAAGAGTAGGTGATCATGTAAAGAAATTTAAAGCCGGTGATCTTGCAGCCATTGGGTGTATGGTGGATAGCTGCCGGGAATGTGATAGTTGTAAAGAAGGTCTGGAACAATATTGTGAGAATGGAATGGTTGGCACTTACAACGGCAAAGAAAAAGACGGAAGTGGTTACACGTTGGGCGGATACAGCAAACTGATTCTTGCGCATGAAGATTTTGTTTTAACGATATCTGATAAGCTTCCTTTGGAAGGTGTAGCACCATTGCTTTGCGCAGGTATCACAACATATTCTCCGCTGCGCCACTGGAAGGTTGGCAAAGGTGATAAAGTTGGAATATTAGGTCTTGGTGGTTTAGGACACATGGGTGTAAAGCTTGCAGTATCATTTGGTGCAGAAGTTACTATGCTTAGTCATTCTCCATCAAAAGAAAAAGATGCAAAAAGATTAGGCGCCCATAAATTTGTTTTAACCTCGGATGCGGAGCAGGTAAAATCAGTTAGTAACTATTTCGATTTTATTTTGGATACTGTTTCTGCAGAACATGATTATAATCTTTACCTGAACATGCTTGCAACAAATGGTAAAATGGTTTGCGTTGGTGCACCTCCAACACCTGCACAGGTTCCTGCATTCAATCTGATCATGAAGAGAAGAAGTTTAGGAGGATCTCTTATTGGCGGCATACCCGAAACACAGGAGATGCTTGATTATTGCGCCGAACATAATATTGTAAGTGATGTGGAAGTGATAAACATAAAAGATATTAACGAAGCATACGAACGCATGTTAAAAGGTGATGTTCGTTATCGTTTTGTAATTGATATGGCAACGTTATAAGAGCAGAAATAAAATTATTTCAATAGCTTTTGTATATAGCTTTCGCCACCTATATTAAGTTGCAGTAAATAAATACCATTACAGGGTGGTTTTGGTATATCAATGTTGCCCGAAGCAGAATTATGTTCAAGAATACGCCCCTGCATATCTATAAGTTGATAAATAAAAGCCTGTGTGCAGTTCAGTTTCCAAATGCTTCCAATGTTCTGGATCGTCCAGCTATTCTTACCATTAAGATTAATTTTTCTTATACCAAGAGATCTTTTTTGTCCGTCAATATCTTCCTGCATAAGCCTGTACAGGTATATACCAGAATGTCCGGGATCATTTGTAAATTTATAAACTGCACCTGTTGCAGATGAAGAAGCAACATTGCCTACTACTTTAAAAGATGAGGGTTCGGAGGCTAAAGTACGTTCAATAATAAATTGTTTGTTATTGATCTCCTGCGACATTTTCCATTGCAGTAATGCTTTACCGCTTACAGGTTTTGTTTCAAACCACTCCAATGATACCGGCAAAGTGGAACTGACATCAATGTAATTACTCATCGCATAAGGAGATGTACTGCATGAATATGAGGAAGTAAGCTTAACAGAATATTTTTCGGTTGTTACAGGATTAACTACAGACAAAAACGGTAAAGTAGCGCCGCTGATAGTATTACCATTTTTATACCATTGATAACCGGGACTGGCACCGCCATACGTAATAGTTGACGTAAACATCACAGGAAAACCATTGTAAGGAAAGGCAGGATTAGATGTAACTGTTATCGTTGGTGTTGCATTATTTGTTATGCTCATTGTAATAGTATTACTTGTTGCAGGGTTAGAGAGAGCACAACCAATACTGCTTGTCATTACAACTTTTATTTGGTCATTATTACTTAATCCGCTGGTTGAATAAGTTGGTGAATTAGTACCCACATTCACATTATTTCGTTTCCATTGATAAGAGGGAGCAGTTCCTCCATTAGTTGGAGTGGCTGTAAAGTTAACAGTAGTGCCGGAGCATGTATTGGTAGTAGACGCCGAAATACTTACAGAAGCTGTTGCAGTACCATTTGTCATAACGAGTGTATTGCTGCTGGCAGTAGTTGTGCTTACGCATGCAAGATTGCTTGTCATTACAACTTCTACCTGGTCATTATTGTTTAATCCGCTGTTAGAATATGTTGGCGAATTAGTTCCGGTGTTCACATTATTTAGTTTCCATTGGTAAACGGGACCAGCTCCTCCATTAGTTGGAGTGGCTGTAAAAGTTATATTTTGTCCTGTACAAAAAGTATTAGATGCAGCATTAGATGCCACGGACACTGAGGGAGTAACTGTAGCACTTGTTCCGTCATCGATTCGGATACCTGATGTGGTGGATGTATACCCGGTAATAGCCATCAGATTTATTCTGGCAGAGCCTGCATTAGCCCAGGAAAAATCAATTGAGTTGATTACTTTAGATTGGTCGGCACCGGGGATCGTTATAGGAACTTCAAACAAATTAAAATTATAACGGGAATCAAATACTCCTGTTGTTCTCTCAACTCTTTTTAATAGTATTGCATTTTGTGTGCTGGCCGCTGTATTATACCAGTCAGCAAAAGTTAACTGACCTGTGGCCGTTGTACCATCAGCAAAGTGAACAGTATAATCTACAGTACCAGTGCCTGAGCCGGTTGAGCCTAAAACATATAAAATACTATAGGTACTTTTAAATTGGGTTTGAAAAGTAAGCGTACCGGAAACCGAACCTCCATAAGTAGTTGCAGACGATGAGCGTAATAAAAGAGAATTGTTTCCTGTATAAGAAGCCAGCTGGTAAGGCCGGCTGCTGTTCTGTATACTGGTAAAACTTCCACCTGCAGGTAATCCACCCGGTGTACTCGTAACAGCTGATGCATTTGTATATCCCTCTTCATATAATACAGCACCGTTTCCATCATCAAATGCCTGGGAGGTTACAGAAGCAGGAGTTGTATTTATTCCATTGGCCACTACATCTTCATTAAAGCCGGTAAGCCCAATGCTTTTAATTTCCTGTAGAATAATGGGAGCATCAGTACATCCTGCAGCATCTGTTACTACAAGATTATAATTAGCCGGTAAAAGGTTTGTAAGATTTGCTGTTGTTGAAAATGCTAAACCATTTTTCGTCCAGTTATAGGTGTATGGCGATGTGCCTCCTGATACGTTTATTGTTATACTTCCATTACTCCCGCCGGTACATGTAACATCAGTTGCAGTATAATTAATTGCAATAGCAGGAGGTTGTGTTATTGTAATATATATTGTTTGGATACAACCAGTATTATCTTTTACTGAAAGAGGATAAGTAGCTGCTGCTAATCCTGTAAATGTATTAGTTGAGCTCCATGCACCTGCACCGCCTTCTGCTAATTGATATTGATAGGGAGCTGTACCACCCGATACGGTTACTGTAACAGAACCATTGGTTCCATTATAACATGTTACATTAGTAATGCTTGTAGAAATAGTTAAACCACATTGGGCCATTACAGAATGCGCACAAATATTTATCGCAAACAGTAAAAAAATAAGTTTGCATTTAGAATTTGGCAATCTATGTAAAATTCTGTCCATTGGATATTGGATAATATTCTACAAAACGATAATTTTTTATGTTTTATTGTATAAGTACGAAGGATACAATGGAAATTTACCAATTGAAAAAAGTATAAATGCTGTAATGAAATTATTTATTTGCTCTTTCATATTGTTCAGGCCAGGGCACATCAACGTTCAATTCTCTGGCTGCGTGTAATGGAAAATATGGGTCACGCAAAAATTGTCTTGCCTGTAAAATAAGATCAGCCTGTTGTTTGGCAAGAATTTCTTCAGCCTGTTGTGAAGTTGTTATCATGCCCACAGCACCGGTGAGTATGCCCGTTTCTTTTTTTATTTTTTCTGCGAAAGGTACCTGGTACAAAGGAGTAACAGTAATATTTTGTGAAGAAATATTTCCACCTGTTGAACAATCAATAACGTCCACAGATTTATCTTTTAATATCGCAGTAAGTTTTACTGAGTCATCTTCTGTCCATCCACCCTCTACCCAATCGGTTGCTGATATGCGTACAAATAATGGATGTTCTTCTGTAAATACTTTTCTTGTTGCATCTACAATTTCGAGCAGCAATCTTATGCGGTTCTCAAAAGATCCTCCATACTCATCTTTTCTTTCATTGCTTAATGGAGACATAAATTCATTTAACAGGTAACCATGTGCAGCATGTATCTCAATTATTTTAAAGCCTGCTATCATTGATCTTTTTGCAGCGTCGCTAAAATCATTTATTACCTTTTTAATATCATCTTTACTCATTTCTTTTGGTAAGGGATCACTTTCTTTATAAGGCACTGCACTTGGGGCAAATGTTTGCCATGCTCCTTCTTCAGCAGTAAGTACAGCACTGCCTTTCCATGGAATATCATGGCTTGCTTTGCGTCCGGCATGCGCTAACTGAATTCCGGCAATGGAGTTTTGAGATTCAATAAAAGTAACAATGCGTTTTAGAAATTCTATGTGTTCATCTTTCCAAATTCCAAGATCAGATGGTGTTATTCTTCCTTCGGGAGAAACTGCAGTTGCCTCTGTAAAAACAAGCGCTGCTCCACCTACAGCCCGGCTTCCTAAATGTACAAGATGCCAATCATTGGCAAAACCATCTTCACTGGAATACTGGCACATGGGAGAAACAACAATTCTGTTTTTTAATTCAATGCTCTTGATTTGTAACGGTTGAAAAAGTAAAGCCATAATTTTTATTTCACGCAAAGATACAAAGAGGCTAAGTCGCAAATGTTTCTTAGCGCCTTTCCTATCTTTGCCGCTTTGCGTGAATCTCAGCAACAAAAATGTCAACTTAAAAATGGGAAAAAGACAATTAGGAAATTCAGGTATAGAAGTGGCACCACTTGCATTTGGTGGAAATGTTTTTGGTTGGACGATAGATGAGCCTGCCTCTTTTAAATTACTGGATGCATTTGTTGATGCAGGATTTAATTTAGTAGATACTGCTGATGTTTATTCAAGATGGAAGGAAGGAAACCATGGCGGTGAATCTGAAAAAATAATTGGTAACTGGATGAAGCAACGAGGCAATCGTAATAAAGTAATTGTTGCCACTAAGGTTGGCAGCGATATGGGTGAAGGAAAAAATCTTAAAAAGAATTACATCTTTAAAGCAGTTGAAGATTCATTAAAGCGTTTACAAACTGATCATATCGATCTTTACCAATCACACTTTGATGATCTTTCTACACCTGTTGAAGAAATAATTGATGCATTCGCAGAATTAATAAAACAAGGAAAAGTGATAGCCATCGGTGCTTCTAATTTATCAATTGAAAGATTAAAGCGATCCGTTGAATACAGTGAGAGTAAAGGATTGCCTCGTTACGAAACACTTCAACCGTTATATAATTTATATGACCGTGAAACTTTTGAAAAAGAATATCAACAGTATTGTTTGCAGAAAAATATTAGCGTGATAAATTATTATTCACTGGCGAGTGGTTTTCTTACAGGAAAGTATCGAACTGAAACCGATCTCTCAAAAAGTGCAAGGGGCGGAGGGAATAAAAAATATATGAATGAACGCGGTTTTAAAATTTTACAAGCTCTTGATGAAGTTGCCAAACGATACAACACAGTGCCGGCAACCGTTTCACTTGCATGGCTAATGGCGCAACCAACCATTGCAGCACCAATAGCAAGTACCACCAATACACAACAATTGAATGATCTTATTGCAGCATCCGATTTAAAATTGGATAAAGAAGCAATAGATGTATTAAATGAGGCAAGCAGGTATTAAATGATTTTTCAAAATAATTTTAGCAGCCTGGTTATTTCAATTAGTGATGTTGATATATTAACCTTGCGGAGACTGAGGGAGTAACACCCCATTTATATTATGCTGAAAATCAATATTTTAAAGAAGCTTGAGTTTACTAACTCACGAATTACTCACTAATTTCAATCGACAGAGTAATGCAAATCCTAACCCAAAAATACAATTTTTTGAAGATGCCTGCAAAAAAAAATGAAGAAGAAAATTGATACTTGCCTTTATATTTTCAACAAATACACCTGGCTATTTATTGAAGGATTATATGAGGGTAAATATTGAATATATCCAAAGTCAGATAAATCCTTTATACACTTGTGGTATGTAGCTAAACCATTAATCTTCGCCGCTTCCATCACCATACCTCTGGTAATTTGTATAGGATTTGTAAACAGGTTTAAATTATATAACTGGAACAATGCCATGTACATGCTTATATGCGTTGTCCCAATCCTGTTATCATCCTTAATAGCAGAATAAAAATTCGTAAGCTCTTTCACTTCGGCTCTATCACATTCATTATACTGCATTACCTTTCAACAGTTTTTCTATATCCTCATACCGGTAATAATGAACCCCACCCACTTTACTGGAAGGAAGCTTTCCGGCTATTCTTAGTCTTTGAATTGTATTGGAAGAAATATTCAACAGTTTCCTCACTTCTGAATTTTTAAGCCAGGGCTTAATTAATTTGGCTTCATGCGATGGGGAAATTAATTGACGGATGTCATTTAATAATTGCACCCTGAATTGCTCCAGGTCGTCTTTTGTAACTATCTCTATTGCCATACTCCACGTTTCTGTTACAAGCTTTTAATCAAAAAGGTTACCCGGACAAGTAACCTTTAACCTAATAATAATATCTACACTTTCATTCCTTTTTTACGTGAACTCTGCTTAGGGGCAATCACCAAAAAAGATAAAAATAAAAATTACAATATTGATTTAAGCTAATGAGGCTGGCAGAGTCCTCAAGGCTTGATCCACCAAAAAAGGTTTATATCGTGTGGGTGAACACAGAAGAGAATGGAACCAAAGAAGTAGGGCAGCTAATTACTTCGAGCAGTTTACTTTCAAAAACCATGAAGAGTTCATTGAAAACTTCAGTCCCTTTTCAACCTACCAGCTTTTTTATAACAGCAGAAGATGATGCGGATACGCATAGTAATTCAGGATAGTTGGTGCTAAGAACAAACTAGCGAAATGGCACGGTAATGGATGCGGTTGAACGAAGGCAATTTTAAATTCAAAAAAATGAAAAGAAGTATTAAAAGCTTAGTCGGTTATACCATGGGCGCAACAGATGGCGAAATAGGAAAAGTTAAAGAGTTTTACTTTGATGATCAAAGCTGGACGATACGCTATCTAATAGTAGAAACAGGTAACTGGCTCAATGGTCGTAAGGTGCTTATATCACCGCAGGCGCTATTAACTCCTGACTGGAAGAATGAAGTTTTTCCAATTAATCTCACAAAAGAAAAAATAAAGAATAGCCCTTTTGTTGATACGGAGCAACCGGTTTCCCGTCAGCATGAAATTGAAATGTATGAATATTACCCGTGGACCAGTTATTGGGGTGGCGGCATTTGGGGCGGCGGGATGGGCGTTTCCGGAATGATGACCCAGGTTCATGAGCCACTTGTCGAAGCGGTGAGACGGGAAAACAGTAAGGAAACTAAGCATGCTGATGGTGATCCTCATCTGTGGAGTACTCACATAGTTAGGGGCTATAGTATCCACGCTATTGATGGCAAAATTGGAGACATTGAAGATTTTATAATAGATGATACTTCCTGGAAAGTGGCATACCTCGTAGTGGATACGGGTCATTGGTTTTCCGGTAAAAAAGTGATCATCTTTCCAAAATTGATTAAAAAAATAGAATGGGATATTTCTGAAGTTACGGTTAATGTTACAGAAGAAGATATAAAAAACAGCCCCGAATATGAGCCTGGTGAAGCCATTAGCGAATCTTATGAAGCGAACCTTCAGAACTACTATGGGAAATTGACGTCTGAAGTCTATTAATCGTAATTTGAAGCAATAGCTTCAGGAACTTTACAATATTTTTCAATTACAAATAATATAAAAGAAATGGCTGAAAATAAAAATGACCAACACCCTCAACAACCTGCTGATAACTCCTGGCAGCAATCAACTCAACATCCCTCGGATTCAGATCTGGATAAAAGTAGTAAAGTGCAGGAAATCGAAGAAGGGGATGTAGTAATTATCGATCAAAGAAGACCGCAATTCCGATACAGCGAAAACTATGGAAGAAGAAATTATTAAATGTGGCTGTTAACAATTTTTCAGGTTGCAATTTATGTGCTCCTGTTTTCATCGTAACAGAAAAGTTATTTCGGGTATGCCTTCCCTTAGAACAAGGCCTGTTAATTTTTACAAAAGCAGCTGTAATAAATTGCCGTGAAGGCAAACCGAAATAATATCGAAAATTCTACCGATTCCATTTTCAAACATTTGAAAAATTTGATATGAATCATTGGCCTGAAACAAACTTTCATGCAGAAGAAACTTATTGGAGTTTCTTGTAATAGAACATAAAATTATTAACGACGCATGTTTGATAGATGGATAAAAATATGTTTTGCAACAGCAATGTTTTCTGCGAAGTTGAGAAACATGACACCGCTTTAAAATCATCGTTATAATAAGTACAGACTTTACTTTAACAATTAATCAAATAAAAATGACAATTATAGACAACACCTATGCTCTTTAAAACAGTTCAATCTAAAAAGATACAACCTAAAAAACTGATCATTCATCATTTTAAACTGGATCAGATAATGGAGGCTTATGAAACATTTGGAAATGCTGAAAAGGAAAAGGCACTGAAAGTAATATTGACAAATTAAAGAGATTATTTAAAGAATAACCTATCCTATCGGAATTAAACACATTAAAAATAAAATCATGCAACACAATATTAACAGTTTAATCGGTTACAAAATGGGAGCCACAGATGGGGAGATTGGCGAAGTAAAAGAGTTTTATTTTGATAATGAAACCTGGGCTGTCCGGTATTTAATTGTAGAAACGGGCAACTGGCTTTCTAACAGAAAAGTTCTTATTTCACCACAGGCATTGCAGGTGCCAGATTGGGATAATAAAGACTTTCCAATTAATCTTACTAAAGAGCAAATAAAAAATAGCCCTGATATTGATACCAACAAACCCATCTCGCGCAGGCAGGAAATTAAATTGTATGGACATTATCCCTGGAGAAGTTATTGGGGAAGCGGATTTTATGCAGGGGGCTTTGGTGGCTATATTAATTCTGACCCTATTATTGATGAAAGAATTGCAAAAGATGTTGACTTTACTGATCAACGGTCTGATGATAATCCGCATTTACGCAGCACGCAAAGGATCTCCGGTTATCATATCCATGCACGGATGGGGATATTGGTCATTTAAAAGATTTTATTATCGACGATGAAACCTGGCAGGTTGTGGATTTGGTGATTGATACACATAATTGGATTGGGGGAAAGAAAATCATGGTACCAGTCCGGCATATTAAAGAGATACAATGGGAGAATTTTAAAATTATTGTAGATGTCTCCATTGCTTTTATAAAAGGTTCTGCATTATTTGATGAGTCTAAATTTAGTCATATTAGTAATTGAACGCTGAAAACATGCTATAATAATTGGTTATTATAATTCATTATCATGAACAACAAGAAAAAAATATTATACAATCTCTTCATTGAACTGGTGAAACTGCAAAAGGAAATTATATCCTCTAACCTGAAACTGCTCGTGATACTGGAGGGCAGGGATACAGCCGGTAAAGACGGAACTATAAAAAGAATTATCAGGCACCTCAGCCCCCGCGAAACAAATGTTGTAGCCTTGGGCAAGCCATCTGACCGTGAAGAGCGGGAATGGTATTTTCAGCGCTACTCAGCCCGGTTGCCGGTCTCAGGCGAATTTGTACTATTCAACCGAAGCTGGTACAACCGTGCAGGAGTAGAAAAAGTAATGGGCTTTTGCAGTAATAAAGAATACAAATCATTTTTTACGCAGGTAGAATTATTTGAGGAGATGCTTGTAAATGCAGGTTTTATAGTGCTGAAATACTATCTGGATATCAGTGAAGAAGAGCAGGAAAAAAGATTGGATGATCGCAAGAAAGACCCGCTGAAGCAATGGAAAATAAGCCCTATTGATAAGGAAGCATTAAGGTATTGGAAAGACTATTCTGAAGCAAGAAATGAAATGCTGCTGAAAACAAATTTTAAACATACTCCATGGAAAATTGTAAATGCAGATAAGAAAAAAATAACACATATAGCACTGATAACCGATTTGCTTAAGCAATTAGATTACCACGATAAAGATGAAAAATTATTGTCACAGGATTACGGATTGGTTTATCCTGCAACAGCAGAAAATATAAAAGAGAAACTTTACTGATACAAAACTGATTAAATTCAATTGAATTAGCTTGATTACTGATAATTATCATTTTTTAAGCATAGTTATTGGGGGGCTTTTATAACATCATTTTGCTGAACGTAAAATATTAAACATGTTAAAAATAATAAACGATTTACCCGAAAATGTGCTGGGTATTTCTGCGGAAGGTAAAGTAACGGGAACTGATTATGAAACGGTTTTAATTCCTGCCGTGGAGAAAAAACTGGAAGAAAACAAAAAGATCAGGTTGTTATACCATCTTGGCAGCAGCTTTACCGGGTTTGATTTGAGTGCAATGCTGGATGATGCAAAGGTAGGTATGAAACATTTTTCTGCCTGGGGAAAAATTGCTTTGGTATCTGATCATCAATTGATAAATACGCTTGCTAAATTCTTCGGTTATATGATGCATGGTGAGGTTCGCATTTTTAAAGATGCTGAGTTGCCAGAAGCGAAAAATTGGATCATTGACAAATAAGTGAATTAGTATCTAAATATGGTGACGGTTCAAAGACATAAAGACAATCCTTTACATTACGGAAAAATTATTTCCGTTCGTGGAAGTGTTGTAGATGTATTCTTTGAAAATAATTTACCTCCCATCTATACACTGCTTCATACAGGAAAGGATAAAGAGATTGCTGTAGAAGTATTAACACAGTTAGATGATCACAAGGTTCGGGGTATTGCTCTCAATCCTACACAGGGTTTGACCCGTGACATGTTGGTAGAAACAGACGGAAAGGAGTTGACTGTGCCTGTTGGAAAAGAAATCATGGGACGTATGTTCGATGTTTTTGGGAATACTATTGATCACGGAAAGCCATTAAAAAAAATGGAGCAACGGAAAATACACCAGCCGCCACCCCCGTTGGCAAAGCGCTCTACAAAATCAGAAGTATTTATAACGGGCATTAAAGCCATAGATGTACTGATGCCATTGGAACGTGGCGGCAGTGCAGGTTTGTTTGGAGGAGCAGGAGTGGGCAAAACCGTTTTGCTTACAGAAATGATTCACAATATGGTGGGGCATAACAAGGGAGTAAGTATGTTTTGCGGTATTGGTGAACGTTGCCGTGAAGGCCAGGAGTTATACCATGATATGAAAGAAGCAGGCGTGCTGAAAGATATGGTGATGTTGTTTGGACAAATGAATGAACCGCCCGGTGCAAGGTTTCGTGTTGGTCATGCTGCCTTAACTATGGCAGAATATTTCAGGGATGATGAACGACGTGATGTGTTGTTACTCATTGATAATATTTTCAGGTTTATACAGGCGGGCATGGAGGTGAGCGGGCTGATGGGACAAATGCCATCCCGGTTAGGCTATCAACCTACGATGGGTACGGAACTTTCCAAGCTGGAAGAACGCATAGCAAATACAGATACAGCAGCCATTACTTCCATACAGGCGGTGTATGTTCCTGCAGATGATCTAACAGACCCTGCGGCGGTTCATACTTTTCCACATCTCTCAGCATCCATTGCATTGTCCCGAAAAAAAGCCGGCGAGGGATTGTATCCTGCTATCGACCTGTTGCAATCAAATTCTAAAATGGCCACACCTGGAATTATTGGCGACCGGCATTATAATCTTGCCCAGCAAATAAGAGAAACACTGGCTCAATACAAAGAGCTGAAAGATATAATCGCTATGCTTGGTTTGGAGCAGTTCTCTACCACAGACCGCAATGTTGTTAACCGTGCAAGACGTTTGGAAAGATTTTTTACACAGCCTTTTTTTGCCACTGAGCAATTCAGTGGTATCAAAGGAAAAGAAGTGAGTTTAAAAGATTCACTTGATGGTTGCGAACGCATTCTTGCAGATGAATTTAAGGATTTGCCTGAAAGCGCTTTTTATATGATTGGCAGCATTGATGAAGCAAAGCAAAAGGCAGATGCAAAAAAAGAGGATAGCAAAGGAACTGATAAAAAACCGGCAAATAAAAATGATGATGCCGCTTCCAAAAAAGAAGCGCCTGAATTAGCTAAAGCATAATCGCATTCAATGGAACAATTAATGAACCTGAAAATATTACTTCCGTTTAAAGTTTTTATAGAAACCAAAAACGTAAAAAATATTGTAGCGGAAACAGGCGATGGGCAGTATGGATTTTTACCGCAAAGACTGGATTGTGTGGCTGCCTTGGTGCCAGGCATCTTTACTTATGAAACAACAGGTGGAATAAAATATATAGCTATTGATGAAGGCATATTAGTAAAAGCCGGAACAGAAGTAATGGTATCCGTTCGCAATGCAATAGGCGGAGCTGATCTCGGCAAGTTGCATGAATCGGTGGAAAAAGAATTCAAAGATCTTGATGATAACGAAAAAAATGTTCGTCATGTAATGGCAAAAATGGAAAGCAGTTTTATGTTGAAGCTGCAGAAATTTCAACAACAATAAAATGAAACCCGATGCAGATAAAAAAGAAACCGATTCATTTAGCAAACAAATTGCTGAAAAAGAAAAAAGAAAAATAAGATCCCTGCGAAATAAAAACAAAGTATGGTTTGGTTTGGGAATGATGGGAATGATAGGATGGTCTGTTGTGGTACCCGCAGTGCTGGGAGCACTATTAGGAGTGTGGCTGGATAAAAAATATCCGCAAACTTTTTCATGGACGCTTACACTTTTAATTGCGGGATTAGTAACGGGAAGTGTAATTGCATGGTATTGGGTTGATAAAGAAGATAAAGAAATGCATCAAAATAAAGAGCAGGAAGATGAATGATATTTTAAAAATGATAATTGTATTTATTGCAGGTTTACTGTTGGGAACATTGTTCTTTGGCGGCCTATGGTTTACGGTAAAGAAAGCCGTGACATCGAAAAAACCAGCGCTGGTAATTCTCGGGAGTTTTGTCTTCAGGATAAGTATTACACTCGTTGGATTTTATTTTCTTGGTGCAGGAAACTTGCAAAGACTTTTGCTGGCTCTTTTAGGTTTTATATCAGCACGTTTTCTTGTTATATATTTTACTAAATCAATTGATGCAAAGCAGGCAAATATAAAGGAGGTAAATATTGAAACTTAGTCCTGACGAAACCGTTTTTTGGCAACATGGTTTTGTCAATATTAATTTAACCATTGTTACTACATGGGCAATCATGCTGGTAATCGTGATCGGGGCAAAATTGATTACAAGAAATCTAAAGACAAATCTTCATATTTC